>PVWI01000114.1 GCA_003003725.1 filamentous cyanobacterium Phorm 6 | reverse complement strand
AGTCAACTGGTGTCGGCACTATGGGTGTCACATTCAACTGGTGCGCAGTGCACACCCTACGAGATTGCAAGCGTTTGAGAGACTTTTTGACCACGCTAGACAGGACTGGGGGGTGCAAACCTGTAACATAGATGTTATGCGGGAAGGACTGAGATAATGACTGATGACCAATGACCAATGACTAATGACTGATGACTGATGACTAATGACTAATGACTTCTTTGCCGCCCCGCTTCGTACAAAATTAGGGCGGAGGCGATCGACACATTTAAAGATTCGACGCTGCGATTTAGAGGGATTTGGATTTGTCGATCGGCTAAACTTCTCAATTCTGGCGACAACCCAGATCCTTCGTTGCCCAAAACTATTAGAGTCGGCACTCGCAAATCTACTTCCCAATAAGTTAAACTTGCGTCGGCGACGGTTGCTAAAATTTGCATCCCTCGATTTTTGTACCTGGAGACTTCGGCGTTTAAATCTGGAGTGACTGTGATTGGCAGCTTAAACCAAGTTCCGGCGGAGGCGCGTAGCACCTTGGGATGGTCTAAATCTGCGCTATCTGCGCTCAGCAGCAAACCGTCGGCATTAGCAGCCGCAGCCGTGCGGACGATCGCCCCTAAGTTGCCGGGATCTTGGATTGTTTCGAGGGCTATTCCTAAAGTTGATAGTTCTGCCGGCGGTTTTGCGGTGCGCGGTGCGGTGGCTATAATGCCGTTGGGTTGAACTGTGGTGGCGATCGCCTCTAACACTTTGGCACTTACTAATTCTGTGCGATCGGCTAAACTACAAATTTGCTCCCACAGTCGATCGTGCTGATCCAGCCATTCGGGAGTACAACAAACCGTTGCTAGCTTGTGTTGGGCCGCGCAAGCTTCTTCCAGCAAGTGCGTCCCTTCGAGTAAAAATAATTGTTGATCCCTGCGTCCCTTCGAGCTGTGCAGCCTGCGGACTTCTTTAACTAGGGGATTTTGAATACTTGTAATCATTGTTTAATTCAGCAGAGCGAATGGGGTTAATTGCCTGTATCGGGTTAACCCCAAACTTTTGTCTGCCTTGGGAATGCGGAACCCGGGACTTGAACCCGGAAGGCTTGCACCACATGAACCTGAATCATGCGCGTCTACCAATTCCGCCAGTTCCGCATCGGTCACGAATCACTACTGTGCACTATCTCCGCGAATTTGTCAAGTGTTTTTTGCTATTAAATTTTAATTCGGCGATGCGAGTCATATAAATGCCCCATGCCCATGATGTTAAAATTGTTGTGGCAGATAGTTCTCATCTCGACTACCTATGTCTGAGCCATTAACCCTCGATCCGAGTCAGTTGCCAGATATTAGCAACTTAGTTTTAGAAGACGATACTCCTTTGGACAGCTTCATCAACGAAAAACAGCAGCGATTGCTGACAACGGTTTTATATAGTGGTGGCGATACGGGCATTACTGTTCCCTTTATTGCGGCGGCAAATGTTGGTTTGTTCAGCAGCGTGCGTCAACCTGGAGTCGCCCCGGATGTTTTTCTCAGTATCAATATTACTGGTGCTGAGGATTGGTGGGAAAGACAAGTGCGATCGTATTTATTTTGGGAATTTGGCAAACCTCCCGAAATTGCGGTCGAAATTGTTTCCCCAACTCCGGGAAATGAATTGGGCAGCAAGTTAATAGATTACGCTCGAATGCGAATCCCTTATTATGTTGTGTACGATCCGCTACGCGAGTTGAGAGGTAGTACGCTGCGAGTCTTTGAATTGCAAAATCAATCCTACGCGCCCAAAACTGATGCTTGGTTTCCCGAAGTCGGTTTGGGACTAACTCTGTGGGAAGGTGAATTTGAAAATGTCGCTGGTACTTGGTTGCGCTGGTGCTATGCTAGTGGCGCTCCCATTCCTACAGGCGACGAACTGGCGGCACAAAAAGATGCTCAGTTATTTCAAAAAGATGCTCAGTTATCTCAAAAAGATGCTGAGCTATTTCAAAAAGATGCTCAGTTACTGGAGGAACAAGCGCGCACTAAAGGAGCATTTATCCAGGTTATCGAACTCGGTTTGAGACTGAAATTTGGAGAGGGAGGATTGGTGCTGCTTGATGAAATTTCGGCAATTTCTGATGTTGGTGTTTTGCAGGCGATCGCCTCTGATATGCTAGCAGCTAATAACCTAGATGAAATCCGCCAAATTTATCAACCATAATCTTACCATTAATTTAGTAGGGTGCGTCAGAATAACGTTAGTTTATTAATCGAAAAGCTACGAGCTGACGCACCCTACAGGATTTAGATTTAATCAGCTAAATCCGGGAAAACCTCGCGCACGGCAGGATGCACCAATCGGTGATTCTGCACGTTCAATCCCTTCGCCAAACTCGGATTATTTTCTAAAGCTTTAATCCCGCTATTTGCCAACTGCAAAACATAAGGCAAAGTGCTGTTATTCAAAGCTTGAGTTGCAGTCCAAGGCACGGCACCGGGCATATTTGGTACACCGTAATGCACAACTCCTTCCTCAACATAAGTAGGATTTGTGTGAGAAGTTACTCGCAAAGTTTCTACGCAGCCTCCTTGATCAACGGCTACGTCAACAATTACAGAACCGGGGTGCATCTTCGCAACAAATTCGCGAGAAACCAGCACCGGAGCTTTTTTGCCCAACACCAAAACTGCACCGATTAATAAATCAGCATCGGGGATAACTGCTTCAATTTGCAAAGGACTGCTGTAGAGGTATTCTACTCTGGAACCGAACAGAGTTTCCAAATAGGCGAGGCGATCGACATTTACATCCAAAATCTGCACCCTAGCGCCCATTCCTACAGCAATACGGGCTGCCTCTGTGCCGACGATTCCGCCGCCCAAAATCACAACTTTGCCCGGTCTTACCCCTGGTACACCGCCCAAAAGTACGCCTCGGCCGCCTTGCTGACGTTCCAAAAACCGAGCTCCGAACTGCACGGCCAAACGCCCTGCAATAATACTCATCGGCGTTAGCAGTGGCAATTTCCGGTCTGGGAGTTCAACGGTTTCGTAGGCGATGGCTTGGACTCCGCTGTTGATTAAATGCTCGGTTAATGCGCGATCGGCTGCTAAGTGCAAATATGTAAACAGCAACTGCTCTTTTTGAATCAGCGGATACTCAGCGGGCAGTGGTTCCTTAACTTTAACAATGAGTTGTCGATTCCAGACATCGGAAGCCTTTGAGACAATCTTCGCCCCGGCTTGAAGGTAGTCCTCGTCGGTAAAACCGGCCCCAACACCAGCATTCGTTTCGACGAAAACTGCGTGGCCTTTGTCCGAACAAGCCCGGACACTCGTTGGACTCAGGCCAACTCGAAACTCCAAATCCTTGATTTCCTTGGGGACGCCTATTTCCATACGTGATACTTTAAATCTCAGGCTTATGTCGATCGAATTTAACCTAAAAACTGGCCCCACCGGGACAATACTCTTGGAGATTTTAGATTTGGCAATCGGGCGGGGCTAGGAGAATATTTGTTTAATTTTCAGCCATTGCGATCGCAATTTCCAAAATTTATCATTTTCCATAAAGTCGATCGCCCTTTTAGCCTGCTCTAACTCTAACCCAAGTTGTTGGATCTGAAGCTGCGATCTCTCCAAGTGTGACTGACACTCTTGCAACTGAACCCGCACTTCCTTTTCGCCGATGTTTTTCTTGATAGCAATATCGTGATAGCCGAGAAACTGAAGCGCCAGAAATACTACTTCCCAGTTATTCGCGATACAAAACTCATTTACCGCTTTCGCCACACCGTAAGGTATGATTTCGCATACCGACCAATTCGTATAGTCATTAAAAACCAACATTCCGTCAGATTTAACTTTAGTATATGCCTCATAAATATCTTTGTAGACACCTTCATAAGCATGATCTGCATCGATATATATCCAGTCAAAATACTCCTCTGGAAAACTGGCTAAAATTGTTGAGGAATCGCCTTCATGAAGCTCGATTGTCCCATTTTCTATGCCCTCTTGAAATATAATTTTTTGTTGCTGACTTACCTCTGCTTTAAATAAGTCAAAATTATAATCGATAAGATGCAGTTTTTTGGGCTTGACAATAGAAAGTATTTTTTCGGCAAACAGTCCGTATTGAGTCCCTACCTCAGCAACCACACTATCTTTAGGCAAATATTCCAACATTTTTGCCCGACTTTCAACCAAGCGGCAATTCTTGACATGACAATTTTGAAGGATTGGGGAAGAAATCAGGAACGGATTATCATTAAAATTGCTCCATTTCTCGTTATCCCAGCCCTGAGTAGCGTTTAAAAAATTTTGTTTGTATCTGATAAAGTCAAACATATTATTCTGAGAATAAGTGAACTTGGAGCATTGCGAAAATCTGTAAAAACAGGTTCGTAGTAAGGACTTCAGTCCTTTCTTTTCAGGTTTGATCGTTCGGACTTCAGTCCTTTCTTTTCCAACTCAGCAGGAAGGACTAAAGTCCGAACGATCAAACTTTTGACAGTGTGGCAAACTTATCTGCTCTAAAAAATGGTAAAAATCTCTACAAACAGCACAGCACCGTATAAAGTAGATTGTGGTTCTAAAGATTTGCTTAAAAAAAAACTAACTTATAGAGAGTCTGCTGTCAATATATTTGATCGATCGCCTATAATTTAACAGGCATAACTCGCCGACTATCTAAAAAATGCCACGCATACCTACATTAACATTCGATCGCGGAACGCTCCTGTTGCACCCGCCGCCCAAAGGCAGAGACTGGGTGGACTTTGCGACATGGGACGATCGCGTCGAAAAATACCGAATTCGAGCCATTCACTACCGCCCGCTGGTAGAATCTCTCCAAGCAGAGTGCATTCACTTCAGCGACGAAGCCAGGGGATACGAACTACTCGAACTCGTGCCCAGCGTCGAAATGCAGCCTTACCAGCATCAACAAGAAGCCCTCGCAGCTTGGCAAGAAGCAGGAAGTCAAGGAGTAGTCGTCCTCCCCACCGCTTCCGGCAAAACTTACGTAGCACAATTAGCGATGCAAGTCACGGGTCGCAGTACATTAATTGTAGTACCAACTCTCGATTTAATGCACCAGTGGTACGCTAATTTAAAAGCAGCATTTCCCGACATCGAAATCGGATTGTTGGGCGGAGGTTCGCGGGACAAAACGCCAATTTTAGTCGCAACCTACGACAGCGCAAGTATTCATGCAGAAACCTTGGGGAATAAATACGGCTTGCTGGTGTTTGACGAATGCCACCATTTACCAACGGACTTTTATCGAGTAATATCCGAATATGCGATCGCCCCTTATCGACTGGGATTGACAGCAACACCCGATCGCACAGACGGCCGCCACAGCGACTTACATTTCCTCGTCGGCCCGACAGTATATAGCAAAAGACCAGAAGATTTGGCAGGCGACGCCTTAGCCGAACATAAAATAGTTCAAATCATGGTCAAACTGTCAAAAGAAGAAACCGATCGCTACAGCGAAGCCATGAACATTCGCAACGACTTCTTAAAACAGTCTAACATCAAAATATCCAGCCTCGAAGGATGGAAACAGTTTATCATGGCCAGCGCGCGATCGCCATTAGGAAGACGCGCCATGATTGCCCACCGCCAAGCCAAAGAAATCGCTCTTTGTACCGAAGGGAAACTGCGAATTTTAGCCCAAATCCTAGCCGAACACTCTCCCCAGCGCACCCTAATCTTCACCGGAGACAACGCCACAGTTTACCGAATTTCCCAAGAATTTCTCATCCCCACAATCACCCACCAAACCCCAGTCAAAGAAAGGCACGAAATCCTCGATAGATTTCGCAGCGGCGAATACAAAACCCTCGTCGCCTCCCACGTTCTCAATGAAGGAGTAGACGTACCCGACGCCAGAATTGCGATCATCTTATCAGGCACCGGTAGCGAACGCGAATACATCCAGAGATTAGGTAGAGTTCTCCGCAAAAGCAGCGATGTAAACAAACTAGCAATTCTCTACGAAGTCGTCACCGAAGACACTAGCGAAGAAAGAACATCCCAGCGTCGCCGAGGCGGAATGCAAGTTCACAAACCCCAACCAAAAACACAAATAGAACCGCCACCAACCGAATATCCGAAATTAGAAATTGTCAAACCAACACCAATTTACGGAGTCAACCGAGAGACAACAAAAAAAGCCGCAGAAACACCCGCAAAATGGGGAGATGATGATGATGAAATTCCCAAGACAACAAAAAAAGTAGCAGAATCACCGGCAAAATGGGGAGATGATGATGACATTCCCTGGTAGCCCTAAATTCTTCCTTCTTCCTTCGATCAACTGTCAACTATCAACTGTCAACTATCAACTGTCAAATGTCAAATGTTACCAACCGACTTACTAAGCCACCGCCAAAACGGCGAATCAATCATCCCATTACGCCTCAAGATAGATGCAAAAAACCTAGATGCAGCTACCGAAACGATCGACTGCTTCCAAGAGTCGATCGGCAAAACCCAAGGCGAACTCGACGGACGCTTGCTAGAATTAGAAGGCGACAGCCCCGACTATCGGCTGAAACGGGGATTAGCGCACCTCCTCAAAGGCGGTTTCAGCACCTTGGAAGTCATCAGCCCCCTAGAACCATCGGACTTGAGACAGCGGGTTTTTGCCTTGTCCGCGCGATCGACTCCCAGCCCGCAATCCACCCAAACAACCCTCGAAACAGTAGCAACAGAGCTCAGCCAAGACTTAAATAGAGAAGTTTTTACACACGAAATCAGTACAGGTTTATACGCCGATTTAAACGAAAACAAAATCCTCACCCAATTCGACGCACCCACTCCCGAAAACCTGCTTCACAAATACAATCTTTCCCAAGTTCAAGGCATATTTTACCGAGCAAGTCAAGTCCAATTAACCGCCCACCGCAACGATCCAGGAGAATACAAACTCCTATTTCGGTATTTAAAACTATTTCAATTAATGACCTACATCGAAGGCGATGCAGACCACGGTTTCACCCTCACAATAGACGGGCCTACAAGCTTGTTCAAACCCAGCACGCGCTACGGCTTAGCCCTCGCCAAAATGCTGCCCGCACTCCTACACGTCACCAAATGGAGTATGCACTCAACTCTCCAAACCAAAGATGCCTTTAGCGGCGTTGTGAAAACAGGTAAATTTACCCTAAATTCCGACTGCGGTTTAGTCAGCCACTATCCCCCAGGCAAACCCTATGATAGTATGCTAGAAGCAGCATTTGCTAGCAGGTGGGACAGCTTAAAAACTGAGTGGAAACTCGAACGGGAAGTAGACTTAATTCCAATTCCCGGAAGCGTGATGATTCCCGACTTTCGGTTAGTACATCCCGACGGGCGAGTGTTTATATTAGAAATAGTCGGCTATTGGCGGCCGGAGTATTTACAAAAGAAATTTGCACAAGTACAGAAGTCTGGATGCGATAACTTGATTTTAGCTATTTCCGAACGACTGAATTTAGAAAAAGCCGGAGTGAATATCCAAGATGTGCCTGCAAAAATTGTCTGGTTTAAAGATAAATTGGCGCCCAAATCAGTCCTAGAAGTCCTCGAATAGTAGGCCAATCCACCCATAAGTTGCAAACTTCTTTCCATTCTCTCTTCCTCTGCGCCCTCTGCGCCCTCTGCGGTTCAAAAAAATCCTAAAAGAACGATCGCACATTCCAAACTCCAGTAAAATAGAAATATCCCGAAATCCATACCACCGCCTACCCTCACCCACAACCCATCGAACAATGGCAGACACAAGTATTGTCGAAAAAATCAAAAAACTCCTAGCCCTCGCCACCTCATCCAACGAAAACGAATCGACGGCGGCGGCCGAAAAAGCTTCCCTTTTACTAGCACAGTACAATCTCAGCCTCGCCGATTTAGGCCCAAATCACCAAGAAGAGATTGACGAAAACTCAGTTGAAACAACATCCAAATTTGTGACTTGGAAAATGATGCTGCTTTCGGGAATTGCCGAAGCTAATGGTTGTACTGGTATGCGGAACACTTATACTGGTAGTATGTTTTTGGTGGGAAGCTCTACAAATCTGATTGTTTGCAAGCACCTTTACGAATATTTGAGTTCGGCGATCGAGAAACGGGCGAAATACCGCAAGGGAAGCGGCCGGGGACTGGCGTATCTGAATGCTTTTCGGGTTGGATGCGCGACAAGGTTGCGGCAAAGGTTGTTGGAACAAAAGCGGGAGATGGAGGAGTCGGGGATTCCGGGCTCGGCTGATACGGCAGCTACTCCTGCTATTGTAGTGCGATCGATGTTTGAGAAGAATCAACTGGCGATCGACGATTATTTAAAAGGCCGAGGTGTTAAAGTTAAAACGAGAACAGATTCTCAAGTCAGCAGCGAGGCTGGCTTTAATTCTGGCTATGAAGTTGGCGACAAAATTAGTTTGCAAAAGCAAGTGCAGCCGCCAGAGGATATGAAACAACTTAATGAGTGTGTTTGAGTTTAAGTATAGTTAACAATTCAATTTAGGCGGTTAATATCTGCTTCAGTTTTGGTGTAATAGATATATCTTGTCTAAAAAGACGGCGATATCTGTCACTTTTATTGCTGAAAGTATTTAGTTTGAGGTAATAAAAAAGTCTCTTCGATATGCGCTTTTATTGTCGGACTAAGATTACGACTACTATTTAGACAATCAACTAACAACTTATTAGCATCATAATACTGGCGTAACCGAGTTTTAGATTCTTCGCTGAACTCCCAATTATGGCCTAGATTGCGATACTTAATTGTCACCATTTTCACTTGCTCAAACCAATTGGGAAAATCAGTTTCAAACCAGTTATTAAATTTTTCTTCGTTTTCCTCATCATCAGGTATTTCATTTTTGAGTTTTTCGAGCTGTTGCTTGAGATCGGGTTTAAGTTCAAGGACAGCATCAAGCGTACAAGAACGGATAAGTTTGGGTTGATCCGCAAAGAGTACAAAAAAATAAACTGCACTATCTATATCAAGAGCATTATTACTTCCAAAACAAGAAATTTTCTCCAGAGCATAAGCACACTTAAAAACACTGGATACACTCGCTCGCATACTGTTAGAAAAGCGATCTACTTCACGAGCAAAATACAAACTCCGAACAGCAGCTAGTTTGAACGGAACTTCCTCTTGATTCTTCACTGACAAAGATTTTTGATTTAACCATATAAAAAATTGCTGCAACTTTTGATCGTTGGGTATAATTTTATCAACTTCTGTTTTCATTAACAGCATTAATTCATTAGCATTAGTAGACGGTAACATTTCCGCCGTCAATAAAAACACTTCTCGCCAGCGCTCTTCATTAATGTGGACGACTAATTTTTCTAAAAATTGTGGTTCTAAACTATTAGCAAATCTGCAAGCCGTCAAATACTCCTGAAATGTGAGATGAGAAAAAGAGTAAATTTCTGTTGCGCGTTCCACCAGTAGTCCATGTTGCTCCGCAATAGACTTCAACACTGCTTCACTATCTAAGTGTAATTGCACCGGAGCGTTTTTTTCATCAGTTAATTTAGTAAGACAGTCGGTGATGAGTTGCTGTATTTCATTTTTCTCAAAAAAGTAATCATCTTTCTCAAATGCAATGGCTGCTACTTGACTCAATAGTTGTTTTTTGTTCCGCACAGGCAACTTTCGATAAACTTCATCTCGTTTAATATTCTTGGATTCATCCCATCGGAAAAGCAGAATTTCTAATCCTTCTTCATAAAGTTTAGCTCGGCTAGAAGGAAAATTAGCTTTCTCTTGGAAAACTAAGCAGGCTAGATTGAGCAATATCGGTGTACGTGCTAGTTCTAGAATTGATTGATGTTCTGAAAGATACAATTTTTCAATAAACTCAGCAGCTTGGCTTAAACCCTGCTCTCTAGAGTTTCTGGCAACTGCTACAAACCACTTTTTAGAGAATGCTTCTATTTGCTCGCTCTTAAAATCTGCCACTTTAACATAAGTAAAATTTAAACTAAATAGCCGATTGGCCAGATGAGACTCAATCCTACAACTTATAACTAATTTATTGCTAAAATATACTCTTGAAAAACAAGATATTTCTGTCAAAATTGCATCAGCATTCTCTGGGTCTACTTCATCTAAACCATCTAGCAAAATCAAAGCTTTGCCATTAAAAAGTAAGGTATTAATCTGCTCTTCCCAAATATCACAATTTAACAAAAAATTCTCTCTGATATAATTTAAAAGGCTAAAATCACATTGATTACTCCTGGCAGTTATAGCAAAATATTTCAATTCTATAAAAAATGGTATAAGTTGAGGCTGAAACCTACCTTGGTTACACTGAATTGCTAAAGACTTCAAAAAAGTTGTTTTTCCTGACCCCGGTTCTCCCAGTACCATTAGCTTCATGTTATTTTCTGCTGCTGCTACATCTATTCCCGGTACTCGTTCTTGTTGTACTCTACCTAAATCAAGACGGTCAGACTTATCTATCGCTGAATTGAAAGATTGAAAATCAGAAATCGTTTTCCTACTATTGCTGGGAAGCTTTTCTAGAACGTTGATATCAATGTAAATATTATCTATTTCAACTGGGCGTTCAACATCTAAAATGCGTAATCGTCCGCACTGATCTTGAATCTTAGCATTGTGATAGGGATGCGATCGCACCCTTTGTACCAAGACATCGGGGTTATCCTCTGAAGCATCTTCAACCGAACCAAGTTTCCATTCTCGATCGACACTGGTGGTTGGGTTTGCACTCTTCGCTTCCTCACCACCTACCAAAGTCTCATCATCATAGACAGATAGCTGCGATTCCTTAATCTCTTGAGAATTACCAACACCTATCAACTCAGGCATTGACGGGGCAAACAGAGCAATTAACGCTGGTAGTTTGCGTTCTGTTTCATCTTGAAGCTGAAAGTTCTTATAAAGCTGTCTCAAATTCTGCTGTACTGCATCTGTGCTCCCATCACAAATGTCACAGGCAATTTTTGCCTTACTCTCACCCGCTAACACTCTCAGAAGTACCTGTTTGCGCTTGGAAGGTAGTTTATCGAAAATCTCTCTGATTCTTTTGGCATCCATATTAGGCGTTTCTCATAAAAATGAGATTTGTCTCACTACCAATATATGAGATTCCTAGCTGTCATGCTTAAAAAGTCAAGCCACAGAGGAAACTTTCATTATGACAAGTCTCAATAATCGACAATCACCCAGCTTTCCAATTCAACTAGAACTACCTGTAATGCATCTGAAAATAGATCCGCTCAAACAAATGGAACAAGCAATCCAAAGAATGCTAGACCTAACATGGAAAACTGTGCTACTTCACGTATCAGCACGCAGCACTAAAGAACTGATGCGACAGCACGGTAAACTGATTGCTCTCAATGATGGGGAAGCAAGAATTAAAGTCTCGTCAACACCACTTTTGCTAATGGCGATCGCAAAACTACCCGAAATTGAATCAGCCTTCAGAAAAGCCTTTGGTACTACCGTCAAAATCCGCATGGAAGTATAACGGACATCTTACACTCGCTGCGATCGCTCCACCTGCCCAAAAAGAGCGATCGCCCCCAAACCCTTCACTTCGCCCAAGCCCGATGAGCCATCAAAGCCGAAAACGGCTGCACTCCCCGCAACTGATTCGACAGCGGCAAATGACCCCTAGGCGCGCTCAAATCCCAAATAAACTCCTGCGGGTAGCGCGTCCAATTATTCCCCTTCTTCCAGCCAATTAACGGCCACAATTTATCCCAATTCTTGCCCGAACTCAGCCAAATGTCCCGCTGTACCGAAAAGCCAAATTTGTTTTCGGAATGAACTTTCCACAGCGTATTCATTGTTTGCAAATCTGCCACGGGCAAACTCTCAACTTGCGTAAAATACAGCCACTTTCTCACGGAAGCTGTTCCACCTGCCAATTCACAAAGCTTCTCTAAAGTCAAGCGATCGGCTTCTTGAAATTCCTGTAACACCAATAATTGTTGTAGCGGAGTGTAATCAATGCTAGAGTCCGATCGCAGCGGCACAACTCCAGTCGGAAAATTCGCCTGCAAAAACTCCGTCACTCTCGCAGAGTCAGCACTATAAAGAATTTGGTAAGCCTTACCCATTACCGCAGTCGGTGGCTCAGACTTGCGCTCTAATAAAAATTCCATCAATACATCCCAACCGGAATCTGCTATGTGTTGTTGTAGCAGTTGCAGTTGAGTTTTTTCCGAACCCGATCGTAACTGAGAGCGGAATTCGGCTGTATCGGCCGCCGAGTCTAATGGAGAAGTAGAAATCGAGTCAGTCATAGAAACTATCAGCTATCAGCTATCAGCTATTAGCTGAAGCCCTGGTTTTCCCCCATTGTACAATGGTACTGACTCCGATTCACTTCTGTGTACTCAGATGTTTGCACGCAACCGGGCCTAGTTTACCCGATCGCGCACACCGCCCTTGAGCCAATTGCAGCAATCGCAAATGAGCTGAGCATCTGAATTTTACGATCGCTCCCATGTCAAAGAGTTTCTGGCGGAGCTTAATCGTCCACGATCGCAGCCCATGCAGAGAACGAAGGCGGAAAATAGTTGATATCATATTCCGAATCTTCCCACTCTTTCACCCAAAACGGTACAATGCCGGGGCATGGAGTTCTCGCAAAGGCACGCTCTTTGGCTTCGATCGTCTGAAATAGCTGTTTTAAAGTATCTCCCCGATCCAAAGCTTCGCTGAGGATGTCATCCAAGTCAGGATCGACCCGTTTTACCCGATTTTTGTCCTCCTCATCCAGCCAGAGAAGCTTTAAAGATTTCAAATCCCTCGGACTGAGGATACTCTTGTAGTACACGCGCTTCAGGGTCGCTACGGGCTCCAATGAGCGTTCGATCCGGCGAATTTGCTGAACTCGCAGGTAGTGCCATTCAGCTAAACGCTTGCGTTCCGAAGGCGGGATCGCTCCCTTAGTCGTCGCGTGTTTGTAGTCATAGTTAACCAAACTGCAAGCCATATTCGCCAGCAGGTGAATTAACTGTTTTTCTTTGGGTGTCGCCTGACGCCGTTCTTGGGTTCGTGTCAATACCCGCTGTCTGCGAGTAGTTTCGAGAGTATTTTCCATTGGGTTTTTAAGAGATGAAATACGATTGTGCCAGATCCGAATCCCAAACATCAGAAGGTAAGGAAGTCCAGAGAGAAAGGAAACTCCACCGACAGACTCGCCTTACCTGTTTATTTCCCATTCACAGTTCTTTAAAACTGACTCCAACCCCCTGGATTAGGTAGACTGAATATTGGGATCGAGTTTTAACCGCCTCCATCGGAGGCGGTTACGACAACAACGACAACTGTTGAGAGCAAACCACTGAGAGCGCCGATTATTTCCTGCCTTTACCTGTCTTTACTTCTTCTTGCTCCCCATCCTCATTAGTTCCAGTGTAGTTGAAGTCGGGATGACTCCCGGGAACCGTCAAACTTCTGGCTGATGAAGGTTGTAGAACGAAAGCAGTTGCGCTGGCGCTGCCTGCTGTCTGGAAAAAGCCAATGCCACCCGAGGCGATTACCGCTAATACTAAAATGCTGTTTTTCATGTTCGATGACCCTGATTTCCGTAGATTGACACTTTTTGGCTAACTCGATCGATCAGAAATGGGTTGATGCAATAGCCCACTTGTCGTCTGATAAATCTGCCTGCCATAATCAGTACAGACAGGCACACCCGAAGAGCGATCGGAAACGCCGGAAGTGACGTGTTACTAATGTCCACGATCATCCACTAACCGGAATTTTTCGGGTAGTGGAGCGAAAGCCATCAGGGCGTCGATCCATCAGGGAGTTATGCCATCAGGGTGCTAATCCATCGGGTAGTTAAATCATCAGGGCGCATCTTCTACAACTAGCCACAGACTTAACTTTTATAGTTGAGCGAGTGGTTAGCGGCGTACTGACAGCGCTTTTAAGAATTAAACTTTTTGTGGATTCGTCCAGAAAAGTTTGTCCTTAAGGATTCCCGCGCTCATCGAAGCCCGGGAAGTGTCAGCAGCATGGAATTCCATGCAATCTAAGTCAATTAAAAAAAAACGCAGATTAACGATATCTCCCACTCAAGCAGTCCTCAGCCAAACGCTGAGGTTTTTTATTGGCATCCAGATTTGAAGGCAGAATGTTGACGACGCTTTGGTTATGAATTTCCCTGACAACATCATACCACCGGGTGAATTTTAAAGTCTTATTGTAAAAAAATGTGAACAAAAGGGCGTTTTGGCGTTTTCCATCGGGTTGAGTGAAAATTCAGATAATTATGTGAGCGAGTGTAAATAATCAGGTGCCGAGGTACGATCGCCCGACGATCGCTCTTCGGTGAGGCGAACAGTTGCAAAGATACGGTAAAGATTGAGCAGTACAAAGGTGAATTAGTAGACAATAGAGAAAGAATCACAAAAAAAAAAAATAAGCATTGTCGGGAAACTCCAAACCCTCATTGAATAAGTGATTCCCCAGTCTTCAATTCTTTAATCTAAAATCTAAAATGGTATAAGCTGACAATAATCGCAGTAACCTTTCAATCCCAGAGCATAGGGGCGCAACATCTTGATGAATTCGCAGATGACAGTATCCGTCAACTCAACCTACCAATATCAAGTCGGAGGATATTTGCCTGCCGGTGCGCCCACCTATGTCAGGCGATCGGCAGACAGCGAACTCTACGAAGGACTGAAAGCCGGACTCTTCTGCTACGTGTTGAGTGCCCCGCAAATGGGAAAGTCCAGCCTGCTAGTGCAAACGGCCAAAAGGTTGCAAGTAGAAGGTACAGCTTTTGCCGCCGTCAACTTGAAAAGCATCAGCAGCCCAGACATTTCCCCCCAAAAGTGGTACGCCGCCATCATGTACCGCATGGCCAGCAGTTTGCACCTGACAAACAAGTTTGATGCCATCAAGTGGTGGAACGATCGCGAACTGCTGTCGCCAGTGCAAAGATTAGAGATATTTATCGAAAAAGTTCTGCTTAAGTCAATTAGGAAAAATCTGGTAATTTTCATAGATGACATTGACAGCACCAGCCGCCTCAATTTCAGTACCAGCGATTTTTTTGCCTTGATCCGGGGTTGTTACTCCAAGCGGGCAGAGCAACCAGAATACGATCGCCTAACTTTTGCTGTTCTAGGAGTAGCAGCCCCCTCAGAATTACTCCGAGATCAAAACTGCAACCCTTTTAATATTGGAGGGCAGATTCATTTAAATAGATTGCAACTAGACGAATGTTTGCCACTAGCAAAAGGATTAGCACTCAAAGCTTTTCGCCCTCAAAGAGTGCTCCAAGAAATATTAGCTTGGACGGGAGGACAACCGTTTATGACTCAAAAGCTATGCCACTTAGCACTTGAATACGGGCCTTTTATTGGCAGAAATTGTGAAGCGCAGCAGGTTGAAAAACTGATCAAACATAGAATTCTGAAAAATTGGGAAGAACAGGACGAACCCCAACATTTAACAGCCCTACGCAATCGCATTTTTCACAACCGCTGCGACCTCACCAAGCTGTTAACGCTATACCAGCAAATTTTGCAACCGCCAGACGCTGAAAAACCGGGAGTAGCGCCGGGAATACCTGCCGACCACTCTCCCGGACAAAGCGAATTGCAACTGTCAGGACTCGTTGTTAAATCTCAGGGTAAATTAATAGTTGGAAACCTAATTTATCAGTCTGTTTTCAATCAGTTCTGGGTGGAAAAAGAACTAGGACATCTGGCTCCATACCGCGAAGCGCTGTCAGCATGGCTGGCTTCCGATCGCGAAGACAAATCGCAGTTATTGACTGGGGAAAGTTTGCAGTCAGCTTTGGATTGGGCGGCGAACAAACAATTAAGCCAAGAACACTATTGGTTCTTAAATCCTGGAACTTTTCAGGAAAAACCAATAGTCGCTCCCGCACAAGTTACAGACAGCAGTGTAGACACCGGTTTCCACAGCAGCATTCTCACCCCGCCCTCAGATATTGTTCAATCCGGCAGCAACGAACAGAGATTGTACGATCACATCGTCTCCTGCGTGGAAATAGAATCCCCCCCACAGGTGATCGAGCGGTTCCGCAAGCTATTTATAGACGGTATGGGCTATCCCGATCGCGAAATTGAAGCAACTTTGTACAGTATAGTGTCTGTTAAGCGATCGGATCAAGACTTTAAATATATCCTCCATCGCTGCTGCTACATCCCGATCAACCGCTGGCAATTGCACTCACAAAACAAATTAGCGATCGCCAATTTGGTAGCTTTATTTAAGCAGACTTCTCCTCGCTTCGGGATGGAATTTTATATAGTCAAACGCTTACAAGAACAAATAAAGAAATTTATTAAAAGCGAAGAATTTCAGACATTAGAACGCTTAGTAAAAGCCGTAGATCAAGATCCACAACCGCAGAAACAAGATAGTCATGCTCCCTTGGGTGAATTGATTTGTCGGTATCCTTATTTGTACGGGCATTCTTTGCTGAGCAAGGATAGCATTGAGGAAGACCAACAAACAATCAAAAAACTGGAAATTCAAAGACAGCGACAATTTGAAAACAATTTGTCTCAATATTTGAATTATTTGGTTGAGCCGAGAAATACGGAAATAGGAATTGTTCAATCGGCGGCTAATCCCACACTTTTGAATGATGCAGAACTGCATTTAGCTGTTATGGAATTTGCTGGGAAAGTAACAGGCGATCGCACTTACAAAGAATCGGCTCAATTTTTCCTGAGAGATGCCAGACAGGTTCCATCTTACGGCTCATTTAAGGTTCAATTATATGAATATTTGATTTCTTCCGTCGAACCAGAATACGGCGGGCGGCAATTTAATGAACGTTTGTACAAGCACATCAAAAATATATCTCCAGAACATGACTCTGTAAAATTAAATAATATATTGTTAGTTCGGACTTGCCAGCAATTGTTCAACTTCTTAGTAGTGGAAAATTCCCAACATCCCAGCCACTACGTTTTTTATGACTTGGTTCACAACCTCGGCCCCAGCAGGACAATGGGTTTACTGCTGAAACTCGTACTGCTTTCGGGCAAAGTTAAACCTGATTTGGAAAAGCGATTTTCTGTTTTGTTTAATCACTATGAAGGTAAAGCTTCTGATGAGATTATGTGGTTTGTAAAATCATTGGAAAATTTCAATGTGGCTTTGGTTGTGAATTTTGGCAAGACGGATTTGTCTTTGGTTAAACAGCATCTTATTTTGAATTAGAAAACAATGAGATCGATACAGAAGTATAGTATCATTCAGTAGACCTCTTGCACTCCCAAGCTCTCATATCTTCAAATTATCTGCGTTGATCTGTGTTGATCTGCCTTACATCTGCGGTAGATATATCAGTCTAAAGTTTATGCAATAAGTCTAGTCAAAAACAATATGATCAGCTATCTCAAAGGCACAGTCGCCGATATCAGCAAAGGCAGCAACCGCGTCATCTTGATTCTCGAAGTCAATGGAATTGGCTATGCAATCCAGATTTTGCCCCGCGTGACTGGTGAATTGCCAGCATCCGGCGAAGTCGCCCAAATCTTTACTCACCAGCAAGTTAAGGAAGACCAAATCATATTGTATGGTTTTGGTAGCGCGGCAGAACGCGATTTGTTTCGGCAGTTGACGAGTGTTAGTGGTGTTGGTGCTCAACTGGCGATCGCACTTCTTGATACTTTAGGATTGCAGGACTTAGTAAAGGCGATCGTCGGCGCTAACACCCGCGTCCTCGCCAAAACCCCCGGTGTGGGCGCAAAAACCGCTGAACGCCTCGTCCTCGAACTCAAAAACAAACTCTCGGAATGGAGACAGGAAGCAGGTTTGACAACTTCAATGGCCGCCGGAGTCCCCCCAGCTATTCAAGAAGAAGTCGAGATGGTTTTGCTGGCGATGGGATACACTGGGGCGGAAGTCTTGGATGCGCTACAAAACCTCTGTCAAGACGATAGTTTGTCCGGTAAAGGTGCGGAAGATTGGATTCGTGAGGCGATCGGGCATTTGAGCCGATAATCCCCTACCAAATCAAGAAACCGGGCATAAAAACCCAAATTCTACGCAGCCAACAAACCCAGTCGTAGCAAAAATTTGATCCTTCACGCTTCTCCTGTGATATCATTGCAGATTGTGGCTCATACTCTACAAACCCGGTCGGGCAGTCCGAGTAAGCTTGCTGAGGGTAAAGTCATTTGACTCCCGGTGATGCAAGAATCCCCCGCATTCATGCGTGGGGAACGCCAAATCGTACAAAAAAACATAAAATTCAAGTCATGCCACTTACACAACAGCGCAAACTAGAAATCATGGGCGACTACCAAAGCCATGAAACCGACACCGGTTCAGCAGATGTCCAAGTCGCCATGCTGACCGATCGCATCACCAACACGATCTTCGCCTCGGGCTACGGAACGGCCGCGGTTGCGATACTGCAGGGCGGGCTGGGTGGTGCCATGTTCTGGTGGCTCGATCTGCCGGCGCCGCTGTTCTGGGGCATGTTGATGGGCCTGCTCGGCATCGTGCCGTTCCTGGGCGCCTTCGTGATCTGGGCGCCGGCCGCGATTGTCCTTGGCCTCAATGGCGATGTGTCGTCGGCCATCATGCTCACGCTTTGGGGCACACTCGTCGTCGGGCTGGTGGATAACGTGCTGTATCCCATTCTCGTCGGGCAGCGCCTGATGCTCCACACGGTGCCAT
>PVWI01000113.1 GCA_003003725.1 filamentous cyanobacterium Phorm 6 | reverse complement strand
CCTTGCCACTGTCTAGTCCACAATCTGTTTCCCAGCGACGGGAAACAGCAAGATAGCGCATTTCACAATCTACCATTGCTACTTTGTCGGCGGAGTGCTCCACCAACCGCCGAAATCGGTCTTTATTCTCGCACATGAGTGCCTCTGAGGGTTGTTGGGCAATCGTCGGGATTGTCCCGTCGGCATACCTGCCCAGTCGAATTTTTTGCTGAACTGGCTTAGTTTGCACGGTTTGGGATTTCCTCCATAGCTGTCAATCGATTTTAGATTTTAGATTTTAAGAAAGCGACCCCACCGATCCGGGGGCGTAGACCAAATTGCTTGATTGTCAAGTTTAAAAATTTCTGGTCTTAAACAAAAATGCTTTTTCCCTGATTTATACTCGTGGGCGAAACCCTGAGAGGGTGTCACCCATCAGTAATATCATTTTTGATGGGATGTGTCCATAGATTCTCAAAAAATTGTTCGTCAAACTTGGAAATTCAGAATATATCCTCGCAATTTTTCGATATCTGAAGTTGTGCAGTCAGTGCGATAGCTTAGATTGCTTAAAAATTTAAGTATTCACTCAAACAAATTTGTGCGTAAATTCACTGGTAAAATCTACTCTCCCTTTGCGCAATATGGCAGGATCTAATCTTTCAGTCGTGTTGCAGGTCATTATAACTACGAGTTTTTGCTGAAATTGAACACCATGTTCGTCCATGACACTTTGATACAAAGTTCCATCCAGCAAACTCAAGATATGTTCAGTTTTGTTAGTGCCGCTCGCCACTACGGTCGATCGATCTTGAGCCAAATTATCAGCCTCATTGATAATAATACAAATTCGCTCTAAATAACTCGGTGGCACAAAATTTTCCACAGCATCATGGTCTAAGATAAAAATCACATAACCAAGCGGCACTAAAATCTCCTTGGCTACCGCTTGCGTCCAAGCAGTTTTGCCCGTACCTGGTTCGCCACTAACCAAAACAGCCAACTGATTTTGATCCAGAATTGCCTGCTGAATTGTATCCGTAAAATTTTGAACTTCCGTAGAAAACGTCCGAATTGCAAACTGACTGTGAATCTGTCCGACGCGGCTTTTGTACCCGCTCAAAATCACTGCTAAATTGTAAGTTGCCTTATTAACTAGCGGCGCAATATTTTTGCAAATTAGAGTGTAGCAACGTCTTCCCTTATCATAGGTATCAATTTGCAGCCAACAGCCTTCCCGCGCCCAATAAGCATAAACAGTTCCCAAAATTTCCAAGCGTTCCCAACTAATAAATCGCTCCGGCGGATAAGAGAAATGTCGATCCATAAAAAACTGGGTAATCGCATCGGGTTTTCCGAGCAAAGCCAGAACCTTTAAAACAGTAATTTCTTGGAGTTTGTTGAGAACATAGTCGATGGGAATGCTACTACGGCTAACTAATTGAACCACAGGAATTTCGGTAACTAAAACGTCTTTGTAGCGGTAATCTGGAGCAACTGGTTGCGGAGTAATATAATCCCAAAATTCGTCGATTTCGTAGCGCGTATTTTCCGAAAATACATTTAAGATATTCGCCAACCAACTATATTGTTGGCGTCCCATTGCATCGGCAATATCGCTGGCTATATCTAAGGTTTTTTGAGCTAATTCCTTGGGATCGGTAGATGCTAGATGGATCAAGTGTTCCCAGTCAAATTCCCGATATAGAGGTCGCCAGCCTGAGCCTAGCAGCCCTCGATTTTGAGAATTATTTGGATTAAAATTGTTTTCGCGATCGTTCATACTATTTGTTATTTGTTACTGGTTATTTGTTATTTGTTACTAGATTTAGGTCTGTAGGGTGTGCCATAAGCACCCAACCCTGTCAATCTGTCTGCTGAGCTTGGTTTTGAGTGCCGAAAATGATTGAAATTTGGTCATCTGTAGGGTGTGCACTGCGCACCGGTTGACTTTGATTCCTATCGAAATACGTACTGGTTGACTTTTTCGGTAGACATTGCACAGGTTACAAGATGAGCCGGTGCGCATTGCGCACCCTACAAACTACGATCTTTTAGGTGTTTGAGAGACTTTTATTTAGACTCAGCACACACTTTGACAGGGGTGCGCAGTGCACACCTTACCTATGCCAAGATCGAATTAAACCATTTTTCTGGTAATTCATGAGAAAAAAACAGATTTACCAACCAAGTTTTAGATAATTGGGCGGCACTAAATCTACTAGCCAAACGTTGTTTTCCGAGCAGTAAAATGTATGGCCATCGCGCTGCATTGCTGCGCAGTCTACAGTAAAGATTGCTGGGTTGCCGTGTCTTGCACCTACTTTTTGGGCTGTCTGGATATCTGCCGACAAATGAACGTGATGCCGCGACATTTTGCTAATTCCTTGCTTGAGAATTGATTCAACTGCACGGCTACCTGTTCCGTGATACAAAATATCCGGGGGAAGGGCAGGATCTAACTGCAAGTCAATCTCTACACTGTGTCCTTGATTGGCGCGAATTAGATTCCCCGTTTCGTCGAATGAAAAGCGCTGTTTGTCATTCTCGGCAACTACTTCTTTTAGTTCCGCAAGCTGAATCGCAAAGTTATGTTTTTGGCAAGCTGTTAGAAGTTCGCGAATAGGAACCCAGCCACCAGGAGCAAGTTTAATCCCGATGCGTTCCGGGCTGTGTCGCAGATGTCTGCTGAGATATCTGCTAATTTTGACTAAGCGTGAATTATTCATGTGATTGATTAAGTTAGTTAGCTTTTACTCCCCCAAAAATCGCAAAGTTGAGATAGCGCCAGTGACATCCTGCGTCTGCAAAACCAGATTCTGTAAGCCACTTTGTCTGCTCTTCGACAGAGGAAGGAATATCTTCTTCTAGGTATTTTTGAAACCAAATTTTATCGTCTTCTCCGCTGTCTTTCATGTACTGCCGCCACAAGTGTTCGTATTGCTCAGTCAGTCTGGGAGTACCACCTGTCACAATATCTCGAATTAGCAAGATTCCTCCTGAATTCATTGACTGAAAAAGTTTCTTGAATAGTATTTTTTTTCCGGCGCCGTCGAGATGGTGGATTGCTAACCCGGAAACTACCAAATCGTAACCGTTGCCGAAATCATCTTCGGCGAAGTTTCCCTGCTGCAAGGTCAGCCGTTCTTGGAAGGCAGATAAATTAGTTTGGCAAATTTTTAGCATATTTTCCGCCATATCAAAGGTGGCGACGTTTGCTTGCGGAAATGCTTGCAAAATTAGGGCAGATAGTATGCCTGTCCCCGCGCCTAAATCCAGAACTTTGATGTTAGCATTGGTTTCAAAAGGGATTAACTGCAATATTAGATCGTGTTGCTCGTGATAGCGCGGAATGAGGCGGGGAATTAAGCCGTCATAATCAAATGCTCTTTGTTCAAATTGCTCGCGTACAGCGTCTAAATTCACAGACAATTTTCCTCGAATTTTTAATAGTTGAGTGCGTTAGTGGAGTTGGTTGCTCTCTTGTTTGAGGATATATTACATTTATAATACAAAAGATTTACATGGCTGTCAAGATGTAGAAGAAAATAATTTAACAGAAGTTGCGGTCGATCGCAAAGGGTGCATCTCATTTTGGCAAATATATTAGTAGGGGCTCTCGCATTCTGGCGGTAAATCTGTGGTTCTCACTAATAAATTGTCTGCCGGAATGCGAGAGCCCTTCCACTCATTGAGATGCACTCACCGCAAAACACGGACTTTGTTCCCCGAAACCGCAATTTTTTTGGGAATTGTTAAGCCCTGTACACATATCTGTTATGGGCAGATGATTAACAGTTGACAGTTGACAGTTGACTTCGGAGTGCGAAGTTTTTAGGCTGGGGCTTAAATCCCCTGCCTAAAAACAATCCACCTAAAGGTGGGGGCTTAAATCCCCTGTGATGCAGGTCAGAATGCCACACACCCGAAAGCCGGCTGCGGAAAAGGAGATTTTGTGCTAGATGCGGGATAGTAATTATGAGAAAGAATTTGAAGGTTTGTATCTGTAGCCGATCGAGCTTTATCTAAAAAAGTATATCTTCAGATTGACAAAATTTAGCCAAAATGTAAATAAAATTTGATGTGAGATCAATTCTTGTTACACCTTAACAGTTGACAGTTGACAGTTGACGGTTAACTTTAATTTACTATTCCGATGAATAGAGAATTTGAGGTGACTCCCGAGTATATGTACGGACGGCAGAGTTTTGATAAGAATGAAAATATACAAAATATTACACTCGGTGTGTGGAAAAAAAACAGTGATAATGAATCAGGATGCGAGTAAATTAGCTGTCAGCCATCAGGGAAAAGTAGAAGCAATGGAAATAGAACAGTGGAGCAAGGATCGGCTCGATCCCCAGCAACCGGAGACGCCCGATCGCCCAACCCAAATTTCTACGACAAAAGAACTAGATTTGTCGCTGCAAGAATGTTTGGATTTTAAACGAGCGATCGACCGATCGACTATGACGGTGAGGACAGACGCCCGAGGCATAATTAACTACGTCAGCGATCGAGCTTGCTCAATCTCTAACTATTCGCGCGCAGAACTGATCGGCAGCCACTTCGGCATCCTCCACTCGGAATATAAGTCTTCGGAATTAATCAAAAATCTACGGTTAACTGTTGCCAAAAGCGAAGTTTGGCAGGGAGAAATTAAGAATAAAGCCAAGAATGGCAGCGATTATTGGGTTTACTCCGCAGTGGTTCCGGTTTTGGACTGTAACGGACAACCCTGTCAGTATTTGGCGATCGGATTCGACATCACAGAGCGCAAAGCCCTTGAAGCAGCCCAGACCGCAGCCAACCGCACCAAAGACGAATTTTTGGCGATCGCGTCCCACGAACTCCGATCGCCCCTGAGCGCGATTTTGGGATGGGTGCAGCTAGCTCGATCGCGCAAGTTAGACGAAGCCACCACCAGCCGCGCTTTAGAAATCATCGAGCGCAACGCCAGATTACAAAACCAGCAAATAGACAATCTCCTCGATCTCTCACAACTGCTGCGGGGTAAAGTGCATCTGAACGTCGGCCGGGTTCACCTCCAGTCTGTGATCGAATCGGCGATAGAAACCCTCCGCCCCGCCGCCGACGCCAAAAACATCCGCGTAGAAACACATTTCGACCCTGGCGTCAGCTACATTTTGGCAGATGCAGAACGCTTGCAGCAAATAGTCTGGAATCTCCTGGCTAACGCCATCAAATTCACCCCAGAATCGACATCAGGCTCAGTTGAAGTGCGGATCGAGCCTACCCCATCTGGGACTTTGATTCGGTTCAGCGACAGCGGTTGCGGGATCGAACCCAAATTTCTGCCCCACATTTTTGACTACTTCCGCCCCACAGATAGCTGGAATGCCAAGGAACAGCATCGGCTCGGGCTGGGGCTCTCGATTGTGCGGCAATTGGTGGAACTGCATGGGGGAACCGTTTGGGCTGCGAGTTCTGGGCTGGGACAAGGAACGACGTTTGGGGTGCTGCTACCGATCGGGAATCGCAAAAATGCCCCCGACGATCGCACTTCACAGATCGCCCATTTCCCCGAAAAGGACTTGCAATCAGCTTCCCAACCCCTAACCGGAAAGCAAGTTCTGGTGGTTGAAAGCAGCGTCGAGATCCGGGAATTTCTGAAAACGGCGCTCGAAGCATTTGGAGCCCAGGTAACAGCCGTCGGTAACACCAGCGAAGCGATGGCGGAGTTACAACAATCGCGGCCCGACGTGTTGGTAAGCGATCTGGCGATTCCCTCTTCCGACGGCTGCGATTTGATCCGTCGTGTCAGAGCAATGGAAATGTCCGAGGACAGGGAACTGCTGCCGGCCCTGGCGCTGACGGGAGGCGTCGCCGAGGAGGATTCCGCCTCGGCTCGATCGGCGGGGTTTCAGAGCCATTTGTCGAAGCCTGTGGAAGCGAATCAGTTGGTGAGTGCGATCGCCCAATTGACTGGACTGACTGAATCCGACTCTGAAGATGTCCGGGCGATCGCACTCCCAGCCCCGCTCCCAGAACACCACAGTTTTGACGACAAAAACAACGGGGAACAATTAACAACAGACAGCCGAGAATTACCGCTATTACTGGTAGTAGAAGACAATAATTTCCTGCTGGCTTACCTCCAAGTTTTATTGACCCCATACTATCGAGTAGTCGTGGCGATGGACGGGATTGAAGGTTTAGAAAAAGCCAAAATTTTCCAGCCAAACTTGATATTGAGCGACCAAATCATGCCTAGACAAAACGGACTGGATTTGCTCAAGGAGATTCGGAACACGCCTGAGTTGAGTTCAACTCCGGTGATATTTTTGACAGCGCGATCGGGCATGGAAGCTCGGATCGAAAGTTTGGATGCTGGTGCTGACGATTATATCTCCAAGCCTTTTGACGAGAGGGAACTGCTGGCGAGGGTGAGAAATTTGCTCAGAACCCACGCAGCAGAACAGCAGTTGACGGTGCTCAACCGTCAATTGCAGCAGCAGAAACAGCAGTTAGAAAAAGTTAATTTAGCATTGCAGTATTTCGCAAGTTACGACAGTTTGACTGAAGTAAGAAACCGCCGCTTTTTTAATGACTATATGGATACGGAATGGCGGCGTTTGGCGAGGGAAGAAGCACCGCTATCTTTGATTATGTGCGATATCGATTATTTCAAACTTTACAACGATACTTACGGCCACCAAGCGGGAGATGAATGTTTGCGGCAAGTGGCTCAGGTTTTGCAGCGTTCGGTAAAGCGATCGGCCGATTTAGTAGCGCGTTACGGTGGAGAAGAATTTGCCATAGTTTTGCCAAATACGGATATTCAAGGTGCGGCTTCGGTAGCTGAAATTATCGGCCAACAGGTGCGGGGTTTGCAGATAGTTCACGCTAAGTCTGCTGTCAGCGAATACGTGACGCTGAGTTTGGGTGTAGCTTGCTGCATTCCAGCGCCGATGTCGCAGCCGGGGACGTTAATTGCGATCGCCGATGAGTCGCTTTATCGCGCAAAAAACGAAGGGCGCGATCGGGTTTCAGTTGCCACATTTCTAGGATAATATAATAGTTAAAGGAGGTCATGCCATGACAGTAACATTAGACAAGCCCAAAGACCAACGATTAATTCACTCCGGCATGGATTGGCAACAATTCAAACTAATCGAACAGGGATTCTCTGATTCTCCCGGCATTAGACTGTTTTATTTCAAAGGTGAGGTAGAAATTTTGGCAGTTTCGCAAGATCATGAATCATTCAGCAGGATGATCGCAGGTTTGCTGATGGAATACTTTGTTGAAAAAGACATCGAGTTTAACCCATTGGGTAGCTTTACTCAAGAGAAGGGACAAAAAGTTTCTGTGCAATCTGATGAATCTTTTTTGATTGGAAAATCAACAGGTAAAATCCCCGATCTGGCAATCGAAGTTCTATTTACTAGCGGTAACGAGAGCAAATTAAATCGCTACCAAGCCTTGGGAGTCCCGGAAGTTTGGTTTTGGGAAGATGGACTATTTGGTTTGTATCATTTGCGATCGCACGGTTATGAAAAAATTGCCCAAAGCGAAATATTGCCAGATTTAGATATTAATTTATTGTCTAGTTGCTTACTGATGGCTTCAAGAATTGAAGCCGTTAAAGAATTTCGGCGCGGGATTTCTGGAGATTAGATCGAAACAGTGAATTCAGATGTCGATTTTACTCCTCTGAGGTTAACAGATTCGACCTTTAGGCGCCGCTGAAATCTGCATTCATGGTTTTGGTATTTGTGAGTGTCGCACCAAATGAATTAGCATTTTGCAAATTTGCATCGCTTAAATTTGCGCTGAATAACTGTGCATTTTGCAGCAAGTTTGCATTTTGAAGTTGAGCATTGACTAGAATAACATTCGTTAGACCAGCATTGGTTAAATTTGATTCTCTCAGATTAGCACCTTGAAAATTAGGACGGCTTCCCTGAACATTCCAGATACTGCTAAAATTTGATTTTTTGAGATTGGCATTGCTAAAATTTGCACCAGAAATATTGGAGTTGCTGAGGTTAGCTTCTTCAAATTCGATACTACTAAAATCTGCATCAGCAAATTGAAATTTGGGTGCATCTGGTACTGCAAGCAAGGGTTCTCGCACCTGACGGCAGACGATTTATTAGTGAGAACCTGAGATTTACTGCCGTCAGGTGCGAGAGCCCCTACGAATATATTTGCTTGTAGTACCAGATGCACCCAACTGCCTCTTTGTGGAACAGGCTATAAGAGCCTGTTCCTGACAAAGGGCTACATACACATCAAGAATCGCGATCGAGCTTCAGCACAGCCATAAAAGCCTCCTGCGGCACATCCACAGTACCCACAGACTTCATCCGCTTCTTACCCTTCGCCTGCTTTTGCAGCAGCTTCTTCTTCCGCGAAATATCGCCGCCATAACACTTCGCCAACACATCCTTCCGCAAAGCCGGAATATGCTCCGAAGCAATCACCTTCGCGCCAATAGTTGCTTGAATCGGCACCTTGAATTGGTGGCGGGGAATCAACTCCTTGAGTTTTTCCGTCAAGCCGCGGCCCACATTGTAAGCCTTATCACGGTGGACAATCATCGCCAAAGCATCAACTGGTTCGCCATTAATTAAAATGTCCAATTTCACCAACGGATTTTCGCGATAACCAATTAGCTGATACTCCATACTTGCATAACCGCGCGATCGCGATTTCATCTGATCGAAAAAGTCCGTCACCACTTCCGCCAAAGGCAACTCATAAATCAGCGTAGTCCGCCCTTGACTGAGATACTTCATATCCTTAAAAACGCCTCGCCGATTCTGAGACAATTCCATCAGCGTCCCCACATAAGCTTCCGGTGACAGCATTTCTACTTTCACATAAGGCTCCTCAATCTTCTCACGATACTGAGGGTCTGGCAAGCGGCTCGGATTGTCAATTATTAACACTTCTCCTTTGATTGTGGTGACTTGATAAACCACAGAAGGAGCCGTCACAATCAAATTCAAATTGTATTCTCTCTCCAATCTTTCTTGCACAATTTCCATGTGCAGCAAACCCAAGAAACCGCAGCGGAAACCAAATCCCATCGCACTCGATGTTTCCGGTTCGTAAGAAAGCGCTGCATCGTTAAGTTCGAGTTTTTCCAAAGCTTCCCGCAAATCAGGAAATTGGTCAGCATCGATCGGGAACAAGCCACAATAAACCATCGGTGTCGCTTCAGTATAACCAGGCCAAGGCTCCGATGCAGGATTTTTGACCAAAGTAATCGTATCTCCGACGCGAGCATCAGCTACTGCCTTAATTGATGCGCCCAGATAACCAACTTCTCCCGCGTGCAGTTCATCTACTGGTATTTGAGTTGGTGAAAGTATGCCCAATTCATCGATGACATATTCTTTCCCCGAAACCATCAATAAAACTCGATCGCCCTTTTTGACACTGCCATCCATCACCCGGAAATAAACAATTACCCCCCGATAAGGATCGTAGTAACTATCAAAAATCAACGCTCTGAGTGGTTTATCAACAGTATCCTCCGGCGGCGGCACTTTTTGGACGATCGCCTCCAAAATATCATCAATACCGATACCTTCCTTCGCAGAAGCCAGAATCGCCTCACTACAGTCGAGACCGACAATTTCTTCAATTTCCCCTTTTACCCTGTCTGGTTCCGCCCCCGGTAAGTCAATTTTATTTAAAACTGTAATAATTTCTAAATCGTTTGCCAGGGCCAGGTAGACATTTGCCAAGGTTTGTGCTTCCACACCTTGAGATGCGTCTACCACCAGCAGCGCACCTTCGCAAGCAGCGAGCGATCGCGAAACCTCGTAGGAGAAGTCTACGTGTCCAGGAGTGTCGATCAGATTGAGCACGTACTCCTGACCGTCCTTGGCAGTGTAATTCATCCGAGCCGCTTGCAGCTTGATCGTAATGCCACGTTCGCGTTCGAGATCCATATTGTCTAAAAACTGCTCCTTCATCTCCCGTGCTTGCACAGTCCCAGTTTGCTGCAACAGCCGATCGGCCAAAGTCGATTTTCCGTGGTCAATGTGAGCAATAATCGAAAAATTGCGAATGCGAGATACAGGAACGTTAGTCATAAAAAACCTATCGGCAAAAGATTGACTTTTGTTGTATTATAAAACTTCATTCAATCTACAGTTATTTATAGTCATTTAGAGACTTAAATAGAATTTAGTTTTTTATCGGCGGCGGGTTGACAGATTATTGCATTTATGCTAGGTTCGTGGTTAAGCCCAAGAAGCTATCGTAGAAAAAAAATCTCTCTGTTATTACACAGAAAGCTGTTGAACGGTTGGGAATACTGTCGATCGCCAACATCCGTCCTCAAACCTCCAGTTCAGTCAGGCTGCTCATCAGCGTGCGCGATCGCCAATTTAAAAATACTCGCTAGAAGTTCCTGGCGCTTGACAAGAAGCAGATAATTTGGTCAAATGACGGAAGCAGTAGGGCAAGGGTGTAAAAATATACGTTTTCAGCCGCTGTGAATCTATACTAGGAGTAAGTCATAACTTCCTTCAGAACACTTCCTTCAAGACAAAAAAGCCTAAATTCCTAGAAGGTATTGAAGCTTAAGAATTAAAACTAGGATTTTTCAACTATGAGTGAGTCAAGTATATCCTCCCACAGTTCGTCAGAAAAAGTCGAACTATCTATCCATATAGATTCTGAACTGCTAGACCAAATTAAGCACTTGACCAATGACCCAAGCAAAGTCATTGAAACAGCAATCAAGCAGTGGCTTAGAGGCGAACGTCGCGAAGACGATCAGGCTATGAGTTTGCGTCGCACTCCCCCAGTCCCGCCCCGTGGTGAGTGGAACGACTGAGGCGAGCTCGCCGGAGACGGCGCGCACAAATCTGCTGGCTGTGAAATTTCTGGCTGTGAAATCTCGATCGCCCGCAGATTTCGCAGCGAAAGCTACAGCCGGTAGGCGAGCAAACTGCGCCAACTCGCAACCTCATAACTATTCGAGGTGATGGAAAAAATGCGCCAGCCAGTCTGCGACTTTAGTTGTTCGCAGCCTCATATTTCGGCTGATTTTCCAACTCGATCTTGGATCTGTGCAGACTACTAATTCCTAAATCTTAAGTTTTATTTTTTAATGAGCCAAAACGGCAGACAAAAAATAGTTTTGAGTTTTAAGTTAGTTCTAAATAAAAGAATTAATATTTTTTTAGTTCATTAACAACTCAAAACGCAATGGTAGAAGCCTAAAATAGTCGTAAATTGTGATTGCTGAGCTATCAAGTCTTCCTGAAAGAGCCAACAACGTTTGAATTAATTAATCAACGTTCAGGAAATTATAAATAACCCAAACCCATGCGGTCAATTAGTTCTGAGTTATCTCCTAGATAACTAAATTCATCTTCCTGACATCCGTTAAATCTGTTAAAGTCGTGACATCCGTTATATAATCCGTTGCCGAACTTCTTGCATCTACTATAAAAAACTCAACACTAAAAAATTTAAAATTACTTTCATCCCCAACTCTGATGGACTCTAACACAGATTTCCGGCGATCGAGCCTCGCCTCTACAGCCTTTTTTCAAGAGTTAGGAGCAGAATTAGTATTTACTCAAGACTCAAAAGGTCGATATCTATCTTTTTACTGGCAAAAAGCCCAGCAGTACAACCTCGCAGCAGAGCAAATTGTCGTTAGCGAAGCCCGCCCCTACGGGGGCTGCGCCAACGAAGAGGATCGCCCCCTCAGCGAAACCCTGCAACCCATCCCCGCTGCGCCTTATCTCGATCGGCTGCGGCGGACGATAGCAACCCTCGTACCGCAACGGTTTAGCTATCCATTTTGCCACGCCAGACAATATTTGCTGTTCGATTTGACACTCACTCCCGCGATCGACTCAAACGGCCAAGCTGCCAAAGTCTTAGTGATGGGAAGGCTGCTGTCTGACAAACCCACATACAGACCGCCAGATTCCCCAGAATTCATGCCCTATCCAGCTTTGGCATCATCCTCCGACACCCGCCAACAAATGCTACTTCCCGCCAGCCGCAACACCAGTCGATCGCTCCCTCCCTACTCAAAGATCGATCGCACAATCGTCTCCCAAATCGCTCAGAACCTGCACAGAACCCTCGATCTAGAGACAATTTGGCAACAAACAGCTAACAGTTTGGGTCAAGTCTTAAACGCCAGCCGCTGCATCATCTGTTCCCACAAAAAAGACAAAGAAAATCTCGAATCCTATCCCTTCCTTGCCTCAGAAAATCAGCAAAATTCCAGCGTCTCAGCAGCCGAATTACAACAGTCAATTGCCGATCCCTCGCCCCCGCTTGGAACAGAGAAAATCAAAAATCTCCAATCCAAAACTTTTACAGTAGTAGCTGAATACCGCCAAGAACCTCACTCTTCCATGCTGGGATTAGAACTACGCGCCGCCGAACAGCCAGGGTGGATTCAAACTTTAACCACCTTAAAACCAGTAGCAGTCAATTACGAATCCCCCATTGTCGATCCCTTCAATCGCCATTCCGTACTCGTAGCCGCTACCTCCTATGAAGATCAACCCAATGCACTAATCTGTTTGCACCGCTGCGGTAGTTCCTCCAAATGGAGTCCAGTCGAACTCGAATTCGCTCGCGAGTTAGTCGCTCAAGTCGGCAGTGCGATCGCCCACGCTACACTTTACCAAGAACTAGAACAGGCCCGCGCCGAAGCCGTAGCTCTTTCCCAACTTAAAAGTCAATTTCTTGCCAACACTTCTCACGAACTCCGCACCCCTCTCAACGGCATCCTCGGCTTTTTGAAACTGCTGATGGACGGCATGGCAGATGATCCCGAAGAAGCCCACCAATTCATCGAAGAAGCTTATCGATCGGCATTACACTTGTTCAATGTAATTAACGATATTTTGGATATCGCTAAAATCGAAGCGGGCAAAATGGAGTTAGACTTCGCTCCCGTCAAACTCGGCGAACTGTTGCAGCAAATTGAGACTTTTACACAAGTTCAAGTACAGCAAAAGCGATTACAATTTCAAATCCAAAAAGCCGTAGCCGAGGACGAGATCATTTTGTATGCTAACTATCAACGCCTGCTTCAGATAATTTTGAACCTCACCAGCAATGCAATTAAATTCACCAGAGAAGGAGGAATTCGCATCAGTGCCGAAGTTATCAAAAAAAAGGTGACTGTTCACAACCAGCAGTTCCCCGGAATGGTTAAAATCCGAATTGCTGATACTGGCATTGGCGTTTCTCTAGACAAGCAAGATAAATTATTCGAGTCATTTTTTCAGGTGGACGGCGATCGTACCAGGCAATACGGCGGCACCGGTTTGGGATTGGCTATTTCTCAAAAATTGGTAGAAGCAATGGGCGGTACAGTAAATTTTTACAGTATGGGAGAAGGACTCGGATCGACTGTTACTTTTACTGTTCCGCTTTATCAAGAACCGCTGTTTAAAAAATGATCGCGGGAATTGGTGATTGGTTATTGGTGATTGGTGATTGGTTATTGGTGGCGCCCTGAGCGAAGTCGAAGGGTTAACAGTTAACAGTTAACAGTTAACAGTCAACAATCCCCAATGCCCAATTCCCCATTCCCCACAGTATCAATTTTTACTTTATCCGCTGCCAACCTTCCTCCTTTGGTATTTTGGACTCAGACCGATCGCCCCCGCCGATTCCGAACCCACCCAGAATTAGCATCAGTGGAATCCGGGGGGTAGGAGATGACAGGTTCTCTTGGCCTGTCCCCTGCTGGCTGATGCCCCCCAGAATGCTCCACAAATCGCCAACTTTACAAAAGCTTAATCCGAACTCATACCACTGATGAAGCTTTCTAATCCCCTCATGTAAAGGATTATTAAGAAAACTTGACGCTTTTAGTTATATGTGAGAATCATAAAGATATTGTAAAGATACTGAAACTACGTAGTAATCTTTAACTACGTATGGCAACATTTAAGTGTAATTACGTAAGTCCAAGTCCGACTACCTTCGGCTGGCAAATTCAGTAAATTCCTGCTCTGTTGGCGGGGTGGTAAACTTTTGCCAGTTTATTAAAAAAAGGGTTGCTATGAATCAGCAAATATCAGCTCAATCGCAAAAACTTTTACTCCAAATTGGGAGAAAGATTCGTCGAACCTTGGATCTCCATACCATTTGGCAGCAAACAGTTAACAGTCTGGGACAAAATCTCGGCGTCAGCCGCTGCATCATTTGTCCCTATCCAAGTTCTAGCCTGGAAGTCAAAGTAGCTGCTGAATACTGCCAAGAACCATTTCTACCCATGCTGGGAATGGAAATCTCGCTGACATCAGTACCTCATTTTATTCAAGCTCTAGCCACCCTCGAACCGGTGGTAATAGAGTCCTTTCACGCCGATGACCGTTTTGAGCGGCAGTCCGTGCTAGTGGTGGCTACCGCTTATCAAGAGCAACCTAATGGGATAATTAGTTTGCACCGGTGCGAGGGCGAATTGTCTCAGAAGGGTAATGCCGATCGAGCTTGGACTCAATGCCAGATCGAATTCGCCCAAGAACTTGCCGATCAAGTAGGAAGTGCGATCGCCCTCGCAACCCTTTACCAGGAGAACAGCCAGCGAGCGCAAGAAATATCCCAGCTCAAAAAGCAATTTTTGTTAAGTGCATCCCACGAGCTACGCACTCCCCTAAATCACATTATCGGCTATTTACAACTAACTGTAGATGATCTGGCAGACGATCCAATAGAAGAGAGAGCTTTTATCCAAGAAGCTCACCGTTCGGCTCTCCACCTTTCTAAGGTAATTGGTAATGTCTTAGATTCTATTGAGTCAAGTAAAGCTTGCCAGACTCACGCAGAGTTAGCATCTTTCAGGAGTCAGGAGAAATCTGTGCACCAGTAAAGATTTGATCCGCCCATTTAAAAAGTAGAATATTTACCGTGCAGGCAAGTCTTTTGCCAGAAAAATTTGACAGTTGCATCTATATATTTCCCATAAAATTGGTGGCTGGTTACTCAATTATTTTTAGGTCATTAGGGTTTTCTACAGCACAGGATACCAACTACTAAACGTAGCATCTGGGTGTATTTATAGCAGTTGACAGTTGACAGTTGACAGTTGACAGTTGACAGTGTACAAGCATCAAACCGTTTATGCTCTCATGGTCATAGGATCTATTCATGACATTATTTATGTCCTAGCCTATGTGGCGGTTGCTATATCATATTATGTCGGCTATAACGACCCATAAAATAGGTTGGTAGTGAGAGCTGCAAGTCCTCATCAACGTATGAGGGCTGCAAGCCCTCACTACAAAGTCGTAACGGTTATTTTACCGAAAATTAGATCGCCAGCAAAAGAATGCTGTGGAGCACTTATAATGTTTTGCATTTGTGCTTGATAAGCCTACAAATTGCTATTTTTTTTATTGGTTTGTGGAGGGCTGACATAGCGCGCCCAAAAAGGTTCTTCCATATTTTTGGTAGCTGCTAGTTTTTGGCTCTCATCCTCTATGCGCTTGCGTTCTGAAAGGTCAGAAAATATGTTGATGCTGCCAATAGTCTCGCCGCCGTCATCTTGCACGGGCGCTGCCCAAACCCAAACATCGATCGAGCTACCGTCTTTTTTCAGCAAACACACTTCCAAACCGTTTTGCGGTTTGCCATTACCCGCCGACTTCAGCAGCGCGTAAAAATCTTGCTTTTGGGCTTGAGGAATATTTGGTAAAGGTTGCCCCAAAACCTCAGCCGCAGTCCAGCCAAAAAGTTGTTCGGCGGCGCGGTTCCAGACAAGGGTACGGCCGTCATTGGTGGTACAGTTAATCGCCAGCGGCGCTTCTGCCATCTGCGCTATCATTACTTCGTTAGCGAGTTGCAGTTTCAATTCTACTTGCTTGCGATCGGTAATTTCTTGACAAGCCCCCCACAAACGAACAACCCGTTCTTCGTTTTTGTCCCAAACCGCTTGCCAGCAGTCCCGCACCCAGCACACCTCGCCTTTTTGATTGATAATGCGGTACTCGTTGGCTCCCGTGCGGCTAAAAGTACAGCCTTCTAATTGTTTAATTAACATTTCCCTGTCATCGGGATGAACGAGTTCGGAGTTCCACCAACCAAGCGATTCTAATTCTTCAGGAACGCGGCCCGTGCAGCGCTCAAAAGCTTCTGTAGCCCACTCGCAGGCGAACTTGCCGTCTGACAGTCCCTTAAAAGAATAAGCAAAATCCGAAGTAATTTGCGACATAACTCTGTAGTGCAATTCCGACTCCCGGACTGCGATTGCTGCTTGTTTGCGATCGCCTATTTCCCGCGCACTAATCACAATTCCCTGCACGCTAGAATCGTAAAGCAAACTGTTGCCGATCGTCTCCATGTAAATCCAAGAACCGTCAGCATGACGTTTCCGATATTCGATCGCCCCGGCAACTCCGGGATGTTCTAGCAAATTGCCAAAATACGTTCGCCAAGCCAGCAAATCGTCTGGATGGATTAACTCGCCATGAAACTTGCCAACTCTTTCTTCTGGGCTGTAACCCAAAATCCGCTGTATGGCTGCGCTGTGGTATCGGACTCGCCCATCGGAGCCAACAATACTAATGAGATCCGGAGAACTCCGTAGCACATTTTGCAGTTTAGATTCGCTTTTAGTTAATGCTTGATTGTCTCTGCGGTGCTGACTAATTTCTTTTTCCAATTGCTCCTGTAGCTTTTTAATTTGCGCTGTTTGCTGCGCGACAGTACGTTCCAAGAGGCGATTTGATTTCTCCAGCTCGACCAACTTAGCCGCGTTATTTATCGCGCTTTCAAACTGACGATTCGCTGCCATATCCTGCAAAGATATTGATAAATCTTCCACAGTTTTTATGAAAGTTTCCTGTTGCGGGGGGAGCAATTCATTCGCTTGTTGCTCCAACATTTTTAAGTGTTTGTAGACTATTTCAAACATTTTGTCAATGGGATTATGAGAGTTATAAAAAGTGCAATCTGGCAAAAGCGAACACAAGTTTTTTCAAGATAACCCATAACTGGGACTGCTATGGACCGATCGACCGCGCTCTCAATAACAGCAATTTTGTGACTTTATTTTCCGATCATAGCAACCGATATAGCGATTCTCAAGCGTGGTGAGGTATGCCCGCAAGCCCGCAAGCCCGCAAGCCCTATGCCGTTCGCGTACCTCATATGAGAGATCGAAAGGCCATACATCAAGAAAATTATTATGCCGATCGAATTACCAGCCCACCAGCACCCCCAAGAAGCGCCGAAAGCAAGTGCAGGTAACTCCCCTATCCAGTGAATGTGGGGCTTGGAGCAGTTAAGCTAAAATAGATTGGTGTCAAGACAAAGAGGGATTTATGACAGAGCAAGCCAACGCTCGCGATTTGTTTCGCGCTGCTTACGAACATCGTTACACCTGGGATGCCAATTTTCCCGGTTACAGTGCCGATATTGAACTCAAACAGGGCGACGAAGTATATACGGGTCATGTTTCCATCAAATCAGACATGACGGTGGAAGTCAGTGGCATTGAAGATGAGGAAGTGCAGCAAAGCGCGTATACCCAAATGCGCGATATTGTCACCCACCGCAAACGATCGACATTTGAAAAATCTCACGGCAAAAATAGCTTCACCCTCGGCGAGAAGGACAGCACCGACGCTGTGGATATTTTAGTGCAAGGCGACTCAATGGGCTCGAATTATAAAATCCGAGGTCTGTCAATTTGTCAAGTCAGCCGGGTGATGGGTCGGATGGCTTTCGTCATTGACACGCACAAAAGCTTAGAGACACCCGAAGGTTCTTTGGCCAGCCACTACGACGCCGTTTTCCGCAACCCCCAAACAGACGAAATCATCAAAGAACTCGAATTTGAAGATACGTTTGAGAAGATCGGCGACTATTATGTGATGACCAAGCAAGTAGTTCGATCGAAAGAAAAAGGTGAACTGACAACAACCGAGTTTAACTACTCCAACGTCAAACTGCTAGAACCAGCATTAGTATAGCGCTAACCAAAAACCCGATTTCTTAAATAAAACGGGTTTTTGGGTTGGTCTATCAGAATCAACTTGATTTGGCGGCAAGTAACGGTACGATCAAACTAGAGGGCCAACTCCGATCGAGCATCAGCATCACAGAAACCTAATTTTCTGCCAGCGGCTCATCTGAGCGCCCAAGTCTTCGATCGAGAAACCCATCAGTTTCTGAAATTTCCCGCTACCAAAAATTTGGGGTTAGAGCCTCCCCCTTCTAGGGGGACTTTCTCCAAATTCTGGCAGAATGTTGAGCATTCCTATGACGAGTGTGCTATTGTAGGAACAGGAGGAATAGAAAAATGCTTGTTCTCGAATTCAAGACTTACGCAAAACCAAATCAGTTTCAGTCGATCGATGAAGCGATTAGAATTTGTCAATTCATTCGCAATAAATCGATCCGGCTGTGGATGGATGGTGGTGCAAAATCTTGGTTCGATCTTTCTAAGTATTGTGCAATTTGGGCTAAAGAATTCGACTTTGCGAATAAGTTAGGTGCAATGGCTCGACAGGCAAGTGCGGAGAGAGCATGGGCTGGTATTTCCCGATTTTACGAAAATATCAAAAAGGGTATCAAAGGAAAGAAAGTTGGTTTTCCTAGATTCCAAAAAGACTGTCGGTCGGTTGAATATAAAACTAATTCTTGGAAGCTAGCATCAGATAGGAAATCAATTACATTTACGGATAAGTGCGGAATTGGCAAGCTGAAGCTAAAAGGGACCCGCGACCTTAACT
>PVWI01000448.1 GCA_003003725.1 filamentous cyanobacterium Phorm 6 | reverse complement strand
CCTAACGGAAGTGCGGTCGCGCTTAGAAAAACAGTTTTGTTCTCAGCTAGAAAAGCGGGTGCAAGATATTTTCAGTCAAATTTCTTTTACTCCTTACATCCCCAAGTTGAGCGATAAATACGAACTCACGCTAGTAGAAAATACGTCGGGAAAAGAATCTTTAGTTGCTGCTTCGACGGGAGAAAATCAAATCCTTAGTTTGTCGTTTATTGGCGGGATTATTGAGGGCGTGCGCGAGTGGAGTCAAAAAAATACTTTGATGGGCCCGGATAGCAGTACCTTTCCCATTGTGATGGATTCTCCCTTTGGCAGTTTAGACGAGATTTACCGCAAGCAAATCGCGAATAAGCTGCCGAAATTGGCGAATCAATTGGTAGTTTTGGTGACAAAAACTCAGTGGCGCGGAGAAGTTGAGCGAGAGATGGAAAGTTGCACCGGCAGGGAATACGTGCTGGTGTACAATTCTCCGAAAGCTGATTGCGAAGAAGATGCGATCGAACTGGGCGGGACGCGCTATCCTTTAGTTAAGCACAGTCCGAATGAATTTGAATATACGGAAATTGTAGAGGTGGATTATGGCTTCTAGTTCGGCAATTACGCAGGTATTGACGAGTTTAAACCTGATTTAGCTACTATATCGGTTCAAATTTGAGAGTGCCTCCTGATGACAGCAATTCAACAGTTGATTCAAACTTTTAGTCAAGGTTAAAGGAGTGTTTGAGGTGGGTAAAGAGTATCATAAGTTGGTGCGCGATCGCATTCCTGAAATTATTCGCAAAAGCGGGAGTGAATGCGAAGTTGCTGTTTTATCAGATGCCGAATACCGTCAAGCTTTGCGACTGAAATTGATTGAAGAAGCGGGGGAAGCGGCGGTGGCTAACGGGGAAGATTTGGTAGCTGAATTGGCTGATTTGTATGAGGTGATAGATGCGTTGATGGCGAGTTATGGCATTGCGGGGGATGAGGTTTTGAATGCACAAGCCAAGCGAAGGGAAACCAGAGGCGCTTTTGCAGAAAAAATTATGCTGTTGCGGACATCGTTAATACCATTTCTCTAAAATCGTGCAACAGTCTTCGACCCCCCTAGCCCCCCCTTGCAAAGGGGGGGAACAAGAATACTGTTGCATTATTTTTTTAAATTGGTATAAGTAAAGGTGCGCCCGGTTAAAACCGGGCGCTACACAAAGGAAGTCCGCCCACGCGGACTGTTGGATATTTGCAAGATATAATAGTTAGAAATTACAGATTAATCGCAATGGTTGCTAACAGAATTAGAATTGCTAAAGATAAAGCGGAGTTAGTCAAATCCTTAACTTTATCGGATAACAACTCCGGGCCTTTCCAGACTTACGCCGATGTCATCGCCTTCGCCGCATCCTTGGGAAATCAGCGGAAAAAACGCTTGCCTTTGGGGGAGATTTCTAAACGCGAACCCGGTTCCATTGATGTTGATATTTTTGTGTCTAGGGGTTACGATACGGCGATTAAGTTAATTGCGATCGCCGAAACCAAAAATCCTCAAATTCTTTCCCATCTCGACGGAGAATTGGAAGCACAGCGCTTGCAAATTTTTGAAGAATATGCTAATGGCGGCCTGGAAATTTTGCGAGAAGAGTTTCGGGGTGCGGCGGATTATACCGATCGCCTTTTGTTATTTTTAATCTCCGAAAGAGACAATCAACATCGGTCAAATGAAGAATTCGATTTAAGCAAGTTCTTATTTTAATAAATTTCCAATGCAGCACAAACTAACAGATATCATCAAAAGAATTTTCCAGAAATCTGTAACAATTCTCGCTTACAGCTACTCACTATTTATTATCTGCTATTTCCTGCTCAGATTCATCTTTTGGGAGCGAATATCAATTATTGCCTTAATTAGCACTTTTCTGCCATTAATTTTATTTCCAATTTTCCTACTTCCCATCGTCGGATTCTCAATCATCAAAAAAAGATGGTTCTCGATAATTTCGGCGATATCCTGCATTCTCCTCATAAGTTGGCTGCACATAAAATACTTTTCCCCCTCACCAATCAACATCACAGATTCCCAACCCCACCTCAAAATATTATCCCATAACGTCGGCTGGTATACAACACAATCACCAACTTTATTTAAACTAATTGAACGCGAAAAACCCGATATTATCTTTTTACAAGAAATCGTTCAGAAGCATACCGAAAGAGCTTTCACCTGGTTAAAAGCAGACTATCCCTATCAAATTGGCATTCCCCCGGTAGGAATTCTCAGTAAATATCCAATTGTATCCAGCGAAATACTGCACTTAGCAGGTCATGTAGAAACGCAGCAGCGGGCAATTATTAAATTTAACGAACAAGAAGTAGTGATTTATAATATGCAAGCTACCGGGCCGTGGTTTAAGAGATATAACATCTTGCCTTTTCTCAAAATTCCAGTTTACAAATATGGACAACGAGGGCCGGAAATTCAAGATTTAGTCCAGCGAGTTGAGCAAGAAACTCTGCCCGTAATTGTCGCGGGCGACTTTAACATGACAGAGGAAACTCAAGACTACTATAATGTGCAGAAAGTTATGCAAGATTCTTTCCGAAAATCGGGGTTTGGGTTTGGTTTTACTTGGCCTCACGGTTGGGAACTTAAGTTCTTGTTGAAAAGCTCGAATTTGAGATTAAATTATCCCGTTTGTCGGATTGATTATATTTGGTATTCAAAGCATTGGGGTGCTAAATCGAGTTCGGTTTTGGAGGCCACCGAGTCCGATCATTTGCCTGTGGGAGCAGAGTTAGTTTTGTTGAAACCACAGAATAGTTAAGTTTCATTTAATGTATTAGTCAATTATTTCCTAGAGTTATATGTTAATCTAAGTATTAGGTGGAGTGATTTGAAAATGCCTAATGCTGCCCAGCTAGAGAGTTTATATCGCATCTGTTATCAATTGACGTACACAATGCTTCAGCCTATCCATCTTATTTGTGTTGACGATCGCACTTGTAACGTATACATATTGGCTGGATATGATGAAGAGCTTGAGTTCCAAATTTTACCCAATGGGGAGTTTGCTGATGAGCCAAGTTAACTATAATGCAATGTCGAATACTGAATTGAAACAGTATTTTCTTAAACACCGTGGAGATCGAGCCGCTTTTCAGGCATATTTAGATAGAATCAATCAGCATCCGCTAAGGATTATTGCAAGCCCTAGCGATCCTGATTTCGATGAAAAAGTTCAAGCCGCAATCCGCCGCAAGTTAGAAATAGTCAGAAATAGTAGCAGTTAGTTATTTAACAATAGACTTGAATTGCAAACATTCGGAAACTATCTTTAAATTATCTGCGTTGATCTGCGTTGATCTGCCTAACATCTGCGGTTGATTTACTAACCATAGATTTATGCAATTCAAGTCTAATCAAAATTTAGGTAAGCACCTGCGGTAATCCCACCTCTTTCGGATTCACAAACCTGCTATTAAAACTAACAGCTTTATCCTCAAAAGTCCTGGCTTGGGCCACAGC
>PVWI01000447.1 GCA_003003725.1 filamentous cyanobacterium Phorm 6 | reverse complement strand
AAAATGATTCATTGCTCCAATCCTCTTCTATCGATGGAAGAGGTAGCTGTCAACTGTCAACTGTCAACTGTCAACTGATGAACTTCTGCCTTCGATATAAGTGCTTTTTTGAGCCTTCTGCCTTCGGTTGACAATCTTATCACAAGTCGGGCAGCGAAGTGGTTCGCCGATTTTTGCTTAGCGCCAGTTGCGATTTTCTAGCTCCCGCATCTGACGTTCGAGTCGATCGAGCCTACCGCGCAACTCATCCATTTCCGACTGTCTGGGCACACCCATATCTTGCAGGATATTCCGCAATTGCCGCTGTAACTGCGTCTCCCAATTACCCTGCTCCGACTTAAGCTGTTCCGTCATGTCATCAACAAAGGTTTTGGCTTGCTCAGGATTGATTTTGCCATCTTTGACCCATTGTTCGCTAGCTTCCTGCAATTTCTCGGCTACCAGGGAGGTAGTACCAATGCCCAGCATTACCAGTTGTTTGAGTAAGTTATTGTTATCCATAGATTTTTCCGGTTGTTTGCTCCGTAATACCCGATCGACTCAAACCGACTGCCTGCATCTGCGAAACCATTTGTAAACTTAAAGTTACACCAGCGCTGACCGACATTTCTATTTTGAAGCATCTAGTCACCTGATGGCGAGTTCGATCGCACCAATCGGCGTTCGGAAAACCCGCTAATGAGCCCATCAACAACCTTACCCCATCACCAGCCAAATCAATGCCTGATTGCGCCCGCTGTCACCAACCTGTAGACGCCAAAGCGATTTCCTGTCCGCACTGCAAAACCCCTCTCAAGGCTTTCGGTCATCCGGGCATCCCCTTGTATCGATCGGCATCAACAGAATTTCTGTGCACTACCTGTACTTACCACGAAGACGATACCTGCAACTACCCGCAGCGTCCCAAAGCCCAAGAATGCACCCTTTATCACAACAAAGCTGAGCAGCTTGTGCAGAGCCCGAGCCGTTACATCAGCGGAGGCTGGCCGCAATCAATCAAAAATTGGTGTCAGCGCCATCTCGTTTGGTTGGTCTTATTAGGTTTAATTATTATTAGCATTTCCCTGTCCATTTGATATAATTGTACCAAGCCTAGAATAGATACATCACACAAAGCTTATTAACAGTTGACAGTTGACAGTTGACAGCGAAGTTTTTAGGCAGGGGATTTAAGCCGCAGCCTAAAAACAATCCACCTAAAGGTGGGGGCTTAAATCCCCTGTGCTTTAGTAAGAGGAAGAAAAGCCTGTATTACTTGCTGCAAAAATAGGTTATACCTGCGCTGAACAATCTAAAATCGATAGATTATATCTGCGGTTGACAATCTAAAATCGGAAATATAAAATCGGAAATCCCATGACTTCTACAATCATTTCAGATTTACCAAAACCATTTCCAGATCACACCCAATTGCCAGAGGAAGATGGAACCTTTGTGAAGAACTTTCAAGAACATCCTCAGAGCATTATTTTGACAGATTCCATCGGGCCAATTTTACAAAAGCGACATCCCGATGGATTGTATGCGATCGGTCAAGACTGCGGCATCTACTGGCGAGAAACCGAACCAGCCGAAAAAGGCGCCGAAGCCCCTGATTGGTTCTATGTTCCTGACGTACCGCCGAAAATAGACGGTCAATATCGGCGTTCTTATGTGCTGTGGCGAGAGCATTTAGCTCCGTTAATTGTCCTGGAATTTGCCTCTGGCGACGGCTCTGAAGAAAGAGATCGAACTCCTCTTTATAATAACAATGGGGAAGTCCAAAAACCTGGTAAATTCTGGGTTTATGAGCGGATCATGCGCATACATTTTTACGGTATTTTTGAGATCAAAACTAACAAGTTAGAGGTTTACCAGTTTGCCAATGGTGACTATCAAAAAACGACTCCTAACGAACGGGGACACTATCCTATTCCTCCTTTAGGGATAGAGCTAGGGCTGTGGGAAGGAAGTTATCAAAATCAAACGCAAATTTGGTTGCGGTGGTGGGATTCGGAGGGAAATTTGCTGTTAATTGGTTCGGAGCGAGCCGAAATAGAAAAACACCGAGCCGAACAAGCTGAGACTCAGTTAGAAGAAGTTGAGACTCAGTTAGAGCAAGCTGAGACTCAGCTTGCTTTGGCTGAGTCTCAACTGGAACGGGAACGGCTGGAAAAAGAGCGATTGCTCGATCGACTGCGAGCCGCCGGAATTGACCCTAACAATGTATAAATTAAGAATTTTGGCATGAGTTATGTATTCGGTATAGACGGCGGCGGAACCAAGACTATTTGTCTGTTAATGGACGAAAAAAAAAATGTTTTGGGACGGGGCGAAGCAGGCCCATCAAATTATCAAACCCTGGGAATTGAGACGGCAAAACAATCGATTCAATTGGCGATCGAACAAGCAATTTTATCCGCTAACATCAAAGTCGATCGCCATTTCGACATCAAAGCAATTTGTCTGGGATTAGCAGGCGTCGGGCGTCCCAGAGATATTGAAATCGTGCAGTTTTTTGTCCAGAATTTGCAGTTAACTCACGATCTACCAATTAACCAATTATGGCAACCTCGGAATATCGTAGTTTGCAGCGACTGCGCGATCGCCCTTGTGGGAGGTATTGGCCATGATTCAGGGATTGCGGTGATTTCAGGAACCGGCTCAATTGTTTTCGGGCAAAACCGTCTAGGGGAAACTAAACGAGTCGGCGGTTGGGGATATCTTTTAGGCGATGAAGGTAGCGGATATGACATCGCAATTCGCGGTTTGCAAGCTGCTTTGAAATTCTACGACGGACGCGCAGACTATACCACACTTGCCGAAAAATTTCAAGTATATTTAGGTCTAAAAAACCTGGAAGAATTGGTAGAAGTTGTTTATCGGCGCGGTTGGGGTGTGAAAGAAATTGCAAGTTTAGCACCAATTGTCGATCGCGCCGCAGCAGAGGGCGATCGCATCGCTGATGACATTATTAATAGTGCAGTGGTAGAATTAACCTTAGCCACAAAAACAGCTATCTTAGAGCTATTTAACCAAACAGAAGATTTTGAAATTGTGACAATTGGAGGTGTGTGGGGTAGCGAGGCAAATTGCCGGGGTAGGTTTGAAGCTGCAATAAGTGCGATCGCCCCAAAAGCCCAGGTAATTTCGCCCAAATACGAACCAGCTTTCGGTGCAGGATTGTTAGCCTTGAAAACAGTTGACAGTTGACTGTTGACAGTTGACTGTTGACTGTTGACTGTTAACTGCTGACTGTTGACTGTTAACTGTTGACTGCTGACTGTTAACTGTTGACTGCTGACTGTTGACTAACTTCCTTATCTTCCAGATTGTCTGAGTCTTGCTGAGTTTCGAGATTTTCTCAAATTTTCAAATGTTTTATTATCTACCTTATCTTCCCAACGTGCCGAATTCCAGCCTGCCATAATTGAAACATCGAATGAATCCGAAACCAAAAACAAGTTTAGCAGCAGTCAGTTCCTAAGTAAAAAAACGCACCAAGGAGACAAAATATATGAT
>PVWI01000446.1 GCA_003003725.1 filamentous cyanobacterium Phorm 6 | reverse complement strand
TGATGCGGTGGTGACAGAGTATATCTAATGTATTGCTGATGTCGATCGCCATTTGCAGCAATTCACTCAAATTCGGCGCAGTTTCCCCTTGTTGCGTCCACTCCTTGAGAGAGATTCCCCCAAAGTCTTCCATTACCAGCGCATAGCTGTTTTGGTAAGCTTCTAAGCTGTAGGTTTCAATGATTCCGGGTAAATTGAGGTTTTTGGCAATCGTATACTGATTGCGAAATTGTACCAGTTCGGTAAAGCTGGGATACTCGCTCCGCAAGACTTTGATGGCTACGGGCTGTTGGTCGCAGAGGCGAATTCCGCGATAAACTAGGGTGCGATTTCCTGAGTAAATGCGATCGAGCGTTTGATAACCTGTCAATGTAAAATTTTGAGTTGTCATACTTTGATTATTCGCCTCATCTGTGGGCTATTTGTAGCTTAACAGAAGCAAATAGAGTTTCCAGCCCAGTGATTGTTAAGTAAAATTATAATAAAACGTAGATCGCTCAATGGGTGTGATTCATGTCACTGAAATAAGGTAATTTTTAAACTCAATAAATTCTCTTTTCATTAAAACTTAAATAGCCAAAAAACTTAAATAGCCCAATCCATATTGGAATCGTGAATAATAAAGTTTGATGAGCGGATTTTATAAATATAGGACGATCGACTAAATCTTTACTACACTACTTACTTACATCTATTACTTTTGCTAACCGCCACTAAATATTAATGCTTATTCAGCCTCGCAGATAATTTTCGCTACAGGCCTTGACATCAACAAAAGCGCGTGTCATGATAGAGTTGAAGAATAAGTCAACATAGGTTAAAACTATGGCACGGCAAGCAAAACAATCATCTCAGGTCAAAAGTTCCAGCAGCCAAGCAGCCTCCAAGACTCGCACCAAATTTACGCTCTACAATTTTGCCGGAAATGCCAAAGCATTCTATTTAGTTGATCGCATAAATCTAGAAAGAAAGCCCGGTGATATCCCAGAAAAATCCGTCGCCCACAGCATCATCATTATCGATCGATCCGGCTCAATGTATTATGACTTAAAACCGCTGAAAGAAACCCTAATCAAGCTTTTAACCTTAGACGAATACAACAATTACCAGCTAATTGTCAGCCTGATTTCCTACGCAGACAATGGAGACGTAATTTGTCACTTCCAGCGAATTCCGATTCAAGAAGTGATGAAGTTTGACTCTGAATACATCAAAGAAATTCAAAAAATACACACCGCTGGCTGTACCTGCATATCGCAGTCGATGGAACTCGCTAAATCTCTGGTGAAAGTGGGAGAAGTGACAGCAATTAATTTGCACACAGACGGTTATGCAAATGACCCAAGTGCTAATTCTGAATCGGCGAAATTAGGGGAAATTTGTGAAAAACTCAAAGACATGGATGTGTTTGCAAATACCATATCCTATGCCTCTGCTGACTTCAAACTGCTATCCAAAATTGCCAACACCTTATCGGGAAATTGCATTCGCGCTGGCGAAGTGAAAATGGTTTATGATGCTCTTTATGAAAGCACAAAGCTGTTAGGCGGTTCCGTTGCGCCACCGCTGGAAGAACCGTTAATTAAGGAATACGATTATCAAGCTTTTGTTTCTAAAAGCGGCAAAAAAATCAGCGGTTCGTCGAGTACGCTGAAAATTTGCGGGCTGAAAGCAGACGATATGGGAATGTTTTACAAATATCAGAAAGTCGCCAAAGAAGAGTATGACAAACTAGATGTTCCGGTTGCTCAAACTGATGAGTCGGTGTTTGCTTTTGCGAAAGCTAATCTCGCTGACGGCAATTTGAATACGGCGAAGTATGCACTGGCGAGCACCTTCGATGCTACTTTGACTGAAAAACACGCTAAAGCTTTGACAAATGCTCAAATAGCGGGGTTTACGGAGGATTTGGAACGGGCTGTGTTTGCGCCTGATGTGTTGCAAAATCATCAAATTGGCGATCGGGTAAAAGTCAGCGACAAAATTTCCCTGCTGGAGTTAATCGAGATATTGGAAGAAAACAAAAACAGCATCATCATCAACTTGAAACACTTGCAAGAAAACTATCAGCGCAAAGGTTTGAAGCGAATTGAAGGAAAGCGAGGCGAAAACGGCAACCTTGTCAAGCCTTTACTGAAAACAGAATTCTTAGATGGCGGCAAATACGCGCGCATGGGTTCATTTGCGATCAATCAAAATACCGCCACCATCAATATGCTGATTACCCGCAAAGTTAAGCTGGTAAAAGTTGAGGATGAAAGTGCGATCGCAGAAGTAGCGGGAATTCTGGTAACAGACATCAATACTTTCAACAATTATACTATTGTTAGCGACGGCGAAGTTAATATCAAGTCGCTCAAGATCAAAATCAGCAGCAAAGCAGTCTTTGATTTGCTCAAAAAATGCGGTGTAATTGAAAAAGACGGCTCGCCTGCCGGAGATTTCGACTTCCATGCAGAGTACGATATTAAGTTAGACACTTTACCGCTAGTGCCTTTTGACGGGCGTTATGGTAGCCTTGACGGAGTATTTGACGAACTCGCAAAGATTAAAATTCTCTCCAGCATTCTCTCGGCTCATTTGAAGGAAGAATCCGAGAGTTATACGGCTCAACAGTTGGAAGAGTTGAAACAGCATTATCTGTCGAAAAGCCTGTACATCAACTTTCCGACGACGACGGAGTACACAGAGTTGAAAAGTGCGATCGCGAATGGTACAGTAGATTCGCGAGTCAGCTACAAAATCGACATCGGCAGCAAAAACATCCTCAACTTCGGCAAATTGCATTCAGCCAACAAATTTCTCGATCGCCTTTACGAAGTTTACCACAAAAACACGGGCGAAAAGCTAGCAAAACCCACCTTCGACATCACCTTAGATGAGCCTGTCATCTTCGCACACAAAACAGTTTCATCCCGCACCAAAATTACCAAAGTTGACGACTTAATGAAAATCATTTTCGATGATTTTTTGGGGTTAGAGAATAACGGAATTGTGAGCGCTACCTTAGCAAAAGTTGGTGCAGACAGCTTGCTGCGGCTTCTGCAAGCGAAATGGCAGGAAGAAGATGTCAAGCGAGACGAGTTTGTCGCTGCTTTAGCTAGTGCAAACGAGCGACTGGAAGCTTACGCCGAAAAAGTTTACAGCGAGAAAGTGTCCCCGCTAGTTTTCTACATCGGTTCTACCGGACTTATCCCCGATGAAATGGAAGCAAAAGCAGCGACTGCTGAGGAAATCAATGCTAAATATGGCAACTTGCAATTTTCCAAAGATGAGCAAGAAGGAATGTTTTTTGAAGTGGGAGACTGCATTATTAGCGTGTATGCTAAAAATGAGTATTTCACCGTAGAAAAGTAACAAGTAAGGTTCGTAGTAAGGACTTCAGTCCTTCCAAATCCGAGGACTAAAGTCCACACTACAAACACCAGTAAGGTTCGTAGTAAGGACTTCAGTCCTTCCAAATCCGAGGACTAAAGTCCACACTACAAACACCAGTAAGGTTC
>PVWI01000445.1 GCA_003003725.1 filamentous cyanobacterium Phorm 6 | reverse complement strand
TAGGTAGAGTTTACGGCGTCGAAAGCTACGGTTTGGAGGGCGACCACCTGAAAATTTCTCTGACTGAGGAACTGCCGAATTTTGGCAATACAGGTTTTGTTCTTCCCAATTCTATACAGTTCAAGCGGGGAGATAAAATTTTCGATCCAGTTCCGAACGATGTGGAATTGAACGTGCCGTATTTTTCGCAACGTGACAATCCCCGTTTTGACTGGTCTACTTGCAATGTAACTGCGATCGCGATGGCATTTTATTATTACGGCGTTCGTTCTAAGTGGGGCGGACAGTTGGAGGATGAGTTGTTGCAGTGGTGTTTCGACTACGCGGGCCAGGGTTCGCAAACCGATCATAGCGTGCTTTCGGCGCTGATTCAGGCTTACGGGTTTAAGACGAGTTTTGACACGACTCGGAAATGGGCTGATGTGCGATCGGAGTTGCTGAATCGGCGGCCAATAGTTTTAGCGGGAGATTTTACGGCGGCCGGTCACATTATCACTTTAATTGGTTACAATTCTGAGGGTTATATTGTCCAAGATCCTTGGGGAGATGCCCTCACGGGTTACAGCGATACTGAGGGAAGAAAGTTGATGTATCCCTACGGCTATATCAATCAAGTTGCTGGGCCTGATGGGAATGTTTGGGCGCATTTTATCTCGCGCTAATCTTTTGAGGTGCGATCGGGATTGCGACAGTCGATCGGGGTAGAGTTGGCAGTGCATTTGTATCAACTGAAAACTGAAAGCCTCTAAATATATCGTTTGTATCGAAGTCTCGATCGCCCGCAACATTACTTAATAATTTGAGCTATTTTCACGCAGCAAAAATTTACATATATTTATGAAAAAAATGTTAGGTTTGGTACAAATTTTACACAATATAAGAAAAAGTCGATGAGAAGTCGATGAGAACTCACTCAAGTTCTCAAATAGCCACCTGATTTAATAAAAATATGGTCGAAAGTGCGATCGACCCGATTTGCATATCCCCCCATTTTTTGTAGGGCAATTCCCCCGTGGTTGCCCTCGTGGGACAACTTCGCTCGAAAGGTCGATCGAGGGACTATTTATCAGTACATCTTCACCAAATCTTTACAGACTTTTATGAAATCAATCGTTATGATTGAGATCACAAACTTTCACTCTTTTTTCAACCAGGAATAGGTGACATAATGCCAAACTTAAATGGTCAATTCTCAGGAAGTGCGATCGCCTTTATCGATTCTCAAGTTGAAGATTATCAAAGTTTGATTGCCGGAGTAACACCGGGTACGGAAGTAGTGGTTTTGGACGGGAACAGGGATGCGATCGAGCAAATTACCGAAGTTTTGGACGATCGCAGCAATATAGATAGCATTCACATCATTTCTCACGGAGCTCCCGGCAGCTTGCAACTGGGCAAAACCAGATTGTGTTCTGACAATCTGGAAACTTATTCCAAGCAATTTCAGCAGTGGGGAAGCGCTTTAAATCTGGGTGCGGACATTCTGATTTACGGTTGCAATGTCGCATTGACATCCTTCACCTTCATTCAGCGCATCGCCCAACTCACAAATACCAATGTTGCCGCCTCCAAAAACCTCACCGGAAGTGCAGCAAAAGGCGGCGACTGGGAACTGGAAGTCACAACCGGGAAAATAGCAGCCTCTTTAGCATTTCGGCCCGAAGTTCTAGCAGCATACAGCCACGTCCTCTCCACCTTCAGTGAAGCCAGGAACTATGGTGTAACACATGCTCGAGACATGGATACGGGCGACCTCAATGGTGACGGTTTCCTCGACTTAGTAGTGGTAGGTAACACCACATACGACTTCAAAAAAGATATTGTCATATTGTTGGGGACGGGTACTACGGGCAGCTTTGGCACTCCTATCAGTTTATTTCAACAAGATAAAGAGAATCCCACTGGCGTTGTAGTGCGCGACTTTAATGGAGACGGCAAACTCGATTTAGCTACAGCGAATTTTGGTTTTTCCAATAACGGCTATTTCGTTTCGATCCGGCTGGGGACAGGTACGGGCAGTTTTGGCAATCCTACCAACTTCGGTCAAGACATAAATCATAGCTCGATCGCAGCCGGCGATTTCAATGGAGATGGCAAGTTAGATTTAGCCACAGTTCCTTTGGCGGGCAACAACATTTCAACAATTTCAATACTTTTCGGAGACGGTACTGGTAGCTTTGGCACTGACGTTAAGAAGATTAATACACAAAAACCCAAGTCTACTGTTGCCACAGCCGACTTTAACGGTGACGGCAAACTCGATTTAGTCACATCGAACAATCAAAACACTGATAACATCTCCGTTTTCTTAGGAGATGGTAATGGTAACTTTAACTCCCCCGTTAACCTTACCTCAGGCGCAGGTTCCGTGAGTCAAACGGTCGTCACAGGCGACTTTAATGGCGACGGTAAACTCGATCTCGCCGCCAATAACAGCAATGATAAAGATGTCTCAGTCTTCTTGGGAGATGGTACGGGTAATTTTGGTAATGCTACCAAATTTACTGTCGCAAATCGTCCCCTTTCTGTGCTTCCAGGCGACTTTAACGGCGACGGCAAACTCGATTTAGCCACGACTGGCGAAGGTAAAGAAGTCTCAGTCTTGTTGGGGGATGGTACGGGTAATTTTGGTAATCTCAGCAACTTTACGATCCCGATTTTCGGGCGAAGTGATGTTTCTATGGCTGCGAGAGATTTTAATGGTGACGGCAAGTTGGATATAGCTACGGCTTTCGCTAAAAATGTCTCGATTCTGCTGAATACATCGAATACAGTTAATTTCGGTGCGGCCACTTACAAGGGCGTGGAAGGAACAACAGACAAAGTAGTTGATATTGCCGTCAAGATCACCGGTGGCACTCCCTTAAACGATGTAGTTGTGCCAATTGTCCTCGACCCCACTAGCACAGCCACCCAAAATTCAGACTACACCTTTTCCCCTACTTCGATTACCTTCCCCGCAGGTGCAACAGGTGCGGCACTCACCAAGAATATTGCATTTACTATTAAGTCTGACAGTATTTCTGAAAACCCCGAAACCGCAATTTTCAACTTCGGGACAATTACAGGTGCGATCGCAGGCCCCACAAAAACAACCACACTAACTATTTCAGATCAAGTTTCTGTTGCTTATGACGTTGCCGCCGGTACTGCTAGCATTGACGAAGGCAATAGCGGCAAAAAACCTCTAACTTTCACTGTGACTCGCAGCAATGTCACTAACGGGGCAAGTAGCGTTAAATATGCGATCGCCGGAACTGCTACCAACGGCAGTGATTATAACAATATTGGCGGCACTTCTGGCGCACGAACTACTGCTGGGACGATTAATTTTGCGACGGGTGAAACATCAAAAACTATCACTCTGGATGTGTTAGGCGACACCACGGTTGAACCCGATGAAACTATTGCAGTCACCCTGTCAAATCCCACGGGCATCGCAGCGGCAACACCGGTAATTACCACTGATACCGCTACCACAACTATTATTAACTACACTGTACCG
>PVWI01000112.1 GCA_003003725.1 filamentous cyanobacterium Phorm 6 | reverse complement strand
GTCCTCTTTTAGAGGACTTTTGCTATTAGCCAGGGGTTTGAACCCCTGGCGGACTGCGGGCTGAACGCGCTTGTTGGCACCCCTGCCCCCGTGCGGGCCCGACGAATACCTTCAGATGAGGCACACTATAACTTAGCTACAAAATTTCACATTGCCCGAAAACTGCCCATGATTTGGCCATTCAAGCCCCGCTACCGCAAACAAATCGCTCGCATCGAAGTCACCGGCGCCATTGCCGGAGATACCCGCAAACGAGTTCTAGAAGCCCTCAAAACCGTTGAAGAACGGAAGTTCCCCGCTTTGCTGCTACGGATAGACTCTCCCGGCGGCACTGTTGGCGATTCCCAGGAAATCTACAGCGCCCTGAAGCGTTTGAGCGAAAAAATCAAAATAGTCGCCAGTTTTGGCAATATCTCGGCTTCTGGAGGAGTTTACATCGGCATGGGAGCCGAATATATTGTTGCCAATCCCGGTACAATTACCGGTAGTATTGGCGTGATTATCCGGGGTAATAATCTAGAACGGCTATTGGAAAAGGTAGGTGTTTCTTTTCAGGTGATTAAATCTGGCCCATACAAAGATATCTTGGCATTCGATCGCGAATTAACCGAACCAGAACAGCAAATTCTGCAAGATTTGATCGACACCAGCTATCAGCAGTTCGTAGAAACCGTTGCCGAAGCCCGGAAACTCACCGTTGAGAAAGTTAAAAGTTTTGCCGACGGCCGTGTTTTCACAGGGCAGCAAGCCTTAGAATTGGGTTTGGTCGATCGACTAGGAACAGAAGAGGACGCTCGCCGCTGGACGGCTGAACTCGCAGGCCTCGATCCTGAAAAAACCGAGTCCTGCACTCTGGAAAAATCAAAACCTTTCCTAAATCGCGTCTTGGGGAGTAGTCTGGATACATCTGGGCTTTCGGCTTACAAAAGTTGGCTGGAATTTGAGATGTCTACTAGCGGTTTACCGCTGTGGTTGTATCGTTCGTGATTAAATAAATTAGTCATTGGTTATTGGTTATTGGTTATTGGTTATTGGTTGTTGGTTATTGGTTGTTGGTTATTGGTTATTGGTTGTTGGTTATTGGTTGTTGGTTGTTGGTTATTGGTTATTGGTTATTGGTTGTTGGTTATTGACAAACAAATAACAAGTAACCCTTCGACTCAGCTCACGGCAACGCAAATAACAAGTAACAAATAACCCTTAGACTCCGCTCAGGGCAGCGCAAATAACAAATAACAAATAACAAATAACTAATAACAAGTAACAAATAACCAATGACAAATAACAACTGACAAAACATGGAGAATATTTGCGTGGAATGGCAAGTGCGGGCGATTCGTGGAGCAACAACTGCTAGTGATAATTCGGTGGCAGCAATTCGAGAAGCAGTGAGAGAATTATTAGATGAATTAGAAGGGAAAAATGATATAAATCCAGATTTAATTATTAGTGCTACGTTTTCTGCTACTCGCGATTTAGATGCTGTGTTTCCGGCTGCGATCGCCCGCGAACGTCCTCACTGGTGTAATGTTCCTTTGTTGGATGTCCAGCAAATGCACGTTGAGGGTTCTTTGCCGCGCTGCATTCGATTTTTAATTCACGTTAATTGGCCGGCACACATTGAAATTTATCATCCTTATTTGCGGGGAGCTCAAAATTTGCGGCCGGATTGGAATTTAGCGGTGGCGGTGGCTGGGGAAAAGTAGACTGCGGTTGTGAAGGTCGATCGCCCGGATAACTCACAAAGGGCGATCGATCTAACAATTCCCTCACCAGCGCGTTATGGATTGTCATCTTTCTGCTAGTTTCTGTTAGCTCAAGGAAGGGCGATCGCTTTTTTTGTTCGTAAGGGCGATCGTCCGTACCATCTCAACCAAATACGAATATATTTACCTGCACATCAGATCCACTCAAAAAAACAGCTATCATTAGATCCAGACAAAACTTTAATATTCAACATGACTAATTCTCCTAGATTTCAAATGCGACTATCAACCCGCATCTTTCTGAGTATCCTGGGCGTAACCTTGCTAGTTTGGATTCTCAGAGGTGTTGGCCTCTTAACATTCCTTCCTGGTGCTGTTATTTGGATACTAATTTTGCTGTCTTTTGTGGCGGGTATCTTGAATACTTTAATCCGCAGGTAGTTAATAATAGTTTGTTGACGGTTGTTATTACCAATAGACATATCCAGAAAAGCAGGTTTTGAACAGGCAGGATGCCTGTTCCACAATTATTTGAGAGGTCTAATGCCCAATGCCCAATGCCCAATGCCCAATTCCCCATGCCCAATTCCCATTATTTTAGTTTCATTGCTTTCCCAATAGTCACATTCAACTGAGCGCCAATCAGCATCACCAAACAACAAAGATCGAGCCACAATAGCAAAACAATAAAAGTGCCAATCGTTCCGTAAGTCCAACTGTAATTGCCCAAATGCAAAACGTAGAAGCGAAACAAAGCTGAAATCAGCGCCCACAAAATAGCCGCAAAAACAGCACCGGAAAAAATTGGAATGTCTCGTTGATGTCGGCTCGGCCCGTAACGGTAAATAAAGGCAAAAGCAACTGAGATGATTCCCAAAGAAGTCGGCCAGCGCCACAACCGCCAAACAGCTAAAAGTTGGGACTCCAAAGGACAATTGTCCGTCGGCACCAAGCAATTTTGAACATCTTTTAAATTGCAATTAGCGACAGATTCCAGCAGACAACTCTGACGGGCAATAGCTTGGACAATTAAATCGCTGAGAAATACTATGCCAGATGCTAGAATTAATAGTATGATTGTGCCGATACTCAGTGCTAAAGAAATAAGTTTTGCTCTGAAAAAAGAGCGAGTGCGATCGGGCGGAATTTCATGGATGCGATCGAGTGCAGCCATTGCGGCGCTCATTACTCCAGAAAATGCCCAAAGTGATGCTACAAAACTGAGGGAAAATAGTTGTTGATTGCGATATGAAAGGATTTCTTTGAGGGAACTGCGAATCAAATTCCGCACGTCATCGGGTATGACTTCGCCCAAAAGACCGGCGATTTGATAAAGTGTTGATTGCAAAGGTTCAAAAAGGGCGATCGCACATAACACAGCCAACAGCCCTGGAAATAGCGCTAGCATAGAATTGTAGGCCATTTCCGCCGACAGCCCCGGCAATCGCTGTTCTCCCGCCTTCACGGAGACTTCCCTGAGCGTGCGCCAGGTCAAACACTGACAAAAAAGCCAAAAGTTACCAAATTTCTGTTTGATAGCTCTCAGTATCCTCAAAAGCACCCTAAACAAAGCTAAAATCAAGTAACGCAGCCAGTAAAAAATGTTCATAATTAATTAAGCTATTCCCAATTCCCAATTCCCAATTCCCAATTCCCAATTCCCAATTCCCAATTCCCAATTCCCAATTCCCCAATCTAAAATTAATATTATGGTTCAAGATGTCAGACAGTGGTTAGATGAAATCAAGCGGCTGCAACAGCAGTTAACAGAAGTTTCGCGCGATCGCGATGAAGCTGGTGAAAGTGCGGCGCAGTGGCGTCAACTCTATAATACCGAAGCGGAACAACGGCGGAATGATGCTAAATTAACTCAGCAAAGTATCGCTAATTTGGAAGCACAAATAGAACAATCCCCAAATTTCTCTCCGAATGTGTCGGAAGGCGACGAAGCTGGAAGTGCCCGCCAGCAGGAAGTTGAAGGATTGCAAACTGTTGGCGAACTTAAAGCTAAGTTAGTTATGGTACTAGAAGAGCGCGATCGGGCTTTTGAACAAATCAAACAACTGACTCAAGCCCTGAAACAAGAAGAATCCCGCCACGCCGAAACCAGCAAAAATTTAACTAGCGCCCTCGGAGATGCCGTTGACTTGCTCACGAAAGCCAAAACTCCTGCCGCTGTAAAGACAGAGACAGTATATTCTTTGGAGATAGTCCCTGTGAGCACTGGAAATTCGGGACAAAGTGCGATCGAGATCCGTCACAATCCCGCCCAACTTTCGCCTTCTAAAAATCAGTTACTTGAACTACCGCCTTTTAGCAATTAGTAGGGTGTGTGACAGAGAAAAATCTTTGATTCGTGGGAAAAGATGATTCAGCATTTTTGATTAATTGATGTTCGTGGCCCTCTAACATAGCATCATAAGGGCTACGCTTGCTGAGTAATTGGGCGAAAATGGGCGCTGTATCCAAGACAATAAACAGCAAGGAAATCCCCTGACTCCCAGGGGCGCTCGCAGGATTATGCCTGTTTAGGAATAAAATGTACAGGGGGGCACGCCGAAACTAAAACCCTTGGGAAGACAAACTCTCTGGCTTGTGTTGAGAAACCAACCCAGGTTAAGGTTAGTCGTAGAACCAACAATCCCACTCCTTAAGGGGTGGGAGTGTCAAAACAGCATAATCATTACCACAAAATTTTCACCATGCCACCCATGTAATTGAACTTATGAAAACAGCCATTGTTTCAGATATTCATGGAAATTGGGACGGATTTAATACCGTTTTAGCCGATATTAATTCACGCCAAGTTGAGAGAATTATTTGCCTCGGTGATGTAGTAGATGGGGGAGATAAAAACAATGCTGTTGTAGATTGGCTTAAAGCCAATAACATCACCACAGTAAGAGGGAACCACGATGAAAATTATGACTGTCCCTTGGAGGCAGAGAATAAGATATGGTTAACTCAACTTCCCAAAGAACTTGTCGAAAAGTCGGTCTTATTTACTCATATTTCTCCCCTAGTTAAGCAAAAAGGAATTAAGAATAACATAGAAGCTTGGAATGTATTTGATGAAACAAATTTTAGATTAGTGTTTATCGGTCATATCCATTTTCCGGCTCTTTTTGGTTATGAGAGCGAATGCTTTAGAGAGGCTAAAGATTACAAAGTTGACTGCGGCAGTCACTATCTAAATCCCACAGATCGTTACATCATTTCCTTCGGGGCAGTGGGTTATCCTCGTGGCGGTGGACAATTTATTCGCTATGGCATTTTTGACTCTGATGAGAATATTGTCGAATTTATCAAATTGAAGGGAACCCTTTTGCCTTACGGGTTGTGTTTTTTATAAACAGCTTAGAAAACCTAAATTGTATGATGAGTATGAAGGCGATTTTATCGATGCCATGATTAATCACTAGCCAGTACAGCACAGCCGAGTGATAAAATGGCTGACAAACCCGGACTTAATATGATGCCTACTTTTCAAGCAAAAACCACAGTCCGATTGCCATAAACTAAAACACGATTTTGTAAATGATATCGCACCGCCCTTGCTAAAACCACCCTTTCTAAATCTTTACCTTTGCGAACCAAATCAGAGACTTCATCGCGGTGGCTCACGCGCACAACAGTTCGATAATCGGGCCCGCATCTAAATCGGGTGTAACATAGTGGGCTGTTGCACCGATAATTTTTACCCCTCTTTCATAAGCCCTTTCGTAGGGATTTGCACCCACAAACGCGGGTAAAAATGAATGGTGAATATTAAACCGTCAGATAATTAAAAAATTGTCTCACAGGAGTTTATTGAGGCTAACCCCGATTATCAATTGTTATCTCATCCCTATTTTTGGGGTGCATGGATTTCTCAGGGGGAAATGTAGAATGTCGCGTTTAGGGGCGGGAGATTCGGCTATTGGTGTCAACTTAAGACTCAAAACCATAGGAAATGTCGCTTGTAGTTGAGTCTAGATCCCCCTAAATCCCCCTTAAGAAGGGGGACTTTGAGAAGACTCTTGTCTCCCACCCCACAATAGATTTTAACTAACAGTAGAACAGGCATCTTGCCTGTCTTATTTCTTAGTCCGCGAAGGCGGACTTCGTTTGTGTAGACGCGGTTTCAACCGCCAAGGATCTTGATATCACTTCTTAAAATCCCATCGCTCCAGCTACCGCATCCAAACTCGGAGCAACCCCCTGTTTGAAATGATTGTTGCTGTGATTAATCGCCGTATCCGGGTCTTTTAAACCGTTACCAGTCAGCACACAAACCACCGTTGCTCCCGTCGGAACTTGGTCTTTTACCTTCAGCAAACCGGCGACAGAAGCTGCACTCGCCGGTTCGCAGAAAATCCCTTCCTGGGATGCTAACAAACGGTAAGCATCCAGAATTTCCTCGTCGGTGACAGCACTAAAACTGCCACGGCTGGCTTCCGAAGCGGCAACAGCTTGATTCCAACTAGCAGGGTTCCCAATCCGAATCGCCGTCGCTAGAGTTTCTGGGTGCGACACCGGATGTCCCGTTACCAACGGCGCAGCCCCGGCTGCTTGAAATCCCATCATCCGTGGTAGCCGCGAACATTTTTTGGCTTGATGGTATTGACAAAAACCCATCCAGTATGCTGTGATATTTCCCGCATTTCCCACGGGAATGCACAGCCAGTCGGGGGCATCGCCCAAAGCGTCCACGACTTCAAAAGCGCCGGTTTTCTGGCCTTCTAAGCGGTAAGGATTTACGGAATTTACCAACGTCACCGGGTAATTGACGGCCATTTCCCGGACAATTTCTAAAGCCCGATCGAAATTGCCGACAATCGAAATCACTTCCGCACCGTAAAGCAAAGCTTGAGCCAACTTGCCCAAAGCCACGTAACCTTCGGGAATCAACACAAAAGCTCGCATCCCCCCGCGTCGGGCGTAGGCGGCGGCGGCGGCCGAAGTATTGCCCGTACTGGCGCAGATTACGGCCTCAGCACCAGCTTCCTTCGCCTTGGAAATCGCCATTGTCATCCCCCGGTCTTTGAAACTACCAGTGGGGTTGAGGCCGTCGTATTTCACCAGGACGCGCACGTCTCGACCAATGAGAGAGGCGATCGCCGGTGCTGGAATCAGAGGAGTATTGCCTTCTTGGAGAGTGACTACCGGCGTGGTTTCAGTCACCGGCAGGTAGGGGCGATAAGCTTCGATCAAGCCCGGCCAGCCGTAGTGTTTCGGCTTCGGGGCGCGGGCAGTAGAGTTAAGAGCAGAGTCAGTTACAGGTAGAATCAGGGTCACAATGTCAATGGTTTTGAGGCAATGGCTAAGGAATTTACACCAATTTTAGCTCGATCGGTTAATTTGATGTTTAATACGATCGGTTCAGGTTAAAGTAACTTAATGGTGTGAATGTGTAGATATGTCTACTCAATTACTAATGTCAAATAATTCATCCACTCTTTCTAGACCTCAAGTCACTGCGAGCAATCCCGAAATGGCTAGTTCTTCTACCCTATCGACCCGTTTGGCCCGCAAAATTGATTCGGTCAAGTGTCCGTACCAAGCCGATCAGCAAGTTAAGTTCTTGCACCTGCAAGCAGAAATCGACTCCTTGCTGCTGCAAGTGCAAACTCTCAAACAGCAACGCTCGTTCGCTGGATTGCCACCTATAGACCCGATTTCCGGCAGCCGCAGCAACTAGCAGACAACAGCAGCTCATGCTAGTTGTATTGCCCATGTGTTATAGAAACTCAGGTTTTGCTACCCGCAGTTTTTTTGCCTAAAATGCCAGAAATTCCTAACTGCGGATAGCGATCGCTAGCATTTGCTAAAACGCACCTGCCTACAGTTCAACTCGTCTGCCGCAAACTGGCAACGAGCTGATATTTTACTGCGCTTTTTTATGGCGCTAATTTTGTTAAGCCATCCATCTGGCATACGGAGAGTCGAAATTAATTTATGACAGCATCGATCGAAAAACCTCTAAATTTGACATCCGCAAGTGACACCTCGAACTTGCGCCTCAAAGATATTCTCAAAACCTTGCCGCGGGAAGTATTCGTCAAAAACCCCCGCAAAGCTTGGACAAAAGTCATCGTCAACGTTTTGCTAGTTGCTGTCGGTTACTGGGCGATAGCAGTATCGCCTTGGTTTCTACTACCCCTGATGTGGATTTTCACAGGTACCGGATTAACCGGTTTTTTTGTGATCGGACACGACTGTGGACACCGCTCATTTGCTAATCGCCGCTGGGTAAACGATTTAGTCGGACATTTAGCATTTTTGCCATTGATGTTCCCGTTTCACGCATGGCGACACGGGCACAATTATCACCACAAGCACACCAACAAAATTGGCGAAGATAATGCTTGGCAACCCATGACAGCAGAGGATTATGCTGCTGCTCCCAAGGCTTTACAAATAGCTTATAGTTTAATATTCGGTCGGATGTGGTGGATTGGCTCGATCGCCCATTGGGCCAAAGTCCACTTCATGTGGGGGCGCTTCAAAGGCAAACAACAACAAGAACAAGTCCGCTTTTCTGTGTTATTTGTTTTAATCGGTGCTGCGATCGTATTTCCCACATTAATTGCCACCACCGGCATCTGGGGATTCATCAAATTTTGGTTAATGCCCTGGATGGTTTACCATTTCTGGATGAGCACATTTACGATCGTTCACCACACAGCACCAGACATTTCATTCAAAGAAGCCTCAGAATGGAACGAAGCTCAAGCCCAACTATCAGGAACAGTTCACTGCGATTATCCCCGCTGGGTAGAGTTCCTGTGCCACGACATTAACGTCCACATTCCGCACCACCTTTCAACAGCTATTCCCTGGTACAACTTGCGCCTAGCCCATAGTAGCTTGAAAGAAAATTGGCAATCACACCTCTATGAAACCGAGTTTTCTTGGGCTTTAATGGAGCGAATTGCCGACAACTGTCACCTGTACGATCCCGCCGGCGGTTATCTGACATTGGAAGCTTTTGAAGCTCAAACCAAGTAGTTATTGGTTATTGGTTATTGGTTATTGGTTATTGGTTATTGGTTATTTGCCGTACCCTGAGCGTAGTCGAAGGGTTATTGGTTAATAATTCCCAATTCCCAATTCCCAATTCCCAATTCCCAATTCCCAATTCCCAATTCCCCAATCTAAAATCCAAAATCCAAAATCTAAAATCGATTGACTTTTAATCCCAATAACTGCCGCAACGAAAGCGAAGTAGAAACAAAACTAATTGTCAGCTATCTACTGCCCAAACTGGGCTATACCCCCGACAATTGGCACCAAGAAATAGCATTTGGGAATATCCGTCTAGACTTCCTATCCTTCGCCACCCAAGTTCTCCCCATAGTCATCGATGCCGAGTCGCCGATGAGTGTGATAATTGAGGCAAAACATCCCAGGGAAAATTTAGACCGTCACATCAGAAAACTGAAGCGTTACTTAACAAGTTTAAGCATTCGCTACGGATTGATCACCAATGCTAAAGAAGTTAGAATTTACGAAAGAGTAGCCGATGATATTCAGCTAGTATTTAAATGTGCTGGACAAGATATTGAAACTAAAATTGATGAAATTTACGCTTTAGTTGGTAGAGATAGTTTAAAATTTGTAAAAAATCAAGACAATCTCGAACTAGAAGATCATAAAATTAATTTAGTTAGTCCTGAGTTAATTAGCGAAGTCCCTGTACAACCAGACAATTCCGCTACCGCAGAACCCAATCAAAATCAAATCTCAGAACCGGAAATAATACCGGAAACAGTACCAGTTAATACAGAAAGTAAATCAGAAATTAAATTAGATATAGTTTTTCCAACCACAACTCAAAACACCATGAAAATCATTGCAGTCTACCACAATAAAGGCGGAGTCGGCAAAACTACAACCGTAGTCAATTTAGCAGCAGCCCTCAGCAAGCAAGGTAAAAGAGTCTTGGTAATAGACTTAGACAGCCAAGCCAATACAACTTTTGCCACAGGATTAGTCAAATTTGAGGATGAAGAACAAGATGATTTAAAACATAGCAACATTCGTCACGTTTTGCTACAGGAAGATGGTTACTCCATCGCAGAAGTAGCACGAAAGTCTAATTTTTGCCATCCCGAAATTGATGTGATTCCTTCCCATATTGATTTAATGCAATATGAAACGGAACTCAATCAACTCGATTACAGCCGAATGATTTTAATTCACAAACTAGCAGAAGTACAGGATAAATATGATATTGTACTGCTCGATACGCCGCCATCTTTGAATCTTTACGCCAGAATTGCCCTGATTACGGCAGATTATTTAATTATTCCTTCTGACTTAAAACCTTTTGCCAATCAAGGACTGATTAATGTCAAGGATTTTATAAAAAAAGTCAACGCATTCAAAAAACAAATTGGCAAAAAACCTCTAGAAGTTTTAGGCGTACTCTCTTGCAAAATCTCAACTAATGCTAAATTTGTACAGTATAGTTTGTCCAAGCGGAGGGAGGCAATTCCCAAACGCTACGGCTTTGAAATCATGGACAGCGTAATTTACGAGAGAGACGATTTAGCAAAGTGTGCAGAACAATTTCAAATCGTGGGAAATATGGAAATCGCCGATCCCATTTCAGTGCTAGACTTTAAGCCTGATTGCATCGCTTCCCAAGAATTTGAAATGCTAGCAATCGAAGTTTTAGAAAAAATAGGTAAAAACTAATGAAAAAATTATCTCCGTCACTGGTTGCAGTGAAAAGAATTACGTCCACAGTTCCCCGTTCCAATTTTGCCGAGCCTGATTTGGAGAAATTAGCGAGACTGATTTTAGAGTCAGGAGGATTGATTAATCCGATAATTGTCCGCCGAAACGGTATGGATGCCTATGAAATAGTAGACGGAGACTTTGAATACTACGCGGCGGCGAGAGCAAAGGAAATAGAACCTCTCAAGGGCGAGACAATCGGAGCATTCATTTTGGAAGAAGAAAATGAAGAACTTCTCCTCGAACAACTTGAAATTCTTAGAAAAACCGCAATCATTGACCATCCAAGTACAAATAAGGTTCCGCAACCGTCCTCCAGTTTTGAACAGCGGCTGACCAATATTGAAACTCGATTGGAAAACAGAATTAATGAATTGAAAGCCGAGTATACGCAGGAAAAACAGGCGCTGATTGAGAGGGTTAAAGATGTTGAAAGCCGCATTCCCAAACCTGTTCCGCTGTTGGAAGCACTCAACACTCAAAAGGAATCGCAACTGAGGATAAATTTGAATACTGCTGGCATCAAATCTCAAACAATGAGAGACAACATCATCAAACAGCGAGATTTGGAGCCATTTACCTCCTTTGAGAATGTGGTGCAACGCATTAAAGGGCTAGGCGATAAAACAATGATTAAGCTTATTGACTATTGGCAAAAAAATTTATAATATGATGTCCCTTCTAACAACCAATTTTATTACAACTAATTGACTAGGGTAAAAATACTCATAACTCGCAATTGCGATCGCAACTCGCAACGTCAGCCCGATCGCCCTGACGCTAAAAAAAAGTAAAGATGAGTTAAGCAATGTGTAATTGGTGTCCCCCAGCCAGTTACACTCATCACAGTCGCTTTTTTTAGGAATTGCAGTAACTTTTGCCGTAGCTTGCGGGGCGGAACGCCATCGCCTGGGATGTCACCCCACGGGAAGGCGCGTCGATATACATAAATACCTAGAACACCTGATTTTTATGACAAAAGAGGACTTGTAACAAGATGGATCGATCGCAAGATCAAAACCGAATAGTTGAATATTTGCGGATTAAGCCAATTAGTCATAGTCAAATTTACACTTCCCAAATTGCGATACCAGATTCTCTGCGAAAGGAAATTTTTCGCGATCGCCGCGAAGCTCTCAGGCGAAGTCTCATCGAACAAGGCAGCAACTTGATTCCTTTAATTGTACGCCACACAGAAGCCTACAGCAACGAAGAAGAATATGAAGTTGTCTGCGGCGCTGATTGGTGTATCGTTGCTAAAGAGCTTGGCATTGAGCAAATGTGGGCTTGGATTTTTGAAATGACCGACGAGGAAGTAGCTGCTGCTCAAGCAGAAATGGAACTTTTAGCTCCACAACAGACTCAAAAAACTGCACAAATTGAAACTCTACTGCAACAATTTGAGCTATCATTTCAAAAAAAGGTAGACAGTCTCACAAAACAAATAGAACAATCTGTTAAAAAAAATGAAGACCTACTAAAAAAGCAAGTAAAAGCTCTAACTGAGCAGAACGTCGTGAAGCGAAGCTATCCCGTAGGGAATCGCGATCAGATAGTACAGATTAAGCGTATCCTCGAACAAGTTGAAAAAACATTTCACGAAAAGGTAGATAAATTGGCTAAAAAAATTGAGCAATCTGGTAACGATAGTCCTCCGACATCTGCTGTTTTGTCTGAAATGAGTCTTGAAGGTGCATTGAGACAGTTGGATGAGCTGGAAAAAGTGTTGTCAATAAAATTAGAACGAACTGTTCAAACAATTAATCAGTTTGTTTCCGACGCCATTGAAGATGTAGAAAATGACTTGAAAAATCAGATCGCAACGCTCCGTAACCAACTTTCCGGGGCTGCGACGCACTCAGAAATATACCCAGAGGTAAAGCCAAAAACGCCGTCAAAAACGCAGCCGAAGAAGCAGTCGAAGGCGCAGGCGAAACCTCAGTTACCACAGTTGCAGTTGGAGTTGCCGTTTCCGTCCCAGGAGGAAGACGAAGACTACGATAGTTGTTCGCTGAGACGCTTGAAGGCGATCGGCAAAGAGCGGAAAGTGCGGAACTACGCCCGAATGAAACGACCGGAAATTCTGGCGGCTCTCAGGGAAGCTGATGGCAAATAAAGCGGTAATTGTTAAGAGTTAAAACTAATTGTTTGGTGTTCGATCGCGCTTTTACACAAAATGCGCGATCGACCTTTTGATACAAATTTCCTGTGTTGCTGATTTGGAGTATGATTTGCCTCCGAAACTAGCGAGTTTCAGGGATTGCTATAGCGAGTGAATCATACCTAAATTCAGCAACGCCCAATTTTCCTGTATTTAAGCTAGTTTAGGCGATCGCATATCCCGTATGTTGCCGAACGTGATACGGATGAAACCCTAAAACTATCATATCTTTAGGTACTCCTAATTCTACAAGTTCTGCGGTAATTCCGGTTTCTATACCATCTTGTTGAATCCAGATTTTGCCGTCCATAATTTCCACATGAACGATACAACCATGAATTCTTTGAGGCCCTTGCCAGCCTTCGTGCATCAGTAAAAAATTGTTTTGTTCGCGATCGACAATAACGCTGTTTTTAACTTGTCCGTAACTGTTAGGTATTCTGGCATAACTATCTAAGATATTCTGAATAAATCGGCGATATTCATCTAGTCTATCCATCTGACAATTATCTCCTTTGACGAATCAAAAACAATTAGTTTGAGTCTTTTTTTACGTAACAAAAGTTGCCCAATTGGCTCCGAAAAAATATCTAGATAAACTTCTTCCCGAACAGCCAGATATATATTCCGTTCTGGTTCTGAGAACTCTAGAATATCTTCATAGACAATATACTGTCCCAGAGCTTCTTCTAAGTCATGCACCGGAGAAGCTGCCAGAAAACTTTTCACTTCTACAGCTATTTTGCGACCTTGCTTTTCGGCAGCCAGTATTTTTTCTGCACCCAAATCGACGAAGAGAGAACGATCGCCAATTTCTAGGGTTAACGGATCGTTTGTTATCGTCCAGCCATCCTTTTCCAGGGCTATTCTGACATTATTGTGGTATGTGTCTTTTGCTGGCATATTCTAAGCTGAACCATCAACTGTTATCCTAATTGTATAATAACACAATGCTTTTCAAAACTCATAGCCGATCGCGGAAAACTACTTGTCGATCGAACTTCAATACCAATTAAGGATAATATTTTTGATAGTCCGAGCAAACAGGAGTCGCGACAGTTTACAAAATATACCTATAAGTGATGAACAATCCTATCTACCCCGGCATAACTCTCAACAACCACTACCGCATAGTCCGCGAATTGGGACACGGAGGCTTCGGGCGCACCTACCTCGCTGAAGATGCCCACAGATTTAACGAACCCTGTGTTTTAAAAGAATTTGCCCCCCAAGTACAAGGGAGTTACGCCCTGCAAAAATCCGAGGAACTCTTCGAGAGGGAAGCCGGAGTCCTCTACAAGCTGCAACACAATCAAATCCCGCGCTTCCGCGAACTGTTTCGAGTCAGTATTATCGATCGAGGCTACCTATTTCTCGTCCAAGACTACGTACCAGGCCAAACCTACCGCTTTTTGCTGGATGCCAGAAAACGTCAGGGTTTGCGGTTCATAGAAGCCGAAATCAATCAACTGCTGATTCAGATTTTACCAGTGCTCGAATACATCCACTCCTTGGGAGTGCTTCACCGCGACATCTCCCCGGACAACCTGATTCTACGCTTATCTGACGGGATGCCGGTGCTGATTGACTTTGGCGGAGTCAAAGAAGTCGCAGCCACCGTAGAGTCTCTGTTCGCTGAGGCTAACAGCACTCCCGCCCCCGCGACTCGCATCGGCAAGCTCGGTTATGCTCCCGTCGAACAGATGCAAATGGGAATCGTCTATCCGCACAGCGATTTGTACGCTCTGGCGGCGACGGTTTTGGTGTTGCTGACGGGGAAGGAACCGCATCAGTTGCTCGATAGCCAGACGCTGAATTGGAACTGGCGATCGCAATGTTCTCTGTCTCCGAATTTGTCCCTGGTGCTGGATAAAATGCTCGCTCACAGTCCCAGCCAGCGTTACTCCTCGGCTCGCGAGGTTTTGCTCGCTCTCTCCGGCAATCCGCCTTTGCAGCCACAATCGCAGCCAGCGTATTTTGCGCCCACGCAGCCGCCGGAACACTCCCCGATACCTGTACCGATACCTCTACCCACACCCGTGCCGAAACTGCCGGGAACTCCGGTGCGAGCTGTTGCTATTGCCAATCAGCAAAAGATGCCTGCTTGGAAAATGGTTTTGTTTGTGGTGGCGGTGCTCTCAAGTATGGGGGGAGTTGGCTGGTTTGCGGGCAATTATTTGTTAAATTTGCAATCAAAAATACAAACTATTTCGCCTATTCCGCAGAGTTCTGGGCCGAAACAGCAGCAAGAAGATGCTTTGCGCGATCGCTTTTCAAAGCTCAAAATTGACGATCGATTCTATAGCGGTTACGTCAACCTTGTAGACGAGAATTTTTATGCCAAATATCCAGAATTGGGCGGGCGGCTATTAAAAGAAGGTGACGACGATCGCCAGTGGCGCGAAAGATGGCAGAAAATCGGCGATGAGTTGCTCGACAAGCTGGAAAACCTCAGCAGCGACGCTAGAGCGCGATTGGGTACTTACGACACCACGGATCTCGATCGTTGGAAAACCGAGGTTAACAAGCTGAATTTGAGCAGTCGCGCTTTGTACGATTTAGCTGATGCGAAGTTCTTTTATTGGTTTCCGCGACAGCCGCGCGATCGCAATATCATCGGTTTGCCGATCGGGCAAATTTGGCAAGCAATTACCGCCGACAGCCTCACAGCCTTGCAAGCAGGAGCAACTGTCGAAAGCGTTGAATTTGATAGCCGCGCCAAAAGCAAGACCCTCACGGGCAATCTAAAGCCCGGAGAAGGCAAAGCTTACATTGCCAGGTTCGCCCAAAATCAGATTTTGAGCGTGAATTTGCAAGCTCCGCCCAAATCTACTCTGCTGTCAATTTATTCTCCTGGGAACACAAACAAACCCAAGGCTCTGCTGCAAGATGCAGAGGGGCTGAGTTGGTCGAGAACCCTGGATGATGCTGGTTTTTATGAATTCGTGGTAGTTTCTCAGTCATCGCAGCCGATCGCCTACGAGTTGAATCTGGAGACGAAATAACGGCTATTGACGCTTTAAGTGCGATCGAGCCATAATTGGGTAATCCCGATCGGGTAAATTTTCCGGTTCAAAAAAAGAATATGCTGAAATTTGCGATCGTAGCTTTAGTAACTTTGGGATTAGTATTGGTGACTGGACTAGGTTTATCTCCTGCCACTGCGACAGTCAGCAACCCCGAATTTTATGCTTGGAACTTTGCCTCTGTAGGCAGCAGCGAGCTTGTTTGTAAAAAAACACTTGTAGTTCCGCAAGACCTGATCGTTCCGTCATCACCAATGCAGGCTGTCAGGATCACTTCTGCAATTGTCGATAACAAGTTCTGTGCCACTTCTACTAAGCCTGTGAGTTAAAGCAGTGCATAAGATGATATCCGTGCGATCGACACAATAAAATAGGTTTGTAGTGAGGAATTTATTCCTCATAAAAATCAGAGGACTAAAGTCCTCACTACGAACACTTTTTTTATGGCGAGGCGAATTGATCGGACATTATATAAAGCTTGCCACCATCCGCGCGAAAGTGTTGACGGCACTTTTTATGAGAAATAACCGATATTTTGTAATAAAAATTTATCAAAATAGTCTAGCGCAGCAGTTTTAGGGCCTTGAAAGCGATCGAACTTTTCCGAATTTTGCCATTTTTTTTATTGTTACTTAAGAACCCAAGAAAAATCTTTAGCCAAATGGCTAATCATTTATTGGCTAATTGGCCTAATCATTAACCCCCTAGTTTGAGTATGCTAGAGTTAATCAGGTTCTGATATATAGTGCCATCTATTATCTAAAGTATCATGCTCAAAATTTTGGTAATTGAGGACGACGAACTAATCCGGGAAACTCTTCTGCAACTCCTGGAATCTCACAGCTACCGCGTCATTGTGGCAGAAAACGGTCGATTTGGGGTGCAGATGGCACTTGCAGAGATCCCTGATTTAATTTTGTGCGACGTGCAAATGCCAGAGCTCGACGGTTATGACGTGTTACGGACACTGCGACAAAACTCTCTAGCTGCAACAATTCCATTTATTTTCCTCACGGCTCAAAGTGACAAAACCGATTTTCGTCGCGGGATGGAATTGGGGGCTGACGATTACCTGACAAAGCCGTTTACTAAGGCTGAATTACTGGGGGCTATTGCTTCTCGCGTCTCCAAACGGCAAACAATTACTCAACCGCTGACACTCGCACTTCACCAAGCAGAAGCCCGACTCAAAGATTTAGTTAACGAATCGACCAAGGTTTCTGTCCTCTGTCCTGAAAAGCTGGCTCTGGAAGCTTTGCTGCGCCGCGCTTTGGCACAAGGTGAGTTTCAGGTATACTATCAGCCACAGGTGAATATTGCTACCGGACAAGTCATCGGTGCCGAAGCTTTGGTGCGCTGGCAAAATCCCGATCGAGGTATAATTTCTCCCGCCGAATTTATTCCCTTAGCCGAAGAAACAGGTTTAATTATTCAGATTGGCGAGTGGGTACTGCTTTGTGCTTGCGCTCAAGCAGCTAGTTGGGTGGCAGCAGGGTTTTCGCCATTTACGATATCAGTAAATTTGTCGGCCCGCCAATTGTCAGACCCTGACATGAAAGCGCGAATCGTGCAAATATTAGAAACTACAGGCTTGGAGCCGGCTAATTTAGAATTAGAAATGACCGAAAGCGCTCTGGTAGAAAATGCGACAGTCGCAGGCGCTACTTTAAACGAACTTAAAGCACTAGGCATTCGGATTGCTATTGACGACTTCGGCACAGGTTATGCCACTTTAGGATATCTCAAGCAATTTGCTTTCGACAGTTTAAAGATCGATCGCATTTTCGTGCGAAATGCCAACGAAGACGCTCAAAATGCTGCTATTACTACAGCAGTAATTTTACTCGGTCACAGTTTGAATATGACAGTAATTGCAGAAGGAGTAGAAACAGAAGCAGAGCTAGCTTTTTTGAAAGAGCATCAGTGCGACATCATGCAAGGGTATCTGTTCAGCCGCCCCGAACCCGCCCCGATAATTGAAAGTCTGTTGATTGCCGGCCAGCGTTTGTGCACTGAGTCCTTAGCACCAGTAACTGCTCGCGTTATCCCTTTTGTACCCGTATCCGAACCCGAAAAATCTAAAAACCTTTCCATGTCCGGTCTGGGAATAATGTAAGTGTCACGAAAATTTCTGTATAATGAAATAAAATTCTTTCTTTTAACTACTATTTTCTGCGGAAAAGTTGACGATACCTCCTGAAAAGTTGTAGCTTTTTGGATAGGCGAATAAAAGAAGGAAATTTTCCCCAATATTCCTCTACTGCTTCCCATTTTATGCGATCGGCGCTCGTAATTGGACTATTTGAGGAATTGTGGCATCTGGAAATTGGGAACCTTTATCAAGTTGCACCAGGTAAACTCATTTAAGTTCCTATTTTGGGAACCGCAGTTTCAAGAACTGTCAACTGGAATCGGTGCAAGGCTGTCATGGAAAGAATATTAGTAGTTGACGACGAAGTAGACTGTCGAACAGTCTTAGCAATGTACCTCGAAAGCCAAGGATACCGGGTTGAATGCGCTAATTCTGGCGTTGAAGCGCTCTCAATTTTTGAAAATGCCCCCCCAGATTTGGTAATTTCAGATGTAATGATGCCGGAAATGGACGGGTTTGAGTTTTGCCGCCGCTTGCGCACTACCCGTTTGGGACAGCTAGTCCCGTTTATATTTTTGTCAGGTCAAGGCGAAATTGAGTCAAAAGTTGAAGGTCACGCGATCGGCGCTGACGATTATCTGGTAAAACCATTTCAGTCTGAAGAAATCTTGGCAAAGGTGAAAGCGCAGTTAGAGCGTTCCCACCGCATTCACGCCGAGATTGTCCGACTGCTGCAAACTTCTACCGCCTGGCCGGTAGAGCCAAAAGTTGTCGCAGTATTGCCGAACCCTGCACCTTTGCCCCTAACACCAGCCGAGGAAAGAGTTTTTTGGGAAGTTATTCAGGGTTATACTAACAAACAAATTAGCGATCGACTATTTATTAGCCCCCGGACTGTGCAAGCTCATTTAGGCAGCATTTTCAGCAAATTACAATTAGAAAATCGGGCGCAGCTTGTGAAATTTGCCCTAGAAAGGGGATACAAAGCACCTAAAACTTAGCTCAGATATCATTAATCAACATAGAGTGCGCC
>PVWI01000111.1 GCA_003003725.1 filamentous cyanobacterium Phorm 6 | reverse complement strand
TTGGGAACCCTAGAAATAGGGATATTAAGAAGGCAATTTCTTAAGAATCTCAGTCGCTTCAGCGCTGAGAGTGTCAAATTAGTCCTCTGATTTTGAAGGGCTAAAGTCCTGACTACAAACTAATTTTATTGCAGTAGATCGATCGGACATCATATTAAACATCCGCCGGATTCAGGTGCATCATTGCCCAAGTGGTGTAAGTGCCGATCGGACTCCAGAGTATGTAAGGTATCAATAACAGGACTGCCGACTCTGAAACTTGCAAAACGCTTAAAGCTAGGAACACACTTAAAATAGCGCCAGTTCCACCGATTATTGTGCCGACTTTCAGGCTCCTAACTTTGCACATAACCGAGGTATAGGACATAGTTACTATTTCTAAAAGCAGGTACAAACCCATTCTCAGCCAAGTGTCCTGAGTTCCTGGTGCTTGTTCCCAAACAATCACGGCTGACCAAGCTCCACAAATAAAAATTACAGTCCAAATTAACGGAATTGCCCTTTCAAATACTAACCATCTCGGACGTTGTAAGCGGTTGAACCACTGAATGTCGCTAGGCGCGATTAAATTAGCGGCTAATCCTACTACAAAAACGACGATTCCAATTACCATCCATGATTTAATCATTTCTCTTCCCCCTTAAGCAAGATTGACGGGTTCGATTAAGCAAATATTTTAGGTAATTCAGACGCAAAATACATCTCTCTCTAGTCTCGAATTTATAATTCAAAGCTAACTTATAACCAATTATCTATGCGCAGTGCGCACCTTACTGCTTAAAAACAACGAATTATGTAGGTGCGCAGTGCGCACCTTACCACTATAGGTAGCTCTTAGTTTTTCCACGAAATTGACCAAGAATTTATTGATGGTACAAGCCCCCGGATTTATCCGTGGAATCAATCCAAAATCTCAAATCTCAAATCCTCAAGCCCCCGCATTTATCCGTGGGGTCAATCTAAAATCTAAAATCTAAAATCTAAAATCGATTGACGACTAGCCGAGCCGATGATGTTGTTCTAATTCTAAGCTAGAGTTATCATCTTTTCTCGGTACCAAAAGCGTATTTTCGCTGCTTGGTTGCAACACCGCTTTAATTACTTGGAGAAAACGGTTAGGCTTTTTAGTTTGACCGTTGAGTGTGCGGCGGTCTTTTACTTTTTGAGAAAGGTGCCGCATTACGGATAAATCGAGTTCATCGATGAAATGGTCTGCGATGCGTTCTCCCATTAAATCAACAGCTTCAGAATACTGTTCTGTCAGGGTTTCTATGGCATCGTATGCTTCGTCAGCAACTTGACTTGCTACAGTTTTATTTTGGTCGCCTGATGTCTGGGAATTGCTGCGGCGCCGGTCTAAAAGACTTTGGTACTCAGCAATGCTCATTCCCAAATTATCCAGGTGGTGGTGAGCGTGATCCATCAAATCTACTTCACCGGGATAGAAGAAACCGCGAGTGCTGTTGATGGCGTGCAGTTTTGCCCAACGCCGCAAAATTGTCTCATCTTGTAGTTGGTATCGTTCCAACATTTGAGCTGTGTTCAGCTCTACTTCTGGCGTAACTTTGAAATCGCTCATGGATAAGTCCTCTTTGGTGAGATAAATAAAATTGAAACTGAGAATCTGTGCTTTGGGTGCAGTCTGAAAATGACGATCGATCTTTTGACGGCATTCACGGAAGTCTTACGGGCATTTGCTCTTGAGGCGATCGAGTGAGAGGATATCAGGGTAGCGTACTTTTGGGCTTGGTCTCGATCGCATCCGGTAGCAACTGCACAGGGTTAATAATATAGCTGATTTCGCATTTTAACAACCGTTAAAAATATTAAATTTTAATTTATGGGCTTGAATTGTTAGTAATCTTGAGCTACAATACCCTTAACAACCGTGCAATTAATAATTTTAGTAGTTGCCAGCGAGATTTTTAATATGCCTCTATACGATTATTTTTGTCCTAGTAACAACCAGAAGTTAGAAGTTTCGCACAGCATGAACCTGGAAGTTTCGACTTGGGGTCAACTGTGCGAGATAGCTAAGTGCGAACTGGGTGAAACTCCCGAAAATGCGATCGTACGCCGTTTGCTGAGCGCTCCAAGGTTGATGAAGCCGACATCCGACACCGATTATAAAAATCAGGGCTTCAGCAAGTACGTGAAGAGGGATGAAGGGGTTTATGAAAATGTCACTGCGAAAGATGGTGAAAGCCGGATTGTGAATCGAGATGGCAAAGCGATTTAAGACTGAATTTGGGAATTAGGAATTGGGAATTGGGAATGATAATAAACCAATAAAATATCAAATCCGTTAGCATCGGAATTGTTAGCCGAAATTAGGAGACGGCAGTGCCGTCTCCCTACAATATTATTTTCGGTAGGGACACGGCACTGCCGTCTCCTCTATATCATAGGTCGTGCAGCCGGAATTGATATAACGAATAACCAATAACCAATAACTTTCCATATTATTTGCCAAACCAATCTGTCAGCTTCTGCTGCGCTTGTTCCTTAGTTTCAGCATTAATGTATACAGAAACAGTAGCCATTGCGGCCAGCAATACTCCCAAATCATCTGTAAATCCGATGCCAACTAATACATCTGGAATTGCATCAACCGGAGATATAAAATAGGTCAAAGCTCCAATTACCACACCTTTTGCCCAACTAGGAACATTGGGGTTCTGAGCAGTGTAGTATAATATCAAAGCTTTTTCAACTACTTCTCTACCTGCGGTCAAAGCAAAGCTTTTAAGTTTAGACCAAAAAGTTTCATCTGAGTAATTATTTTTTAAATTACTCAGACTTGTGCTAGTTCCTTTTGGAGCGATTAAATCTAGAGGAATGCCAGCAGTTTTGAGTTTGGAAACACCAGAATTAAAAGATGCTGATGCTTGACTGGGATTCGGCATCGCCTCCCGAATTTTCTGCAAATCTGCGATAAACTCTTGCATAGCTTGAGTTTGCTTGTCGGAAATTCCTAGCTGTTTTTGAGTGAGTGCGATCGCTTCACTTTCTTTGGGATGAATGGTATTATTTGCCCAAGCAATGTTGATGGCGAAATACATCACTCCCAAACGTAGCGGTTCTGCTGACTGGCTGATTGTTTGCAAACCTGCGCCCAGAGATGGAGGATTCGTTGTGTAGGATTGAATTTGAGTTTTGGCTGAATCAGAAAACTTATCTAAGTTTATGGTTTTAAACAGCAGATTTAGTTCGTCAAGATCAACGAAACCATCGGCGGCTGCGATCGCAAATAAAGAACCGTAAAAAGCTAAAAGTTCGGTTTCAGAGGATGTGGCAAAAATATCTTTCTCGGACATGATGCAACTGAGCTCGATCGCGACGCTTTAGATCGTACCATAAAACTCGCCTCATATCGATCGCACAAATCGGCAATAATTTTAGAGGGTATGACAAAATGGAGATTTTTTTATGAAAGTTGCGATCGTTGGCTGCGGCTATGTGGGTACTGCGACAGCCAGACATTTACAAGGTAAATCTGATTGTACCGTGACGGCGACAACTACGACGGCGAGCCGAGTTAGTGAATTGGAGAGTGTCGCCCAGCGGGTGGTTGTGCTTAAGGGAAATGATGCAAGTGCGATCGGCAGTTTACTGCAAGACCAAGATGCTGTTATGCTGTGCGTCGGCGCTCCAAATCCTCAAGCTTATCGGGAAAGTTACTTAGAGACTGCGACAACTTTGGTATCGGTTTTACAGCAGATACCGACAGTCAAGCAGGTGATTTATACGGGTACTTATTCTGTGTATGGGGACTGTCAAGGTAAACTGGTAAACGAAGAATCGCCCGTCGCGCCAGCCAATCCCAACGGTGAAATTCTCGCCGAAACCGAACGAGTTTTATTAGCAGCATCGAGTCCAAATCTGCAAGTTTGTATTCTCCGTTTGGGTGGAATTTACGGGCCGGGGCGAGAATTAGTTAAAATCTTTGGAGGCTGGGCTGGGAGCACTCGTCCCGGTGCGGGGGAAGATGCGACAAATTGGGTGCATCGGGATGATATTGTTGGGGGATTGACCTTTGCATTGGACAATCGATTGCAGGGAATTTACAATTTAGTTGGGGATGTGTCGCTGTCTAGTCGTGAATTGCTCGATCGTATTTTTGAAGCTAATAATTTGCCTAAAGCTTCTTGGGATGGAAGTCCTAGCGTACGGCCTTATAATGCGAGGGTGTCGAATTTAAAAATTAAGGCGGCGGGCTATCAATTTGTTCATCCTGAGATGATAGAGTTCTAGTTGGGCGACAAGTCTTTTTTTTGACCGCAGATGCAGGCAGATAGACGCGGATGAACGCAGATATAGGAAATAGCGTTCGCACTTCACTTAAGTTGTGTTAAATATTATTTTATTACAGCATTACTAATTCTTTCTCTTCTTCCCAAGACAGTGATAATTCGAGTTTTCCAGATGCTGCAAATGTTTGAGCTGCCAACAGTGCTGTCTCTATAATTACACACATCTTGGCCGCATAATTACCTTCTTGTCCGCCGACAACTAGCTTTTCTATTGCATCTGGTTTTGATGGATCTACTAAATTGTGGAACCTCACGTTATCAAAAGTTACATTAACAATATATTTGCCAGATTCGCCACCACCAATGCTCATATAACACTCGTCATCTGCACCCAAGGTAACTAAAGTTTTACTTTTTCCGTCTAACTCGCAGATGGCTTGTTCTATTTGACTCCAAGTAGGACTTTCTATTAAGTCACCTTCATCCTGGTTGCCAACCCAATTTTCTACTGATAGGTTTAACACAAACATTATTGCCTCCTTCTATTTGGCGGTTTAACGGTTATTATCTTACTTCCACTGGGAGTAATAATTTCTAATTCTTCTATATTTAACTGCCAAGCCATAGAGTTTACTCCACCTCTTAAGCCGCAGGCTGCACAAAGTTCGCGATCGCAAATTAAACGTGCTTTACCTCCTCTAATGCCCGCATCGGCTGCTTGTTGAAAAGCATCGGCTTCAGCATGGGTTTTGGTGATTGGATTGACATTAAAAGTTATTTGCCGACGATTGGGGTTACTGCCAGAGTTGATACCAAAAAAACTTTGACCAGCTATTTCTAGTTTAGCTATGGTTGATTTATCGGTTTCGCTGCCAGCCGGTGGTAAATCGAGGCTTTCTCTATATGCAGCTAGTTCATCGAACACACTTTGTATTTTTGCCTTTCCTATGGGTTGATTAGCCCTATTTTACCAGATTGCGTTCTGGTTTTGGGATTTGGGACTGCGATCGCTCTTTGTTTTACCGTTAATAAATAAAGGTACTCGATTTTGATTGACTTCTGAGCTTAGTTCTACTAAAATAGACTCAACAATGAAAGGAGTAATTTTTTATGCTGAAGTTTCTGAGACAGGTTTTAGTTTTCAGCTTGGTAATCCTGTTGGCTTCCTCTTTGTTCATAACATCTGCGGAGGCAGCAAATCGAAAAGGAAGTCACCGAAAAGGTGGCAGTAATAGTCACGGAAAAGGAAGTCATTACGAAGGTGGGCATTTTACTGAACAAGTGAGTCGTTCCACTACCGCTAACATGACCTCATATCCTAAGTGAATCTGAGATTTATCATATTACTAAGTAGAGGGTGGGCAAATGCCCGCCCTCTAACAACTTACCTCATCATCTAACTGAAAAAGTCGATCGTCTCTTTCAAAGATTTCACAAACACATCAATCTCCTCATAAGTATTGTAAAAGTACAAACTCGCTCTAGCAGTAGATGAGATATCAAGATAGCGGTGCAAAGGTTGCGTGCAGTGATGCCCGGAACGAATTGCGACTCCCTCCTCATCCAACATCGTAGCCAAGTCTTGAGGGTGAATTTCTCCGCTGGTAAATGCCGCTAACGCCGCCCTACCTTCGCCGTTGCCGTCTGGCTGCGGCCCATAGATTTTAATCTCAGGAATTTGGCGCAATTGTTGGAACAGATAAGCCGTTAATTCGGCTTCACAAGCGTGAATCTGATCCATGCCAATGTTACTAAGATAATCGATTGCGGCACCAAGGGCGATCGCCTCTCCGATTGCCGGAGTCCCCGCCTCAAACTTGTGCGGCAAATCAGCATAGGTAGAATATTCGAGAAACACATCAGCAATCATCTCGCCACCGCCAAAAAACGGAGGCATTTCTCTAAGCAAATCCAGTTTACCGTACAAAAAACCAATGCCAGTTGGAGCACACATTTTATGACCCGAAGCAACCAGCCAATCGCAATCCATTGCTTGCACATCTATTACCATGTGTGGCACGCTTTGGCAAGCATCAATTAAAACTTTTGCACCATAACTGTGGGCGATTTGGCAGATTTCGTTAACTGGATTGATGCAGCCCAAAGTATTAGAAACATGAACGATTGAGACTAACTTAGTTTTATCGGAAATCAGCATTTTGAACTGCTCTAAATCAAACTCCTGAGTCTCCGTTAACTCCACAAACTTCAGCACCGCACCAGTTTTTTGAGCAATCATTTGCCAAGGAACGAGATTGCTGTGGTGTTCCATTACTGACAGGATGATTTCATCTCCTGCTTGCAGATTATTCAAACCCCAAGAATAAGCAACCAAATTAATCGCTTCGGTGGCGTTGCGAGTGTAGACAATTTCTTGTCGCGAAGCCGCATTAATAAAAGCAGCAATTTTATCTCTAGCGCCTTCGTAAGCATCAGTCGCTTTTCCACTGAGAGTGTGAGCACCGCGATGGACGTTGGAATTGTATTTTTCGTAGTAGTCGCGCCAAGCATTGAGCACAGCTAAAGGTTTTTGAGAAGTAGCTGCATTGTCGAGATACACTAGGGGTTTACCGTTGACTTTTTCCTTGAGAATTGGGAAGTCGTGGCGAACTTTTGAGGCTAGGGTTTTTTCTTGAATAAGTGTCATAATTTTTGAAGTTAGTATTGTTGTGAAACTCGCTTATACGGCGTATTTTTGAATCCGGAGATCCCCCTAAATCCCCCTTAATAAGGGGGACTTTGAGAAAGCTCTTGTTCCCCCCTTATTAAGGGGGGCTAGGGGGGATCTCCGGCTTTGATTGCGGCAATAAAACATCACCCAGCCTGTTGCTAATTCCTTTATTCTTGCATAGCCACACAGGTAGAAAGCATTTTCGCCACCCCAATAATCGGCAACATATTGAGAATTTCCGCCGCAAAAGCATCAATCAACAAATAGCGACTTCTTTCCAAATCCAAGCCCCGACTTTGCAAGTAGAAAAGCTCATCATCTTCTAACTGGCTGACAGTTGCACCGTGGGAACATTTAACGTTGTCGGCGACAATTTCCAACTGCGGTTTCGTGTCTACGCGCGCCCTCGATGACAGCAACAAATTCCGGCTCAACTGTCCCGCGTCTGTCAATTGTGCGGCTTTGCGAACAAAAACTTTGCCGTTAAATACGGCGCGGGCTTTGTTACCAATAATGCACTTGTGCAATTGGCGACTTGTGCCGTGGGGATGATTGAAATCAATTAAACTGTGAGTATCAGACAATTGTTCGCCAAAGGCTACGGTTAAACCGTTTAAAGTTGTTTCGGTGCCTTCGCCGCGCTGGAACACTTCTAAATTGTGACGCGATATTTTGCCGCCCAAGCTGATAGCATGACAAGTATAACGGCTATTGCGAGATTGCTCGATCGCACTTTTGCCAATATGAACCACATTCAAACCTTCGCGCTGCAGCCTAACGTGATTCACCGTGGCATTTTCGCCGACAAAAACATCCGTCACAGCATTCGTCAAAGCGGGTAAATTACCGATTGTGGTGTAATCCTCAATCAGCGTAACTTTGCTGCCAGCCTCAGCTATGACCAAGCAGTGCGGCTGACACATCGTCGCAGATGCACCTGGTGCGGTCAGGAAGAGTAAATGAATCGGCATTTCGACGGACACATTGGCCGGCACGAACACCACCGCAGAATCTGCCAAACCCGCAGTATTCAGCGCTGTAAACACTTCCGTTGGCTGGCTGTGCTTGCTCAAAACATCGGTAATGCGCGATCGATATTTTTCCGGTACATTAGATAGATTACCAGCATAAAAGTCGCTAGGCAAATTCGACAAAACCGCCGACTCCACCGTAGACAAATCCGGCGCATAAAAACCGTTGACAAATACCAATCTTAACGGTAAATCATCCCGATTCTTCACAGGCATAATGATATCAGCCAGCTTAACCGTTGACTGATAGCTTTGCGGTACATGAAAAGGAACTTGCAACAGCGACGACAAATCAGTAAACCGCCATTCTTCATCCTTTACAGTCGGAAAACTGGCAGCAAGCACGTATTGAGTCGCAATGTCGCGCAAATCATCCAACCCGTAAGCAGAACTTTTGGGATTAGATTCACCCAACTTTTCGCACTGATTCACCAAACCAGCCAAAAACATTTCTCTAGTAGCAACCTGAGTATTTATCATCGTGCGCCAACTCCTGCTGCTTCTTCTTCCACAACCCAGTCATAACCGCGTTCTTCCAATTCCAGCGCCAACTCTTTCGGGCCAGTCAAGATAATTCTGCCCGCTTCCATGACATGAATAAAATCAGGAATAATGTAATTGAGCAACCGCTGATAGTGAGTAATCACCAACATCGAATTTTCAGCATTTGACAACTGATTCACACCAGCAGCGACAATTTTGAGAGCATCGATATCCAAACCAGAATCAGTCTCATCCAAAATAGCTAACTTGGGTTCCAAAAGCGCCATTTGCAAAATCTCATTGCGCTTTTTCTCGCCCCCAGAAAAACCCTCATTGACGCTGCGCCCCAAGAAAGTCGGATTCATTTTGACAATATCCAGCTTATCCTCGATTAAATCTTGGAAATCAAAAGCATCCAACTCTTCCAAGCCCCGATGTTTGCGGTGAGCATTGTAAGCCACGCGCAGGAAATCGACATTGCTAACGCCGGGAATTTCCAAAGGATATTGGAAAGCCAGAAATACTCCAGCCAAAGAACGTTCTTCCGGCGGTAATTCCAGGAGATTTTGTCCCATAAAAGTAACTTCTCCACCCGTTACCGTATAAGCAGGATGACCGGCTAATATCTTGGATAAAGTGCTTTTTCCTGAACCGTTCGGGCCCATAATCGCGTGAATTTCACCCGATTTAATTTCCAGATTCAAACCCTTAAGGATTTGGATATCATCCACATTCGCAGTTAAATCTCGGACGGATAGAATTACTTGACTATTTTCAACAATCATCTCTTTTTTTCCTAACTCCTCTAATTTTTTGGTCTTGTTGTAATTCAACAATCTAGGTTCGATCGTTCGGACTTCAGTCCTTCTTCAATCTAGGTTCGATCGTTCGGACTTCAGTCCTTCTTCAATCTAGGTTCGATCGTTCGGACTTCAGTCCTTCTTTAGAGCCAGAAAAGTAGCGCGTCAAACCATTTTTTGCCTCACTCCTGAACAAGAAGGACTAAAGTCCTCACTACGAACCTAATTATCGCCTAGAAATGAGAATTTTGTAGTTAAGAAAAAGAAGGACTAAAGTCCTTACTACAAACCTAATCATAACTTTTTTCTATCCCACACTTCCTTCGAGCTTCAGACTCAACAACTTATCAGCTTCCGCCGCAAATTCCATCGGTAACTGATTGAAAACATCCTTACAGAAACCGCTAATCATCATCGAAATAGCATTTTCTGCGGAAATTCCCCGCTGAGCGAAGAAGAACAATTGCTCCTCCCCAATTTTGGAAGTAGAAGCTTCGTGTTCCACTTTAGCAGTGTGGTTCTGCACTTGAATGTAGGGGAAAGTATTCGCTTGAGCGTTGTCGCCAATTAGCATCGAATCGCACTGAGAATAATTGCGAGCGCCTTTAGCATTCGGGCCCATTTTTACCAAGCCGCGATAGCTGTTGGCAGAATTACCCGCCGAAATTCCCTTAGAAATAATCGTGCTGCGAGTATTTTTGCCGACGTGGATCATTTTGGTGCCGGTATCAGCTTGCTGCTTGTTATTTGTCAGGGCTACCGAGTAGAATTCGCCTACGGAGTTGTCGCCGACTAATACGCAACTGGGATATTTCCAAGTAATCGCTGAACCTGTTTCTACTTGTGTCCAAGAAATCTTAGAATTGACTCCTTGACACAAGCCGCGTTTGGTAACAAAATTGTAAATTCCGCCTTTACCGTTCGCGTCGCCGGCGTACCAGTTCTGCACGGTTGAGTATTTGATATCGGCATTGTCCATTGTTACCAATTCCACGACAGCGGCGTGCAGTTGGTTGGTGTCAAACATCGGCGCAGTGCAACCTTCTAGGTAAGACACAGAGCTGTTTTCTTCTGCAATAATTAGGGTGCGCTCGAACTGGCCGGAATCTTCGTTGTTGATGCGGAAATAGGTTGACAATTCCATTGGGCATTTTACGCCTTTGGGAATGAAAACGAAGGAACCGTCGGTGAATACGGCGGAGTTGAGGGCTGCGAAAAAGTTGTCGCCGACTGGTACGACGGTGCCAAGATATTTTTCGATTAGTTCGGGATAATCTTTGACAGCTTCTGTGATGGAACAGAAGATAACGCCATCTTTGGCTAGCTTTTCTCTAAAGGTTGTCGCAATTGAAACGCTGTCGAAAACGACATCGACGGCGACATTTCCCAGCCGTCTTTGTTCGGATAGGGGAATTCCCAATTTCTCGAAGGTTTCTAATAGTGCCGGATCAACTTCGTCCAAACTGTTGAGCTTTTTGGGCTTTTGTTTTGGCGCGGAGTAGTAGATAATGTTTTGGTAGTCGATCGCGGGATAGTTGACATGAGGCCAAGTCGGCTCGGTCATGGTCAGCCATTTGCGGTATGCTTTGAGGCGAAATTGCAGCAGGAATTCCGGTTCGTTTTTCTTGGAGGAAATTAGCCGCACTACATCTTCGCTCAAGCCGCGGGGGATGGTGTCTGACTCGATGTCGGTGACGAAACCGTATTTGTAGGGCTGGTTGACTAGGGTTTGGGCTGTGGTAGAACTCATTATTTTGCGTGTTCAGTGTTCTAGATAATTCTCTCAAAGATGGCAGACGGGGCAATCAACGGGATTTTAGATTTTAGATTTTGGATTTTGGATTGGGGAATCTTGGTGCAAGCCCTGTCCTTTAAGGACGGAACAAATCGTAAATAGTAAATCTAAAATTTCTAAGCTTGACAGTGAGCGGGTGGAGTAAATCTAAAATCCAAAATCGTAAATCCAAAATTGGTTGGCTGTCTGGGTTTGAGCGAGTTCTGCTGGACTGCTCGGTTAAGTTAAACAACAAGTCTGTTGCTTTACTATTATTTTAAGCTACATTAACAATAGCGATCTTGTCAAAGTCAAATTAATATTTTTTTGTGAAGATGATGCAGACTCAGCAGACTTCCACTAAACAAGACATCTTGCAGTTTTTGCTCAAGGGAGGTCAAGGGACGGCTCTCCAGTTGGCGGAGTCTTTGGATATTAGCGCCCAGGCGATTCGCCGTCATTTGAAGGATTTGGAGGCGGAGGGCGTAATTCAGTATCGGTCGGTTCAGGCTGGGATGGGGCGACCACAACACATTTATGAGCTTACCAGTCTGGGGCGCGATCGCTTCCCGAATCGTTATGGCGATTTTGCATTGTCTTTCCTGGATACTTTGGCTGAGACTGTTGGCCGCGAGCAGGTGATTTCTATCTTGCGAAAACAGTGGCAACGTAAGGCGATGGAGTACCGTAGGCTAATGGGTGCGGGTTCGCTGCAAGAGCGGGTGGCTAGGTTGATGGAGCTTCGCAGGGATGAAGGTTACATGGCTGAGTGGTATCCTGTGGACGATCGAGATTCTGATTTTAATGCTAAGGGCGATCGATTTGTGTTTACGGAACACAATTGTGCTATTTCTAATGTGGCTGAAACTTTTCCGAGTGTCTGCGGTAATGAGTTGGAGATGTTTGCGGCTGTGTTGCCGGATTGTATTGTGGAGCGGACTCACTGGATTATTGATGGGGAACACCGCTGCGGTTATTCGATTGCTAGGAAGAAGTCATTAGTCATTAGTCATTAGTCAGTTGTTAGTTGTCATTAGTCAGTAGTTATTAGTTATTCAACAGTCAACAGTCAACAGTCAACAGCGAACAGTCAACAGTCAACAGTCAACAAATAACTATGCAACCGCTAGCAGATTTTTTAAAGCCGGAAGAGTGCGCCGAAGTTGATATGGCGCTGCTGTCGTCGAAGGAAAAGTTTTCGACTCGATTGGCAATTTATGGTTTGAGGGTGCTCAAGCAAATTGCTGGGGAGACTGGTTTGCCGATAACTGAGGTGTCTAACCAGCAGGTGATGGATTGGATTAAGAATGATGAGAGCATTCAACAGTCGATCGAACTTGATGCTAGTTTTGAAAACTTTTTTACTAATTTGGTGGTGGCGTCTTTGCGACCGTTGAAGCAAATTGCTGTGGAATCTGGAGGGGCGATCGAGCAATTAACAGTTAAGCAGGTCGTGGCGTGGTTTGTAAAGGATGGGAAGATTCGCAGAGAGCAGGGTGTGGATGCGGCGTTTTTGGATTTGTGATCGGGCTGAGGCGCTTCGACCACAGAAACCGGGTTTTTACCGAGTCTGTCGGCTGCAACGAAGTATTATCGTAAAAAACCCGGTTTCTAGACTGCCATGCGTCCAATGGGCAAAAAAATCTTTTAAAAAGGGGTTGACAAACTTAGGGTAGTTTGGTAATGTAATAAGTGTCGAGCGAAAAAGATGCAGCGCATCAAGTTTAACGCAGACACAGGATTCAAAGTTTTTAAAGCTTTCCTGGTGCTTATGATGTAATGGAACCACACCGATCCATCCCGAACTCGGTTGTTAAACGTTGCTATGGCGAAGATACTCGGCGGGTCACTGCCCGGTAAAATAGCTCGGTGCCAGGTTAATAATAAATTAAAGCTCTTTTCCCGCAACAACGGAAAAGAGCTTTAGTTTTATGCACTTAGTTTTTTAAGAGCATGGAAACTGTAAATATCCATGTGAATCTGGAATTTAAACTTTTAATTTATTGGACAATAAAGAGTGAAACCTATTAGATTAACTAATCATGCCCAGGAACAAGCGATTGAAAGAGGTACTAATGAATCAGAAATTATTGATACCATTATGACAGGTAATCGACAACTTGCTAAAAATGGTAGGTACAAATATCAAGCTACTTTTCAGTATAATAATGAGTGGCAGGATAAGTTCTACTCTCTCAAGAAAGTAGTACCGATTGTTGCTGAGACTGATACTGAGTTAGTCGTAATCACAGTGTATACTTTTTATTTTTGAGGTAAAAGTTTATGAAGATTAGTTATGATTCCGAAATTGATGCTCTATACATTAGACTTGTAGAAGGTAAGCATCAGTGTCGCACTTTACAGTTGACTGACGAAATTGCTTTAAATATTGGGGAAAATGAGTTATTGGTAGGGATAGAAGTTTTAGATGCTACACAGGTTTTAGGTAGTGGAAATGTACCTAATGTAGTGCTAGAAAATATAGCTTTTACTGTAGCTTAAATTCGCTTTCAGGCTGATTAGTCGTTACTTCCAGGCGATCGACTTCCTCGAACCATTGTGCCCAAGCTTTAGCCATATCATCTGGGATTCTGGCATCAGCTATTTTAGATTGGTGCTTTTGGATCACAAAGTCGATGAATTCGCTGACTTCTGGCAAAAATGATTCTGGAAGTTGCTGCAATTTGGCGATCGCAATATCACGAATAGTCATAATAATTACCTCTTTCAGTCCTCTTTATTAATTATCACCACTTATGTAACTATCAATGGAAAACTAACACAGATTTTTACTTTAAAACAAAAATAACATCTGTTAATGCAGTGAATATGTCTGACTTTCCAGGATACTTAAAATTTATCTCTAAATCTGATATTTTCTTTGAGCTAAAAGTATTAAGAAAATTATTTATCGTCGGAGTTAATATCTCAAAATTCCTTTTAAGTTTCCAAGAGTTTGAAAAATTATTCGTGTCTGTGTCTATTAGCACAATAAATAATCTATTTTCTGAGCCAAAACGCATTTCTCCCTGATTTTCATATAGCCATTTTGCAAGAGTTTTAGGATTATGCTGAGCTTCGTTAACAATTATCATGTTTTCAGATTTCAACTGATCTAATACGGACTGAGATACTTGGTCATTTCGATCTCTTAACTTTTCAGTTATTTCATAATATATATCAGAACCTTTTGCTTTTTTGTCAAAATTAATTGAAAGATCTTTTGCTTTCCTCTTTAAGAAAGTGAGTTCAACAGGAAGAGCCTTTTCTTTTCTCTTTAACCTTAAATACTCTGATGGAAAATACGTAACTTTCAAATCATAAGGTATATTGTTAATGAAAAAATCTACACTCTTAATTTGTCCAACGGTAGGTAGAATGGACGGATGTGATTTAAAGATATGCTCAATTAGAATGCTAGACCAATGGTTGTACCAACTATTTAATACATATCCTTGAACAGCACGGTTTATTTCTTGCTCAAACTTGGACATTAATGTGTTATAAGATATTATGGTTTGAGTTTTCACATATTGACTTACCAAATACTTATCCAGTGAATTTTGATAATTACCTCCCCATTCAAATGTTCTTAATTTATATAATTCAGAAACCAGACTTTCTCTATCTAATGAGTTTAATGTTTGGATATTTTTTTCTTTAATATACAAATCTAACTGATGGTCGGATTGAGATAAATTTGATTGAAGAATTAAAAATAATTCCTCAAATTGTCCCTCTAAACTATTTGCGGTTAATTTTATTGAATATTTTTCTATAAATTCTGAAATCAACCCTTTTCTAATGATTGATTTTGTTTTTAACCACAGTTGACCAAATGAATCTGTATTAAATTCTGTTAGATTATCGCTATCATGTAGTTTCTTCCAGTAAGCAAAATCTTTCATTGTAAATCCTCATAGTACATTTCTATTATATCGCCGATGCTATTTGAGGTACTGAAGCTGACCAGCCTGATATTTTATCAAGTTCATACTGAAAATCAATATTATATCCTCTTTTTTTAAGGACAAGAACATAATCTGTTTTCATTCCACCCTTTCTATTGTCTTGTACTACAGAGTTTGCAGAGTATTCCATTGGGAAAGTCCCAATGAACTGCAAATTAGGAATTGTATCAAGTATTTCTAAGAATTGCCAACTTTGTCTATCACGAGCATTAAAATATATTAAAAGTATCCCATCATCAGTAAGAATACGGCTAGATTCACCCATAAATAATTTCATTTTTTCAACATATTCACTCTTTTTTTTATTTCTTTCTTTTGCGTTAGAAATAATTATCTCTTTTTCAAAAAAAGCATTTTTATTTAAAATAGAATTCCACATTTCACTTAATTCTAAATAGGGTATTCGATCGCTATGTGGCGGATCAGTGCAAATAAGCTTTATGGTTTTTTCTGGTATGTTTTGCATTGTGTCTATGCAGTCATTATTCAGAATTGATGCTCCTTGCTTACTTTCTAAAAGCATACTTATTGATTCGTGTATTTTATATTGGTGATCGCTAATATCAAGCAAGGCTTTGTAGAGCTTTTTTGCTCTACTCTCAAAACAATTCCAAACATTAATCTCAAAATGTAACTTTGGCCTCCAATAGCCTATTACCCAACTACCAACCTCAACTTTATTAGAAATTTGGTTCTTTGTTTTTCCTCGATTAGTGATAGCAAATACCATAGATGACATTTGCCCTGAAGAAGAAGTCAGAGTTAACAATAAAGCTTTCTGAACTATATCTGGAAATAGTTTTATTTCATCTAGTATTAAGTCAATATTATGCAAAGCTCTACGCGTAAATAAATCATAGATAGACATTTGATTGTTTACATTAATTCTTGAATTAGTAAAAAAAGTAAGTTTTCTGATATTTCTTACTGAATATTCAGAAAATCTTTTGACTTTTTCTATATCAAAGCTTATTGGTTCAATTTCAATTCTACTCCTGCCTACCTCTGGCTTGATCCATACCTTTAAGATTTCATCGCTGTTCCATAAATAGTGCGATGCTATTTTCCCATTATCTATAGAATAGGTTGCATTTATTTTTTGTTTGATTTTTTCCTCGATTTTATGTAAAGCTGACTGAAATACCGAAGCTTTTGGAAGTTCCAACAAGAATTTGGTATGTTCCACGGCAAAAGGGTTAATATCAATTCCAATAAATCTTCTTTTTCGAGACAAACACTCTCTACTGATAAAACCTGAGCCTAAGAATGGATCGAGGACTATATCGGATTCTTTTGTATAGTTCTGTATAAAAAAAGCAATGCTTTCAGTGGGTTTTTTGCCCCAGTATTTGTGAAATGAATATATACCCTTATAAGTATCAGGATTGCTAATATCTTTGATAGTTTTTTTTATCATTATAAAAACCTTTTTTGAACTCCTTAAATATAGAATACCATCTAAATTCGCAACGCTATACGAAATTCCCCTTCATCAAATTTTACGAAAACCTCCGCTTATTGCTAGTCGCGCAGCGCCAAGCCTCGGCTTAATCCTGAGTCAGCTTAAATGCTTCCCCACCGCAAAACCTTTTTGCAACCAAAGTAAGCCCATCCATCCCATTAAAGCACAAATACCCAACTTAGTCAACAGGATACCCGCCGCAGCTATGACCATATTCGCTGAAGGTCATAGGCATCAAAAGCCACATCGCAACTAACCAAAACAAGGGAATGATTAATCGCCTGTGCTACCAGAATGCGATCGAAAGGATCTCGATGATGCAGGGGCAAGTTAAGATAGCACTCTGTATCAGAGAATGTGATGGGCAAAACCTCTATTTTTAGTTGTTGCAACACTTCCTCTAACTCAGAGAATGAGTTTTGTAAGCTAAGTTTTCCTAAGCCAAGCTTAATGGAAATTTCCCATAAGCTAGCGATACTCAACCTGAGAGTGTTACTTGGATCTTCAAGAAGTTCTGCTGCTTTAGAACTTAATTGTTTATTGTCTTCCAAGTACCAGAGAAAAGTATGGGTATCCAGTAGAATATTCATGTTTACATATAATCCTTTAAATCTTCGAGAGGTTCATCAAAATCATCAGACATCCAGATTTTATCTTTCCAAATTCCAAGTCCGCCTCGCTTGGCAGCTTTTTCCGTTTTAGGAGCCTCCTCAGCATATCGGTTCACCAGAAATTCTATATAGTCAAGGACTGCCTGTTTGACAGATTCAGGCAATTTTTCGAGATTTTTTAAGATAGCGGTTTCTATCATCATTTTTTACTCTCCTTTAAATTAGAGATTAACTAGATCAAAGCATGAGTATCTAATAGTAATCTATTCATTCCATGTATTCCTTCATATCCTCAAGCGGCTCATCAAAGTCATCAGGTAGCGGTAGAACAAACATTCCTTTCATTGTTCCGGCAACTCGACGCTTCTTTGTCGGCTTTTCTTGAGTTGAGTTTTTAGCCTGCTTTTCGATCAAAAACTCAATATAATGAAGCACTTCTGTCTGAAGAGACTCAGGGAGTTCTGCTAATTTTTCTAAAATGACTGGCTGTATCATTGTTTTTACTCGCGATCGCCCATCTACTCCATTAAACCACCAAAACCCAATGTCAGCAACAGAATAGCCCATTATATAGTGCGATCGCCCAAAATCGCACTCACACCACCATCATTCTGCAACTTGCCGAAAATTACCCGATCGACTATCGTTCCTAGTAGCAGGAATCACAAAGAAAACATGACAGCAATATTGCCACCTTGGATAGTTTTAGACTCCCTACTGCACAACTGGCTGCTAGAAGATATCGGTAGGGGCGATCGCACAACATCGGCCTTATTTCCCGCAGCCAGCATCCAGGGCACCGCTAAATGGATAGTCAAAGAAGCAGGAGTCATAGCCGGATTGCCAATTGCCGATCGCACATTTAAACTTTTAGATAGCAGCCTCAGTTTCATCCCCCAAGTACCAGAAGGGAAACTGTGCGAAAAAGGAGAAGTAATCGCCGAGATTTCCGGCAACTTCGACGCGCTGCTAACCGGTGAAAGAGTAGCATTAAACTTGGCAATGCGTTTGAGCGGCATCGCTACTTTAACTCAAAAATATGTTGACAAAATTGCCGATTTGCCGGTGCAATTGGTGGATACGCGCAAGACAACGCCGGGGTTGAGATTGTTGGAAAAATACGCAACTCAAATCGGCGGTGCTTGCAATCATCGCATGGGATTAGATGATGCGGTGATGATTAAAGATAATCATATTGCGGCGGCTGGGGGAATTGCCGAGGCGATCGCCCTTATTCGCAATTCTATCCCCTATCCGCTGACGATCGAAGTTGAAACCGAAACTCTGGCTGAAGTAGAGACAGCTCTTCAGTACAAGGCGGATATTATCATGTTGGATAATATGTCCTTCGATCTGATGCGGCAGGCTGTGGCAATAATTCGCGAAAAGGGCGATCGGGTAAAAATCGAAGCTTCTGGGAATGTGACGTTAGAAACAATTAGAAGTGTAGCAGAAACTGGAGTTGATTATATTTCAACCAGTGCTCCAATTACGCGATCGACTTGGCTGGATTTGAGCATGAAAATTAATAATTAGTGGTTATTGGTTATTTGTTATTTGTTATTGGTTGTTGGTTATTTGTTAGTGGTTATTGGCTTTTGTAGAACTTACGCGATGGCGGTTGGCAAGGGTTTGATATTCATACTTTACTTGCAGAACCTAGGGTCGGCATTCATTCAGAATGACATCATTAGATTGAAATGCGTAAATTCTATATTGGTTAAGTT
>PVWI01000444.1 GCA_003003725.1 filamentous cyanobacterium Phorm 6 | reverse complement strand
AGATGTGTATAAGAGACAGGCCTTGGGCGGCGGTTTGCCAAAAGGGCGAGTCATTGAAATTTACGGCCCAGAAAGTTCTGGTAAAACAACTCTAGCGCTCCACGCGATCGCCGAAGTCCAAAAAACTGGCGGTATCGCAGCCTTCGTCGATGCCGAGCACGCCCTCGATCCCACCTACGCCTCAGCTTTAGGCGTCGATATTGAAAATCTCTTAGTTTCCCAGCCGGATACCGGCGAAATGGCCCTCGAAATTGTCGATCAACTCGTGCGATCCGTCGCCGTCGATATCGTAGTCATTGACTCCGTAGCCGCCCTCGTCCCCCGCGCCGAAATCGAAGGCGACATGGGCGACTCCCACATGGGTTTACAAGCCCGATTAATGAGTCAAGCTTTGCGAAAAATCACCGGTAACATCGGCAAATCCGGCTGTACCGTGATTTTCCTCAACCAATTGCGGCAAAAAATCGGCATCACTTACGGCAACCCCGAAACCACGACCGGCGGTAACGCACTCAAATTCTACGCCAGCGTGCGACTCGACATTCGTCGTATTCAAAGCTTGAAAAAAGGTACCGAAGAATACGGCAACCGCACGAAAGTTAAAGTTGCTAAAAATAAAGTTGCTCCACCTTTCCGCATTGCCGAATTTGACATTGTATTCGGCAAAGGCATTTCTACATTAGGCTGTCTCACTGACTTGGCCGACGAAATGGGAGTAATTCTGAAAAAAGGTTCTTGGTATAGCTACAACGGCGAAAATATAGCTCAAGGACGAGACAAAGTGATCCAGCACATGGAGAAAAACGTCGATTTCAAAAATGAAATTGAGGAGCTAGTTAAAAAGAAACTTGAGACTGGTGCTGTGGTTTCTGCTAATTCTGTCGCTCCTGTTGAGGATGTAGAAGATGTAGAAGATGATGTTGATGATGTTGATGATGATGTTGTAGAAAATATGGAAGATTTGGAAGAAATCTAAATCTTTGAGTTAGTAAATGTTTTTCTGCTAGAGCCCCGACTTATTTAAGAAGTCGGGGCTTTCGTTTTGAGATCGTATCAAATCCGTTAGCATCATTCTGATGCTAACGGAGGACACGGCAGTGGCCAAGGAGTGTCAACTTAAGCCTGAAACCCTGATAAATGTCGCTTTTAGGCAAAGTCTAGATCCCCCTAAATCCCCCTTAAGAAGGGGGACTTTGAGAAGACTCCTGTCCCCCCCTTCTTAAGGGGGGCTAGGGGGGATCGAGGCCTAATCGTCAAACAGCAGACCGGTATTACGTTTGACGTTAAGTTGACACTAATGGGCAGTGCCGTATCCCTACGCCAGATTAATTGTAGGGACAAAGGCCAAGCCGTGTCCTGACGCTGTATCTGCACCAAATTGATGCGCTGGCTTTCGTTTTCAGGATAAAAAGTAACTTACGATACAAATTTTTGTGATGATATTAACTCAGAATTAATAATCTGTATGATTTCTTAGGATAACTTAATATGCTTCAAGGGCTTTTATCATTCAAAGGGCCTTTTCGGATTCTGAACCTGAGTTGGTTTGCTTTTTTCTTAACCTTCATCGTGTGGTTCAACTACGCGCCCTTTAGTACAACGGTGCAGCAGGATTTGGGTTTGACGATCGGGCAAGCTAGAATCATCAGTCTGTGCAACCTAGCCCTCACCATTCCTGCAAGCATCATTATCGGTATGTTGCTCGATCGATTCGGGCCTCGGATCACCTTCTCTTCAATCCTCATCTACGCAGCATTTCCCACCCTCGCATTCGCCTGCGCCCAAGACTTCAACCAGTTGGTTTTGAGCCGTTTAGCAATGGGCATTGTCGGTTCTGGATTCGTAGTGGGCATTCGCTTAGTTACCGAATGGTTTCCCCCAGAAGAGATCGGATTCGCCCAAGGTATCTATGCCGGCTGGGGCAACTTTGGTTCTTTTGCCGCCGAAGCAGTGTTACCATCGATCGCCGCAGCAACCGCTTTTCTCTCAGTCGGCGAAACAAATTGGCGATTGACGATCGCCCTTACCGGCATAATCGCAGCAATTTTCGGAGTCATTTTTTACTGCAACGTTCAAGATACACCACCCGGCAAAGTCTATCAGCGCCCAGCCCGCAACGGCGCAATGGAAGTCACCAGCCCTCAAAGCTTTTGGGCATTATTACTCGCCAATATTCCTTTATTTGGCGCCTTAGCTTTAATTGTGTGGCGTTTGCAGAAAGCAAGTTTTCTCACGACAAATATCATGTACGGCATTTGGGCTGGTTTGACAGCACTCTATTTAATTCAGGCTTACAAAACCTGGGAAGTTAACCGAGAAGTTGTGACTGGGCAAAAAGATTACCCAACTGAAAAACGCTACCAAATCAGTCAAGTCTTCGTATTACAACTAGCCTATGCCGTCACCTTTGGTTCAGAAATTGCTGTGGTGTCAATGCTACCAGAATTTTTTGAGAACACCTTCAACTTAAATCAAGCGATCGCCGGGCCAATAGCTGCCATGTTTCCCCTAATGAACTTGATCAGTCGTCCCACCGGAGGCTTAATTTCTGACAAAATCGGCAGCCGCAAATGGACGCTCACATTTCTGATCGCCGGAGTGGCATTGGGCTATTTAATCCTGAGCCAAATTACGGGCAATTGGCCGTTGCCAGTTGTGGTTGTCACGATCATGTTATGTGCCTTCTTCGTCTTCGGTGCAGCCGGTGCGACTTTTGGCATCGTCTCCTTAATTAAACGAGAAGTAACTGGTCAAATTGCCGGAAATGTCGGTGCTTACGGCAGTGTCGGCGCTGTAACTTATGCAACTTTTTATAGCTTTCTGCCCCAAGAAATTGCTGGAAACCACACCTTTTTTCAGGTACTTGGAAGTGCGGCTGCGATCGTCTGCTTGCTTTGTGTTTTGATCCTGAAGGAACCGAAGACTTCTGAAAGCAAAGAGTTAGCAGATACAGCGATTCTAGTAGGCCATTAAATACTTTCACCAGTCGCTCCGCGTGCGGTGTCGCTCAAATGAGTGACACCGCACGCCGAGTGTTATGGGCATCAAATCCGCAAAACTTCACCCTACTTCATCTCTCTTCAACTCGCTTTACTTACCTTCCCTCACAGGACTCGGTTTACACGCTTCAACTTCTGACTCATTGCAGCTTCAAATAATTAGCAGGAAACTAAATTTATATACGTAAGTAAAGGAGTTCAGATCACCGCTAAATACTGTGGATTTTACGGGTATTCCCAGCGGGTCAAGTTGCGGTAACTAACACTCTGCCGATTTTGACAACTGGCCGATTTCACATCTGAGAATACTTGTAAAGAAATATAAAAGATCCGGAAAGCTAATTGCTGTGATAGAAAGTACGATTTCTAAGCTGAGACTGTAAAAAAGTCGTATTGATTCATCGCAAAAATGAACTTGAAAAATACGAATTTTATTTACCAGAAAATTAGTTTCTTGTTCTAGGGGAATAAATTATGGCTGACGGTCAATTAGGAGTTATATTAAGG
>PVWI01000443.1 GCA_003003725.1 filamentous cyanobacterium Phorm 6 | reverse complement strand
CATCTATAGCATATATGAAAGAAAAATGGTATTAATGTTGAGATGATTTTAATAAAGTATGGATAATTAAACTTATGCCAAATGTTTACATAATTGGCGGCGCTAATGGTTCCGGGAAAACCACTGCATCAATGAGTTTATTACCTAACTTTTTGGACTGTTTTGAATATGTCAATGCTGATGCGATCGCGGGTGCTCTTTCGCCATTCAATCCCGAATCTGTAGCCATTACTGCCGGACGAATTATGCTATAAAGACTGCAAACTCTGTCTGAGTCGGGAACTGATTTTGCTTTTGAGACTACTCTAGCGGCCCGCAGCTTTGCGGCTTTTATGAGAAGTTGTAAAACAAAAGATTATACAATTAACTTAATCTATTTTTGGCTGCGATCGCCCGAACTGGCCGTAGCAAGAGTAGCCAGACGGGTAGCTAGCGGCGGTCATTCGATCCCAGAAGATGTCATCCGCCGCCGCTATGACAGAGGACTGCGAAATTTGATTGCTCTGTATTTGCCTTTGTGCGACAATTGGATTATCTATGACAATTCTCACGAAAATGCTCAGTTAGTGGCTGAAGGAATTATCGAGCAAGAACAGATAATCTATAATCTTGAAAGCTGGAATCAAATAAATCAAAAATCAAATGAACACATTAAAACCCAGACAACTTTTATCTACAAAGATTAATGAGGGGGTGAAAGCTGCCATTGCTGCGGCCCTTGAAAAACACCGCAAATTAGGCGAATCTATTGCGGTTTGGCAAGATGGGAAAGTTGTAGTTTTAGCAGCCGATCGCATTCCTCCAATATCTACCGAAAAGTAAAAAAGGTCGATCGCCCAAAAAACTTAGATCGTCTCCAGGTTCGTAGTACGGACTTTAGTCCGCTCCCCTTTCGTAGTAAGGACTTCAGTCCGTTTTTCGGCTCAAGACTGAGAGTATATAGGTTGAAATTTTGAGGTACTGGCATTGTAAAGAAATTGCTTTTTTGCATTCATTGAGATGCTCCCTGCGGACTAAAGTCCGTACTACAAACCATTTTTGCGGACTAAAGTCCGCACTACAAACCATTTTTGCGGACTAAAGTCCGCACTACAAACCATTTTTGCGGACTAAAGTCCGCACTACAAACCATTTTTGCGGACTAAAGTCCGCACTACAAACCATTTTTGCGGACTAAAGTCCGCACTACAAACCATTTTTGCGGACTAAAGTCCGCACTACAAACCATTTTTTCTATGGTAATCGACCGGACGCGATATTACTAATCTCGACACATACTGTGAAATAATTGTCTGCTGTCTGCATTTCCCAAACATCTACTTTTTGACATGAACATTCGCATCGGTAACGGCTACGACATTCACTGTTTAGTTCCAGAACGCCCCCTAATCCTCGGTGGCGTACACATTCCCCACGAATTAGGCTTGTTAGGACACAGCGACGCGGACGTGCTTACCCACGCGATTATGGACGCGATGCTGGGAGCTCTCAGCTTGGGAGATATCGGCCTATATTTCCCGCCAACTGACCCGAAATGGAAAGGTGCTGATAGTTTAGTTTTGCTAGCACAAGTCAATCAGTTAATATTAGATAAAGGCTGGGAAATTGGCAATATTGACTCGGTTGTGGTGGCTGAACGTCCGAAGCTGAAACCGCATATTGAGCAAATGCGCGATCGGCTTTCTGGTGTTTTACAATTAAAACCAGACCAAGTAGGCATCAAAGCAACTACCAACGAAAAGTTAGGCCCTGTGGGGAGAGAAGAAGGGATTGCAGCCTATGCTGTAGTTTTGCTGGGCCAAAAATAGAACTCTATCATCTAAAATTGACTGTGGAGTCAATTGTTTAATCCAAAATCGCTAGGAAGCCTGAAATCATGGACACTGACACCTGGGAGTTACAATTTCCTGTAGACGCGGATGTGATCGCGTTGGATAAGGACGATCGCATAGTCGTGCTAATCGAGGTTAAAATTATTCAAGCTGAAGAAGCAGCGGCGAAACAGAAAATTGTCGATCGCGCGATCGACTGGATCAAAGCTGTATTAGCTAAGCTGTCTGAAAAAAACGCGATCGTTCCCTATGCTATGTTTATTGACGCGGAACAAATTTTGATTTTCAAATGGGATGGTGTGAATTTATCGGAGCCTGTTTGCACTCTAAATACTGGTGAAATATGTCGCTATTATATGCCTACATTTGGCAGCAAATGGCTCTTTGAAAGTACAATCGAGGGGGTGATTCAGTCGTGGCTGCATGACTTGGATTATAACTGGAAATCAGAAATTCCGCCAGCATCAGAGCAGATAACAGCAATCGGTTTGCTGCCATTACTCGCAGGTGGAACAACAAAATCAGGAGTTGAATTAGGTGGCAATTATATATATCGAGACCAACTTTCTGATGAGTATTACTACAGGGCGTGAGGCTGAAGCAATTATATTGCTACGGGATTTGTCCTCATCTGTTGAGTTGGTCATACCCAGCACTTGTTACATGGAGGCTTTGTCAGCTTTCGAGGATGAGTTGAAGCGACAAAACTCTTTTAAGGAACAGCTAAGTCGCCAAATTAGCGAAACAAAACGAGATGTAACATCTGAACACGCTGCAGCTCTATCTTTTCACTTAGAAGAGTCATTACTCTACTATGTCGAACGAATAGATGAAATGAAATTTCGCTTGCGTGAAGCGATAAGTCTCATGTCAATAAATGCAGAAATGATTGCATTAAATCCAGAGATTGTCCAAGCAAGCTTAAACGAAACTTTGATTGAAAAAGACCCAACAGACAATTTGATTCTACACTGTATCCTCAGTCATGCCCGATCGCATTCTACAGAAAGCAAAGTATTTCTCAGCGGTAACGTCAAAGAATTTGGTCTGTCGAAAGTTCGAGATGCTTTGCAAGAAGTCGGGATAACTAAGTATTTTTCGCGCACTGAAGACTTTCTGGGTTGGCTACAATCTCAGTCATAATTGCACGCAGGTGGTAAACTAAATTATTATGAAAAATTTCTCTATTTTACATTCAAAGCGCCGCTGGTTGGCTGTTTTGCTAGCTCTAATTGCCACTATCAGTCTGTCTGCGTGCACTCCGGTGCGATCGCAATTAACAAACAGACTCGTCGTTCCCACCCCCAGCGGCCCCTCTACCTTCAACTACCCGCTAAATCAATCTGCATACAGCGTTTTTGGCTATATGTACGAGGGATTGATCAACGAAAACGGCTTGACATCCAAGCTAGAACCTGGTTTAGCAGAATCCTGGGAAGTCTCTAAAGACGGCAAAAAGATTGTCTTCACCCTGCGAGAGGGATTGAAATGGTCTGACGGCGAACCGATGACAACTGATGACATTATTTTCAGCTATGAAAAGATTTACTTCAACGACAAAATCCCTAGCGGTTTGAAAGACACTCTCAGGGTAGGGATGAGTCGCCAATTCCCCAAACTCAAAAAAATTGACAGTCGCCGCGTAGAATTTTCAGTGGCAGAACCTTTCGCTCCTTTTATTAGATATGCTGGGGGAATTCCTATTTTACCAGCTCATATTTTGCAGGAATCTATCAGCAATACAG
>PVWI01000110.1:950-18876 GCA_003003725.1 filamentous cyanobacterium Phorm 6 | reverse complement strand
GTAGATATCGACCATAATTCTTCTGGAACAGGGCCTCCTAGCCTGTTCAAAACTGGCAATTCTTGCAATGTCTAGTGGCTCTGTTGCTGGTAATTTTGTGACAGGGGAGTCCGTACAGGGGGCAGTAATTCTTCCGGTTTCGTGCCTCGATGCTGCACGTGTCGCCACCCAAAAAAGCCAGCACTCAAAGCAACGGGTAACAAGCAAAACGTCAGGGCCAGATATTGTCTCAATCCCATCGTTTTTGAGGGTTGATGAGCCGATGCAGTGGCCCGAGTTGCTTTGCCCAAAGACTCAGGATTAGGAACAGAGTTGGGTGTACTAGCGGCAGAGGGTCGATCGTTCTGGTGAACCCAATCCCTGCGATCTTTTAATTGGTCGGGAAAATATTCCCAAACTTCCGCGTCAGAACTGTCTGACTCATGCGATCGATTGGCTGGCATTGGCGGGTATTGGGCGATCGCCGAGGACGAAGATGGCCCCTTCCATTCTGTACCCGCGATCGGCTGCTGCGTTCCTGACGTGATTATTTGCACCGGAGAACCGGATATCGTGCTTTGGGCTGGCGCGCCAGTCAGATAGCCGTCAAAATCCGGGTGCTGGTAGAGAATGGGCAAAGCCCAGTACAACTGGTGAGAACCGTAGGTAGAAATTAGTCCAGCCCTGGCCCGACTCAGGCTGAGATCGACTGGATAGCCTTGATTGAGGTTGCGGTAAAACAGCCGCGTCAGAGTTAGGGCTACATCGTCGGGGATGCTTTCTGCCATTGCTAGCACTGCCGGAATGCCCCGCTTGACTAGAGCTTCGGTTAAGTTGCGTTCCGGGCTGTCCTCCGCCATGTCTGAGGGGTCGCCGTAGGCGCCGCGGCAGGAGTTGAACACGGCCATCTGAATGCCGTTGTTGACGAGCAGTCCGGCTAAGTCGTCGCCGCTCAAGGTTTCGGTTAAGCCTGTGCGGCGGCTGACTAGGTAGAGTTCACCGCCTCTGGAACCTAAGTTGCTATGGCCGGCGTAGTGCAGGACTTGGTAATTTCCTTGTTCTAGGGCTTGAGTAAGTTGTTCTCGATCGGGCTGTTCGAGAATAGTCAGTTGAATTTCTGGACAGTGCGGGCTGTTTTTGAGGGGGTTAGCGGTGCGGTTTTGCAGTTCTTGTTGCAGGTGGAGCACTTCTCGCTGAAGTTGCAAGCTGTCTCGATCGCCCGGAGATGCGATCGCCATTAAAATTTTTAGAGGCCCGCCACTGGGCAGTATCCGGGTTTGTTTGAACAAACTTGTACCCGGTTGGTAGCGCGAAAACACGACATCCGTGCCGGTTGCCAAAGGTCGATCGCCCGCGTGTAGAACTTCCCACGGCAGCCGCGGCAAGCGCCTGCCTTTGAGTCCGATCCGCAATTGCAGCACTTCTCGGCGGTGCTGGGCGATGCCTTGAGCGCAAGTCCAGCTATCGCGCAAGTTTCCTTGAAACAGACCACTATATAGTTGTTGCCCGAGCTCTACTAAATTCGGCGCTGAGTCTTTTGGGGCTCGCGAGAGTCCGCGACCAGCAGAAGCAGTTGTCTGTAATGCTTTTGGCTTGAGTACGCCCAGCAAGGGGTCGTTCATCAGTTGAGCTGACAGTGCCAGCCATTCGTCGATCGGCCAGCGAACTTGTTGTTCTGCTAAGGGTACACCGGGTGCAACCCTTTCTGTCCGTACTAGATATTCGTCGTCCCCAACAGGGGTAACAGAGAGTTTAAATTCCTGGTTCACCGGTTTAGCGCCCTCCCGCCTCAATTCTAAATTTGCCCACGTTTTTGTGACTAGCAATACCGACGGGAAAATTGATTTTTACTTTTTCAATCAAAGTTTCTGAATGCGCTTCCCTCGATCGGGCGAGCGCTGGGATCAAATATATTAGTTCAAACACCCTGAAGCTATAAAAGTTGTACTTTAATAACAGTTTATTAGTTTTGATTACCTTCTGGCTCAGTGAAAGCCGAATTTTCTCCAATTTTGAGATTTTTAACATTTTGCACCTTTACCGCAGACCCCTTTACATTCGTCACAAACTTGAGTTTCTCATTGCTGAGTAAAGTTACATTGGAGGCACTTTACCAAGCGGATCTCTAGTTCCTATTAAAATTACTTCACCTCTCGCCAGCTAGTTTCAGGGCAATATGGGAGACAAAGTTGAGTAAATTTTTTGGGGCTGGGGCGATCGGTCTATCTGTCGAGTGCCACTTATCCTCTACCATCACCCCCTTATCTAAAATCTAGATTTTGTGTCAATTAATTAATTGGTCAGCCCTCCGCCTCATCCTTGATTCAGTTGACAGTTGACAGATCGCCCTGAGCCCTTCGACTTCGCGAGCGGATAAACGCCCTGCGTTGGGTTGACTGCTTGAGTGCGACCTCTACCTAAAAGGAAGAGGATTGGAGTAATGAATAGTTTTCTTTTAATTTCTCCCCGATCAGGGTTCCGGCTTTAAACCAATTGTTTCTGGTCATAAGGCTTGAAAGTCTCGATATTCACGGAATAGGAGTGCACTTCATATTTTTAATAAAGGCTATATCTAAATTTCTAATTAAGCATCGGGAACTAAAATAATGAGCATCCAGTCTATACATAAAGAGTTTAAATCCTTAAGTCAGGGAAGGATTTGTAAGGTCTGGGAGTGTTACAAAACTTCAATGCACCCAGACTCGCTCGCAGGAACCGCAAGGATAAAATTTTGGGTACAAAGGTTTTGGGTAGTTATGAGGAAGTTGTCAGTTGCGAGTTCAAATTTTGCTAATTCACTGTAGAAATTACGTAAGAAATCTAGAATTTGGCGCATTTAGACGCTACTTACTGTAGAAATTACGTAGAACATCTCAAGTTAGCTGCACTTGCAGCGCTTATGGTGTATGTGGCGGATCAATTATTTTTGGTGCGCAATGGCAGAATATAAAACTCGCAACGTGAGCTAAATAACCCCTTGCAGTTTAAATAGCATCCATTAAGACAAAAATCGGATATTGGGAACTGTTGGAGGCGAAAGTATAAAGATATAACTTTATAATGTGCTGCCTCATGGTTGCTGATAAACTGATTCTAAGAAGGTCAGCCGTTTTTAGGAAAGATCAAATGACGGAAGAAGAAATGTTGTTAGGAAATGTGTCGGGAACACTTTTTCCCGATCGAGCTCCAACTGAAATTCCTGACATGACAAAAACCAGTTCCTCTACAGGGTTAAATATGCCGAATTCTAATGCAAATGTGAGAAATGCTGTGCCGATCGCCCTCGAAGATGACGAACCAGAGCTCGGGCTTTCAGCCAGCAATCTCGATCAACTCACGACTTTCCGCAGCGCCACAGCCCTAAATCCTGACAGCGGGTTAGTCAAGTTAATTGACGATGCGATCGCCGAAAACAGCGGCAGCAACACCCCTAAAAGCCCAGTGGCGAATCCGTCTAACGGCACATCCGGCAACAGCGGCAGCAACACCCGTAACATCCCAGTTGTCAGCCCGTCTAACGACACATCCGTGAAACCTGTTGAAGATAGCAGCAAAATCGCTGAAGTTAACGTCGTACCCGAAGAAGGTGCTAACAAAAGAACTAACACAACTGACAACAGTAGCAGCGATGGCAAGACGATCGAAGGCAGTGATGACGATGACTTAATTGTCGCCACGGGTGTTAACCAGACGATATTCGGCAAAAAAGGCAAAGACAAAATCAAAGTCAAGGGTGGCAAAAATAAAATCTACGGAGGTAAAGATGACGATGATTGTGAGGGCGGCGATGACGACGATGAAATAAGGGGCGATCGCGGCAAAGACAAGATTCACGGTGGCAAAGGCAACGACAAGATTGATGGCGGTAAAGACGATGACATTATTTTTGGCGGCAGCGGCAAAGATACCTGCAAAGGCGATGATGGCGATGACTGGGTGCATGGCAACGACGGAGATGACGACGTTGACGGCGGCGCTGGCAGCGATACCGTCTACGGCGGCAAAGGCGACGACAAGTGTGAAGGCGGTGAAGGCAACGATACCGTCAGGGGCGATCGGGGAAACGACAACGTTAGCGGCGGCGACGGCAACGACAACGTTAACGGCGGCAAAGATAACGATACCGTCATCGGCGGTGCTGGTAGCGACGTTTGCATGGGCGACGACGGCGACGACAGCGTGATGGGCGGCGACGGCGACGATACCTTGATGGGCGGTGCCGGAAAGGATACGCTTGTTGCTGGCGACGGCAATGACATGGTAGACGGCGGCGACGGTGACGATAGCGTTGTCGGCGGCGGATCTGGCAACGATACGCTGATGGGCGGATCTGGCAACGATACGATCGTGGGCGGTACTGGCAACCATACCTGTACAGGCGGTGCTGGAGATGACGTTTTTGTCATCGGCGATCGGAATTCTGGACCAAATTCAGTCATCACTGACTACACAGACAATGACAAATTACTGCTGTCTGGCAGCTTGAGTTTTAGCAGTTTGTCGTTTGTACAAGTTGGCCTCAATACCGAAATTCGGGGTAGCAGTAGCTTTGTGCTGGCGCTATTGTTGAATGTCAATGCGAGTATTCTGAAAGCTGGCAACTTTTTGGGAGCTACTGGTGGTACAATTTCAACCCCAACTCCAACTCCAACTCCAGTAGCAGCCCCGAGGCCGATTAATACCCCTCCGCGCGGGGAAGCTAATAATATCTTGATTGCCAGTTCCAGCGGCACCCAAACTACTATTACTTCTGACTTGTTGCGGTTTGTCGGCGGCCAACAAGGTGCTAGCGGCACAGTCTTCAAGCTAACCGAACTGCCCGATACTAAAACTGGGCAACTATTCTTTAAGGGAGTAGCGGTAACACAAATCGGTTTTAGCTTCACTCAAGCAGACATTAACGCAGGTTCCTTAACTTTCCAAGCGGCAGCAGGTTTTATCGGTGCAGCTACTTTTGGTTTTGATGTTAACCAAGGCACAAACGTTATCGTCGGTCAGCGTTTTAGCTTGAAAATCGAGCAAAATGTCTTTAAGTTTCCTGGCAATACAACTCCTCAAGTTATTGTCGGTTCGGCAACTCTCGATAACGACATCGAAGGTGGCGATGGTGATGATGACATTAAAGGCGGCAGTGGTAAAGACATCATCAAAGGAGGCAAAGGCAAGGACAAGATTAAAGGCGGCGATGGGGATAATGATATCGACGGCGGCGATGACGATGACGATATCGAAGGCGGTAAAGGCAAAGACAAAATCATCGGCGGCAAAGGCAAGGACAAGATTAAAGGCGGCGATGGCGATAACGATATCGACGGTGGCGATGACGATGACGATATCGAAGTCGGTAAAGGCAAAAACAAAATAAAAGGAGGCTTGGGCAACGACAAAATTAAAGGTGGCGATGATGATGACTCGATCGAAGGTGGCGCAGGAACCAATACTCTGACTGGGGGTGCTGGCAAGGATCGCTTTATTTACAAAACTTCCCGTCAAGAGATTACAACGGTTGCAGAAGCTGACTTAATCACTGACTTTAATGTCGAAGACGATGTTTTAGAGTTTTCTAATGCTGCTTTTGCTCTCAGCGTTACTAGCTTGACTCGACTCTCGATTACGGCTACTTCTGCTGTTGGAAGCATCGGCAGCTCTAACTTGCTTGACTTCAGTGCGGATATCACCGTTACCAGCATTGCCACTTTGCAAGCGCGGTTTGCAGCTTTGGGCGGCAACATCGACACGCCTACTTTCTGTCAGTTTACAGATGCCGCTACCGGCCGTTCTGTACTGGTATTTGCGGTTGGGGCGCGCTTTGAAATTGTTGCCAGTTTCTCGGTGAAAATTAGCCTGGAAGTGAGGAACTTTGTCTTCACTGGCCCAGCGCTAAATATTCCTGTCGGTACTGTCGGCCCTGACAATATTAATTTCGGCACTTATCCGGCCGCAGTTAATTTCGATGGTTTAGGAGGCGACGACAACATTGTCGGCAGCAATTTTAACGATAGCATCAAGGGCGGCGACGGCAACGATACCCTCACTGGTGGCCTTGGTTTAGATGTCCTGAGTGGCGGTAGCGGTGCGGATCTCTTTGTTTACGCGACAACTAAAGAAGGTGGCGATAAAATTACTGACTTTACCTTTGGGGTTGACAAATTCCAGTTTGCTGCCAGCGAATTCGGCAATTTGACTACTACTAACTTTGACGGTGTGACGGGTTCAACTCCTGACATTACTGGTAAAGAGTTGGTGATTTTCACCGGCGGAACTTATGCGACGGTGGAAGCGGCACAAGCTAAAGCTTTGGGCAATTCTACAACTGCTGGTTTCTTTGCATATAGCAATGCGTCCAACGAGACTGTGTTGGTGTTTGACTCGAACGGTACGGCGACTGGCGGTTCGCCAATTATTGCGAACTTGGGTACTGCTGCTGGCAATTTGGGAACTTCGGACTTTGTGTTTACAGGGACGATTACCAGTGCTCCGATTGCAACTTCTCCTAGCTCGTCGGGTAGCGTTGCTGATTTAACTGCTGCTGGGAATACTTTCCCAGTCGCCTTTAACAACTTCGGTTCTGGTGCTGGCGGCTACAACTTCAGCACACCAGTCCTATTTACTGGAAATGGCGGTGGTAATAGCGTCACTGGTACTCAGTTTGCTGACATTATCAACGGTGGTTCTGGTGCTGACATTTTCGACGGCGGCGCTGGTAACGACAGTCTCTTCGGCGGTGGCGGTAGCGATACCATCAACGGCGGCGCTGGTAACGACACTTTAATCGGCGGTTTGGGAACAAATGTTCTCAACGGCGGTGCTGGTGCAGACGTGTTTGTGTTCAGCGGAACTGCTGCTGGCGGCGGGGACTTAATTACCAGTTACAGCATTGTTGATGATGTAATTAACCTCGACAAAACTGGTTTTGCAGCCTTTACAAGCGGAGCTGGGGCTTTGGGTTCTAGTTTCTACAAGTACAGCAGCACAGTTACTGTTGTAACTGCGCTCGAAGCCACTTTAACCGGGCCATCAATCATGGCTATCTACGACGGTTTATCTACTAAACTGTACTACGATAGCAACGGTTCTACTGTTGGCGGTAGCAGTTTGTTTGCAACTGTCGATGTTAATTTGGGAGTTTCCGGTAATACTGAATTGTTCTTGTTCTAAACGGCGAGAATCCCGATCGGGATATCGGCGGTATGTGTGGGGACAAAGCATTGCTTTGTCCCAATAAAATAAGGACACAGCAATGCTGTGTCCTTATTTTTGTATTGTGTTAAATGATTTATCTCATGTGCGATCGATTACCACAACAAAAACGGTTCGTTCGTAGTGCGGACTTCAGTCCGCTCCCGGATTGCGGACTAAAGTCCGCACTACGAACCAATTTTAGATATGTCAATCTACCGGATGCGATATTAAGCGTCTATTCTACATTTTTTTTTCTCAATCCATCCTTATTTGGATTCCAAGCGCTGCCGCCATTTACTGCTAATAATATCTATAACCGTAACTACAACCAACAAAACTAACATCATTGTTGTAGCTTTGTTGTACTCAAAAGACCTGATATAATTGACTAATTCAAAACCAATTCCGCCAGCGCCCACTACTCCCAACACCGAAGCGGCCCGAATGTTGTATTCAAACATCCACAGCGTGTAACCGAGGGCTAGCGGCAATACCTGCGGAAAAATTCCGTATTGCGCTACTTGCAGCCAAGATGCACCGACTACTTCCAACGATTCGACCGATCGCGCTTCCACAGATTCGATCGCCTCCTGATAAAATTTAGCAAGATAGCCGATCGTATAAATTCCCAGCGCCAAAGTACCAGCCGGCGCGCCCAAACCAGTCGCGGCCACAAACAGCAATCCCAGCACAATTGAAGGTACAGAACGCACGGCATTTTGCAATAAATTAGCCAACCAGCGCAACCATTTCGGTGCTATGTTGCGGGCGCTGCAAATCGCAATTGGTATCGACAAAATTGCTCCGAATGTCGTTCCCCACAATGACATTTGAACTGTTTCGATTAAAGCTTTAATTGCTACGTCAATTATTTCGAGATTGGGCGGCCACAAGCGCGAGATAAAATCTGTCATGTAAGGCCAACTGCTTGCCAAAGTTGCTGCGTCAATTTCTAATCCCCGCAGCGCCCAACTGTAAAGTACAATTAAGCCTGCTGCAATACCGATATTTTTGAGCCAGCCAGGATTTTTAGATAAATTATATGAATTTTTTTCGGTCATTTGTGTTTATTTTTGGATTAATGAACCGCGAAGACGCTAAGGGCGCGAAGGAAGAGAAGAGTGGGGTTTAGGCTGGTATTTTGGGATTGGTTAGTTTGCTGAATTTGTCGGAGAGGTTGTGGCATTTGCCATCATAGACTATTTGACCGGCATCGAGGACGATCGCCCGATCGGCATAGGTGCTGGCCATTGCTAAGTCGTGCAATACTACAACTACGGTCATTCCTTGTTTTTGGTGCAGTTGGGCGAGGATTTCCATTACTTGTTGGGCGGCGATTACGTCTAATCCGCTGGTGGGCTCGTCGGCTAGTAATATCTGGGGGGATTGGATTAGGGCGCGGGCGATGGCGACTTTTTGCTGTTGTCCGCCGCTGAGTTGTCCGGTTTTTTGATATGCTAGGTCTTTGAGTCCGAAGTTGGCAAGTAAGTCAAATGCTCGATCGCGCTGCTGTTTCGGAAAACCCCACAAAGTCTCCCAAGTATTCAAGCTTCCCAAGCAACCACAAAGCACATTGTCGATCGCGGGTGACTGTTTTACTAACCCGCCACCTTGAAAAATTAAGCCAATATCGCGCCGAATTCGTCTCAGAGTGCGCGGGGTTATGACTGTATCGTTAATCCGAATTTCTCCTGTTTTGGCGGGGACTAACCCGACAAATGAACGGAGAAGTGTGGATTTTCCGGCACCGTTTAAGCCTAGCAGCCCTACAAATTCGCCTTGTTTTATTTTGCAATCAATCCCGTTCAAAATTGGGCTATTTAGCGCCGTTGAATAAGCTGTTTCTAATTTGCTGCATTCGATACTCATAAGTAGAAGGAAGAAGGAAGAAGGAAGAAGGAAGAAGGAAGAAGGAAGAAGGAAGAAGGAATTTTAGCTATTTATATTAATTTTTAATTGGGCATATTAACTTGGTAAATATTTGTCGATCAACTTTGCCATTAATATACTGTCGGCTCGATGGGATACAATAAAATAGGTTCGTAGTGAGGACTTTAGTCCTTCTTTTTTTGCGGACTGAAGTCCTGACTACGAACCTTTATTCTCACTACGAACCTTGATTTTATGGTTCGAGTTTGGCGCGCTGCAAAGCTTGCCGCAAGGTTGCTAAGATGGCTTTAGTCATCAGGTTCGTAGTGAGGACTTTAGTCCTTCTGTTTTTGCGGACTGAAGTCCTCACTACGAACCTTGATTTTATGGTTCGAGTTTGGCGCGCTGCAAAGCTTGTCTTAACGTTGCTAAATGCCGCGTATGATCGACTTTCACCAATTTTTGAGAATTGTACAAACTGCGGAACAATTGATTGTTTGCAGGTTCGTTCATTTTCATGAAAGCATTAATCAGTCTTTCCCGCATCGGTGCAGGAATGCGGTCGTCTATCACAATTCCGTGGGCTGGAACTCCGGGAACTTGTTGCAAAACTCGCAATCTCTTGCCTTCTTCCGCTGTAATCCAAGGCGGCAGCAAAGCATATTCCGAGACAACTCCGACATCTGCTTGACCTCTTAAAACAGATTGCAAAGCGCTGCTGTAACCGTCACCATAGGTGACATTTCCGAAAAAGCTCTCCAGTCTGTCCGGCCCTGAAACTAATCCTTGACCCACCAATGCTGAGATTGGGAAAATGAATCCCGAACCGGAAGTTCGAGAGGTGAAAGCCATTTTTTTGCCTTTCAATTGTTCGAGGGTTTGCTTTGCTGAACCTTTGGGGCGCAGGGGACTGTCTTGGCGCACTACGAACACTGAATCGTAGGTGTTTCCGCCGGAATAATCGCTGCGAACTTCTGCTAAATACATCCGCGCTTTGGCTAATTCTTCTGCTTTTAATGCCGCGCGCCCTGCTACAAATGCTACGTCTGCTCTGTTCGCTCTCAATGCTTCTACGGCGGCGGTTTCGTCGCCGATGACTGCATCGACTGGCATTCCGATTTCTTTGGAAAGTATTTGCGCTACTTGATTGGCTTTGTTTTGCAAGTCTGTAGCATCTCTGCGGTTGGCAAATACGATTCTAATGCGAGTTATAGCAGCTTGTGCTCTTAAATCTCGATCGACCTTTGGTGTTGCTTGGGCGATCGCCTTTTGACCAATTCCCATTGCATTAGCCGTCAAACTCACTGCCAGCAACAATCCCGCGCTAGCACCAGCCAGCACTTTTAACCTTTTATTCATTAATCGTTCTCCTATGTGACTACAAGCGCAACTTTATTTTTTTGATAATGAGTTGCAATAAGTAGATATTAGTTTAAAGCCTTTTTAACAACTAAGTGCAACAATTAATGATAAGGATTTACAATACCTGAGATAACAAAAACTTATGATACGAGCGGAGCCGTAAGCTGGTAAGCTAAATGAAATCCCTTGAGTGCGAATATTTCTGCTTCGGTCGGATCGGAGTGATTTAACCGCAGAGAACGCAGAGAACACAGAGGAAGACAAGAGAGGGTTGAATAACATCAAGTGAAGAGCGTAATTGATATTATTAGTTAAGTTGTTCTGTATTTAAATTGAATATCAAAAAATAATCAAACAATGAGTGGGATGGGCGTCTCGCCTGTCCTGAATATACAATTAAAATACGCTACAGCTTATTACTTAAGGATATTTTAGATGCTACCATTAATTTTTGATACTTGTGTGCCCAGAGAGGAAATTTTATCGGGAGACTTGTCTCTAGATTTATTTGCTGCAAAATTGCGGTTGGTAGTCGAAGGAACTGCACCTCAAGTTTATCAAGATCCAAATACTTTCTTTGCTAATACCTTCGCCACAGACGGCATCAAAACCCTGATTAACGAAGTTTTTGGCCGCTTGATGAAGCAAAGCGCTGGGGCTGGGGTGATTCGTTTGGAAACGAGTTTTGGGGGTGGCAAAACTCACGATGAAATTGCACTTTGGCATATCTGCAAGCTAGGGCGAGAAATTCACGGATTGGAACGGTTTACAGATATTAATACCATTCCCGATCGCCCTTTACAAGTTGCAGCGATCGACGGTCGAGATTTAGACCCAGAACAAGGAGTTTATCATGCCGACAGTGGCTTGACAACTTACACGCTTTGGGGCGAAATTGCTTACCAAATTGGCGGGATTCCAGGTTATCAGTTAGTGCAAGGTAGCGACAAAAGCGGCGTCAGTCCCGGTACTTCTGTGTTGGAACGGTTGACGGGCGGACAGCCGACTGTAATTATTTTAGATGAAATTGCGCGGTATTTGCGATCGGCAAAAGCGAAACAAATTGGCCGCAGCGATTTAGCCAAACAAGTGGTAGCTTTCCTTTTTTCCTTGATGGATTTGGCGGCAGCGTGCGATAATCTAGTATTGGTTTATTCCCTCGCTTCGACAGCAGATACCTTTGCGGAAGAAACCGCAGAATTGCAAGAAACGATGCGGGCTTCGGCTAGACAAGAAAGGGTGTTGAGTCCTTCTACAGATATCGAAATTTACAACATCGTCAAACAGCGCGTGTTTGCCAGAGTTAGCGAGGAAGCGGCGCAAAAAGCGGCATCGGAATATTTGGTGGCTTACCGCAATTGTCGCGTGAATTTGCCCGATGGGTGCAAAGATGCGTCATACTCACAAGCGATCGCCCAAAGTTATCCGTTTCACCCGGAATTGTTCAATCTGCTGACTAAAAAAATTGCTTCTATTCCCGAATTCCAGAAGACGCGGGGGGCTTTGCGGTTGTTCGCGCAAGTCGTGCGCTATTTGTGGGAAAATCGCGATGGCTGGGTGCCGATGATTCACACGCATCATATTCCGGTGGGGATGGATGGCGAAATTACTAACGATCTTACTTCTCGGTTGCAACGATCGCCCTTACGGAATGCGATCGGCGCTGATATCTACAATCCTGATGGTAGACCGGCTTACGCACAATTGCAAGACGGGGAATGGATTGCAGCCGGAAAACCGCCGTTTTCTACTTGGGTAAGTAGAACAATATTTCTGCATTCTCTGACTCAGGGAAATTCTTCGGGGATTCGGCTGGCTGAGTTGAATTTGTCGCTGCTAATTCCGGGCGTGGAGAGTGGTTTTGTCGATCGCGTTTTAGAAACATTGACTAAGGTAGCCTGGTATTTAGACTTCGATCCGATGACATCCTTGGCGCGGTTTAAGGAAGAACCTTCGATTAACAAAATTATTACCGAGGAGAAGGAACAAGTCGGGGTTTTGGCGGCGAAAGAAGATTTGCGAATTCGCCGGGATAGCATTTTTGCTAAGAAGTTTTTCACCTTAGTTTCTAATGTCGAAAGTCCCGGAGATGTAGACGATAACCCGGATGATGTGGCGCTGTGTTTGATCGACTTTGACGAAGCGACGGTGGATGCTTCTACCGACGCAGCCCCGGAATTAATCGATCGCATTTTTAACAATAGCGGCGAATCGGGGAAGTTTCGCACCTACCGCAATCGGTTGTTATTTTTAGTCGCAAATCGGCTAGAGTTGGAAAGGGCGATCGACAATTCCAGAGAATACAAAGCTATTCAAAATATTCTCAAAAGTCAGAACCGGATGCAAGATTTATCGGGAAGCCAACAGAAGCAACTCAAGGAACGGGAAGGCGCGAAAGATATCGCTGTGAGAGTATCTTTGACTAATGCTTACCGCCATTTATTTTATCCGGCAAATGACCAAGTAAAAGCACCGAAAGGGTTGATGCACTACACTCTTACCGCGCAGGATGCGAGTATGGTGAAAGGCAAAAATAACCAGCAAGATGTAATTCTCAAAGTTCTCAAAGATTGCGGCAAGATTCGCGCCGAAGAAGCTAAAGCTTTCGCGCCGGCTTTTATCTTGCAAAAAGTTTGGCCTCTGGGGTTGGATAGTTGGACGACGAAGGCGCTGCGCGATGCTTTTGCTAAGGATTGGAGTTTGAATATTCTCCTCGATGCGGAAGTTTCGATGCTGCGGGAGACGATTCGCGAAGGTTTGAAAATGGGCAATTGGGATATGAAAGTCGGGGAGAGACTATTTATCAAAACCGATGATAGCGTGTTGGTGTTGCCGGAGACGATCGAGTTTAGCGATCGACTCTCCCTGTACAGACGCGGCATTCTCGAACCTCCAGTGCCGAAATCAGTGGAACTCAGCGCCCAATTGATGCCCGGTACAGAGGCTGCAAAAACCGTGCGGGTGAGGTGGAAAGCCAAAGGAGCACTGACGGTTAGTTTGTATCAAGATAATATTTTGGTGCCGGGAAATTTCCGCCCTTCTGATGAGTATGAAACCACTGTTGTGAATAACACTATATTTCGGGTAGTGGCAGATTACGGTAACGGTGAGACAGCACAAAAGGAAACCAATGTCAATCTAAATCCTCAAGTTCCTACCGTGGGAGAGATCACAAATCCTCCTTATGTTGTGGAAGGGCTACAGCGGACTTTGTGGGAGGCGAAACCGACGGTTATCGAACTCGACGGCACGATTAATGTGGTATTTACGGGATTGGGCGATCGCATTAGCGACTACAAAGTGCAATGCATCGAAGTGCTAGAATTGTCTGTGAATCAAGTAACGGATTATCGCAAATTGGGGGGAACAGCAATTTCCCTATTGCAGCGCTGGCAACCGCAAATCGACCAAACCGTAACCATTAAAACCGGCGACCAATTTGTGCGGTTGGAATATCAAGGGGCGTTGCGGGGATTTCAGAGCTTTTTCTCGACTATCAACACTTTGTTGAACAGTCCCGACGCGCAAGCAACTGTTAGTTTGAAAATCACCTTAGAATTCAAGCCAGCTTTGTCAGCAAATGCCTCGGATATTAGCAGTATCAAACAAACGCTTGAACGCAATCCGGTAGAAAGGTTGAGTTTAGTGGCAAGGGTGATATATTGAGGAAAGAAGATGATTCGGCGATTGAAATCGCTTCTACACAAACAATGTCCGCCTCCGCGGACTAAGAAAGAGAAATGTCGGGTGATTCGGCGATTGAAATCGCTACTACACAAACGATGTCCGCCTCCGCGGACTAGGAAAGAAATATCTGATAAACCCGCCCTATTATGCCAAATTAGGGTTTGCGCCATCCGTTATTCTTTAACCCGCGAAGGCGGGTTTTGTTTGTGTAGACGCGGTTTCAACCGCCGAGTCTCCAACCAGGATTTGGTATTATGCAAGAATTTCAATTAAAAGTTATTTCCCTCGATCACAATAATTTCGCTTTGGAACTCTACCAATGTGCTTACAAAAAAGCCGGAGAGAAAAAACGTCCGGCGGCTAAACGATTGGGGCGACTCAAAGGCAATGCTTTGGTATTAGCGAGACAAAAAATTTATGCAACTCTCAAAGCAAATAATTATGACCCAAAAACTTTATCTCAGCAGCGACAAACGCCTTATATTTTATCAGAAGAATCCGGCGTAAGTTTAGCAATTTTATTTCAATCGCTGCAACCGCTATCGAAAACTGAACGAATTGCAAATATTGCAGAAGGGATTATGGCGATGAGTAATGAAGAAGCACATTATTGGTTTGGGAAAATTGCCAATGGCAATCGTTCAAATGCTTTGAAAGCCCTGCGAATTTTGTTGGGAGATTGAAATTATCTCCGGGTGTACACTGCACACCAATTATACAACGCGGCAACGAAAGAGGAGGACACGGCAGTGCCGTTTCCCTACCGCAAAATAATCGATTACCATGAAAAACGGAGGACACGGCAGTGCCGTTTCCCTACCACAAAATAATCCCTCGCCCTCGATGATAGATGTAAGCATCGCCCGATTCTTTTGTTGTGATACGGGGTGAAAAACGCACCCAAATTTGATATAATTAGTTCTTCAGTCGTCTTCAGACGACTTCAGCTATGAGACAGGGGTTTCAACCCCTGTCGGACTGTCGGAATATCGAATAATCTGCTTAAATTAACACCAAAAAATCATGCGCCCCAAACTCTTCATCGAGAAAATCATGCCCGTAAATCTGCTAAACCAGCAGGTTCATTACGAGCACGGCGGCAATCCATTTAAAGGATTGCATCGCTGGTATTCGCGGAAACCTTTATCGTTTTCTCGCGCTTCGGTGTTGGGGTCGATTTTACCCGCAGATATCTCTCCAGAAGAGTTTGAATATTTGCTGGGATTGGAACCGGGGAAGGAAATTAAACTCTACAAAACTCCCCCGTCTTCGGTGCGAATTAAAAAGGTTCACGACTATTGCGAGAAGGTGTGGGGGAATCGCACGCCGACGATTTTAGATGCGTTTGCGGGTGGGGGAAGCATTCCGTTTGAGGCGGCGCGTTACGGGTTGAATGTGTTGGCGTCGGATCTCAATCCGGTGGCGGTGGTGACGATGAAGGCGGCGATGGAATATCCGCTGAAATTTGGCCCGGATTTGCAGGAGGATATTGATAAATGGGTGCAATGGGTGGGGGATGAAGCCGAGAAAAGATTGACTGAATTTTTCCCTTCTTTACCGGGGGAAACTGTGCAGAATTATTTGTGGGCGCATACGGTGGTTTGTCCGAGTTGTCAGTCGGTTGTGCCTTTGAGTCCGAATTGGTGGTTGTACAAGCGCCCGGAAAAGCAAAATTTACACAAATGGTGTGCGGTGAAACCCATTCCCAACTCGGAACAGAAGCGGGTTGATTTTGAGTTGGTGAAGGGGAACAAAGGCAAGGAATCGACGATTAAAACGGATGCGGGTGAGTACGATCCCAGTGAGATGATTACAATTAATCGAGGCGAGGGAAGATGCCTGAATTGTGATTATTTACTAGCTAGTGACTATATAGATAAAAAACTTTTAGAAAAAGACTTTAATCATTTAGTTTATGCAGTTGCTTACAAAAAAGGAGCGAGTAACTTAGAATTTAGATTGCCTTTAGAATTAGATTTAGAAGGAATTGCTAATGCTGAACTATTTTTAGATAGTTATAAAAATTCGGATCTAATACCTTGCGAGCCACTTTTACAGGGACAAGATACTCGTTGTTACAATCGAGGAGTTAGAAACTGGGAACAATTATTTAATCCTCGTCAGTTGCTAACGCTTGTCACTTATGTGGAAATTATCAACGAAGCTAAGGCGCTGCTACAGGCTGAGTATGAACCGGAGAAGGTAGAGGCGATCGCAACTTATCTAGCTTTGGTATTAGATAGATGTGCTGATAAAAACTGTCGTCTTTGTATCTGGGATTCTGGAAGAAGTCACGCACAAAGAGCATCTACACAACACGCTTTGAACTTAACATGGAACTATCCAGAATTTTCTGGTTTTGGTGAATTGTGGAATACCTGTGCTGATGCTGTCGTTAGTGATTACAAAGGTTTATGTGCTTTATTCGGAACAAAACCTCACTCAACAGGCCTCCCCGGCATCGAACAATACGACCCAAAAACCATCCAAATCAATGCCGCCTCAGCCGATAGCCTCTACCACATTCCCGACAATTCAGTCCATGCCATTATCACCGACCCGCCCTACTATTCCACCATCCAATATGCCGAACTTTCCGACTTTTTCTATGTCTGGATGAAGCGCACGTTAGGCGATATTTTCCCCGATTTATTCTACTCAGAACTCACCGACAAAGATAGAGAAGCCGTCGCCAATCCGTCGCGCTTCCGCAACATGGGCACATCCCCCGACGAACTCGCCAAACAAGATTACGAAGCAAAAATGGCGCTAGCTTTTAGCGAATATTACCGAGTTTTGCGCGATGACGGCGTGATGACAGTCCAATTCAACCACAAAGAATCCGGCGCGTGGGACGTGCTCACAAAATCCCTCATCGATGCCGGTTTCGAGATTACCGCATCCTGGGCCGTCAGTACCGAAAACCCGCAAAACTTGCACCAAGCGCAGAAAAACTCCGTTTCCAGTACAGTGCTCCTCGTCTGTCGCAAACGTGATCCTAACGCCGCCCAAGCTTGGTGGGATGATTTGCGCCCCGAAGTCGCGAATCTCGTCGAACAGCGCGCCCCGGAATTTGAAGCCAACAAAATCACAGGAATCGACCTTTATTTAAGCGCCTTTGGCCCGGCTTTAAATGTGTTCAGCCGTTCCTATCCCATCCTCAACAGCAGCGGCGAAGAAGTGCGCCCGGAAGTTGCATTTGCTGAAGCCAGAAAAGCCATTGCAAATTATCGTTTCCGCAAACTTGCACAAACCGATACCGCCGGATTTGACGCGCTGACTCAATGGTATTTACTCGCGTGGGATGCCTTCGGTGCAATTGAATTCCCCTTCGATGAAGCGCGACAACTCGCCCTCGCGATTGGCGGTTTCGATGTCACGGATTTAGCCAAAAAATACAAATTGATTGACTCGGTTAGCGGCACTTGCAAATTTTTGACACCGAAACAGCGGCTGAAAAAAGGAGCTTTTTCGGTGAATCCGCAAGAGTTTGCGATTACCTATTTAGTGGATGGATTGCACGCGATTATCGGTTTGTATCAGGAGGATGGAGATATTCAAATCGTGCGGGAGTTTATGAAGAAAACTAATTTGACTGAGAATGATAATTTCATGCGGGCGATAGAGGTGGCTTTGAAAGTAATTCCCCGGATTGGGGATGAGAAGAAACGGATACCGGAGGAGAAGGCTTTGTTGGATTTGTGGTTGGCGATGGATGAGATTAAGGCCAAGGTTGTTTATCAACAATTGGATATTCCCTTTGAGGGACAGTTGAGTTTATTTTAATTGAGATTACTCGGCGGTTGAAACTCGGCGGTTGAAAACGCGTCTACACAAAAGAAGGCGG
>PVWI01000110.1:0-940 GCA_003003725.1 filamentous cyanobacterium Phorm 6 | reverse complement strand
ACTGGGAGATGAAATTATATATCGGAAATTTGGAACCAAATTACTGGAGGTATCGATGAATCCTGAACAACCCGCCCTCTCACCTCTACATCAAAAAATCGATGCTGGTGTTAAAATGGCGATCGCAAGTGCGATCGAGAAACACCGCAAACTGGGACAATCGATTAGTATTTGGCAAGATGGGAAAGTCGTGACTCTTTCTGCTGATGAGATTCCACCACAACAAATACCAGAATAAGAATAAGTAGGGTGCGTCAGTTAGTAGATTTTTGGTCAAAACAAACAATCTCAAAACTGACGCACCCCTCGAATAAATGGTGCGTCAGAATTAGACTTTCTGTGCTGATTGAGAATTTTAAACTGACGCACCCTACTACTCGAATAAATGGTGCGTCAGAATTAGACTTTCTGTGCTGATTGAGAATTTTAAACTGACGCACCCTACTACAAATAACATGAATTTACAAGATTATCCTTGGCGGATTAGCTATTCTAGCAATGAAAATAACCCGATCGCCGATTTCTACATTCCCGCGCTAGAATGTGCTGTTAAGTACGATCGCAAATCCGGCTTTTTCAACAGCGCTATCCTCAGCAAAGTCGCGCAGGGATTGGGCGCGATGCTGCACAATTGCGGGCAGATGCGGTTAATCATGGGCTGTCAGTTTAGCCCGCAAGATTTGCAAGCTATCCAACAAGGTTACGCCCTGCGAGATGCTGTTACCATTCGCCTTGATGCCGATTTGCAGCCGCCCAAAACCTTCGCCCAACTCAAACATTTTGAAGTCCTCAGTTGGCTGATTCAAAACAGTTATCTCGATATTAAAATTGCCGTTCCCCTCAAGTCTAACGGCTTACCTGTAGATAGTGAAAGTTTACTCGATCGCCAGCATATGTTTCACGAAAAAGTCGGCATTTTTACCGACAGCAAGGGCGCGCA
>PVWI01000442.1 GCA_003003725.1 filamentous cyanobacterium Phorm 6 | reverse complement strand
CAGGAATCGCAGCAGCAGGTTCGCTGCTAGCATTGGGCGGATTGGGCCTAGAGTTGAACTATCGCCGGACTGGGAGTGCAAATAAACTAGAACTTACAGCCGGAGAATGGCACTTAGCCATAAACGAACCCAATCGCTATCTTTTAGTCGGGGAAATGGAATTCCGCAACCTGACACAGCGGTTCGAGGTGATGTTGCCGGAAGTGCGCGCACAGGTGAAACTGCTGTCAGACGCAAGTTTGGATGGCGTGACTTTCCAAACAAAAGTGATTCCTTGTCACAAAGACGCAAAAGCCCGATCGGACGATTACTGGTTCGGCTATATTGTTAAAGCCCAACAAAATACCAAAATCAAAGTTTCTGTAGACATTCAAGGGCAAGATTTAACCAAATTGCAGTCAGCTTGGGTGCAAATACATTTCGTCACCTACGGCCCAGGCGGGCGCATCCCCAAAATCCGCAACGTAGTAGTCCCGCTGCAATTTCCCAACTCGGACACCGTACCCGTCGCCCGCAATGTCGGAGTTGCCGAAGTCTTGCCGATTCGCACTCACATACTGGCAGAACTAGACGATCCCGTCGAAATTGTCAAGCGTTACGTTTTGCCGCGCGCCCAGAAAGGCGATATTGTCGCCCTTGCAGAAACTCCCCTAGCTTTGATGCAGGGACGCTACCACCATCCCAGCGAAGTTAAACCCGGATGGGTAGCAAAGCGAGTTTGTTTGTTTTTCTTGCCGATGTCGAGTTTGGCCACGGCTTGCGGAATGCAAACTTTGGTGGATGTAGTGGGGCCTTGGCGCGTAGTCGCAGCATTTGCGATCGGCTCTGCAGCTAAAATATTGGGTAAACCGGGAGTCTTTTACCAACTAGCAGGGGAACAAGCAAGGCTAATCGACGACGTTACCGGGACTCTGCCTCCCTTCGACCAATTTATTGTCCTAGGCCCGGACAATCCCCAGCAAGTTGTAGAACAAATTCAACGAGAAACCGGACTTGCGGCGGCGATCGTAGACGCTAATGACTTGAAAGCAGTTAAGATATTAGCAGCGACCTCCGATTTATCGGTAACATTTTTAGAGCAAGCCTTACGCAGCAACCCCGCCGGGAATGCTGACGAGCGAACACCGGTCGTTTTAATTCGACCTCTGCCACAAAAATCTTGAATTGAAAAATGAAAATTGAAAATTCAAAAACACGATTTGAAATTTTTAATTTTCGCTCGACTAAGAAAGGGTGAAGAATTCAAATCTCTAAGTTTTGAAATAAAAACTCAAAACTTCCCTAACTCTTCCCCTTTCTTAAACATATTTGATTTTTTGATTTTCATTGTCCGGTTTCGTGCTATCACGGTTCTCAAGTTTCGTGAGGAACTCGCCAACCAATAACCAATAACCAATAACCAATAACCAATAACCAATAACCAATAACCAATAACCAATAATCAATAATCAATTTATACCTCACCTGAGAATTTATATATGACTTCATTTCCCTCTCAAAACCAAAACCAGGTTGTGATTCGCCCGTTTCAGTACCGCGACATCGAGGCGATGGAACAACTGTGCGCGGAAACAGCCGAACAACCAGAAAAACGCAAGGGTGCAAGCTGCGACTTGGTACTAGGTAAAAAATTGCAGCAGATTCGTCGCTGGTACGGAATGCTAAAGCTGCTTAGCTTGTTTCCCAACCCTTGTCAATCCCTGTTTCGGGCCCACGTTGCCGAAGAACAGGGGAAAGTTAAGGGCATCATTCAGATTTCTCCTTTCAACCGCACGCGCAGCACTTGGCGGATCGATCGCGTCGGAGTAGACCCAGAAGCCCGCAGCAAAGGCATTGGTTCGATGCTGATGCGGTACTGCTTCGAGGCAGTCTGGGAGGCGCGGACGTGGCTGCTAGAGGTGAATGTCGGCGATAAAAATTCTTTGGCTTTGTACCGCCAGAACGGGTTCCAGCCTTTGGCCCAGATGACTTATTGGTCGATCGCCCCAGAACGCCTGCAAGAAATGGCCTGTGCGACACCAGATTTGCCCAACCTGCTGCCCGTAAGCAACGCGGACGCTCAATTGCTGTATCAACTCGATACCGCATCCATGCCGCCGCTGGTGCGTCAAGTATTCGATCGGCACATTCAAGATTTCAAAACCAGTTTTTTCGGCGCTTTGTTTGAAGGTGTCAAACAATGGCTGAGCAAAACAGAGGTAGTCAGCGCCTACGTATTTGAACCGCAGCGCAAAGCCGCGATCGGCTATTTTCAGGTGCAACTATCCCGCAACGGCCAACAGCCCCACGTCGCCCAGTTGACAGTACACCCGGCCTACACTTGGCTGTATCCCGAACTGCTGTCCCAAATGGCGCGCCTCGTTCAAGACTTCCCAGTTCAAAGCCTGCAACTAGCTTCCGCCGACTATCAACCGGAACGGGAAGCTTATTTAGAGCAATTTGGAGCCGTGCGCTTGGAACACAGTTTGCTGATGTCGCGATCGGTATGGCACAAATTGCGGGAGTCCAAGTTAGTCTCACTCGAAGGACTCCAGCTATCAGAAATGCTGCAAAGCTTCCAGCCAACTCGCAAACCCGTACCAGGCCGAATGTCCTGGCTCGGCCCGATGACTGGCGAAGTTACAACAGGGCCAGTTTCCTCGGAAATTAAACCCTTTTTGGTGGACTCAGGAAACGGTCAAGCTAATCAAATTAACCCCTTGAAATTCCAAAATTCCGAATCAGTAGCAACAGATAGCAGCAGCATTTTGCCTCTGAATTTGCCGGAATTGCCGATCGACAGCGAATCGCCAGAATAAGACTTAATTCCTGATATAATGTCCGCTCAATTAAAGGTTTGTAGTGAGGACTTTAGTCCTCTTCTTTATGCGGACTAAAGTCCTCACTACAAACCCAAGAAACTCAACTTCTTTCCTTCTTCCTTCGCGTTTTTTGCGTCTAAGCGCTTCGCGCAGGCTGCGCCAACGCTGTTCGTTAAATCATAATTATTCCCGTGGAAAAACAGTAAATCTAAAATCTAAAATTGATTAATTGATAATGTCCAACGATAAATTATGGATTTCTGCCCTCGGACTAGATATCGGCCTCAAACGAGTCGGGCTCGCCGGGTGTGACGGTACTGGTTTAATAGCTACGGGGATTACTACTCTAGTACGATCGTCCTTCGAGCGAGACGTAGCTTATCTCAGAGAGCTCGTCCGAGAACGGAGAGTGCAAATTTTAGTTGCAGGCTTGCCCTACTCCCTGAGCGGAGAATTGGGCGATCAAGCTCGACAAGTGCAGAAATATGCCCGTCGCATCGCCGCCGCTTTAGAGCTCCCTCTAGAATACGCGGACGAGCGCCTGACTTCGGTTGAGGCCGAGGAATTGATGAAAACCGCAGGAATTTCGGTGTCGCAAAATAAGGGTTCGATCGATCGTAAAGCAGCAGCCCTGATTTTGCAGCAGTGGTTGGACGAGAGAAGGCAAAAATAGTCATTAGTCATTAGTCATTAGTCATTAGTCATTAGTCATTAGTCATTAGTCAGTAGTCATTAGTCAGTAGTCAGTAGTCAGCAGTCAGTAGTCAGCAGGCAGATTAATTGCCCCATGCCCAATGCCC
>PVWI01000441.1 GCA_003003725.1 filamentous cyanobacterium Phorm 6 | reverse complement strand
GGAACAAATGGAGTCATATTTTAATTGGTTAAACAGGTAAATAATGAGTACAATTACTCATTGACAATAGTGTTTTTGCCTTAACTTGTGAGTAATGGATTAATGGTGAATTTTACTTGCTGCAATTTTTGAGACAATAAAAAGCTTACAACCACTGTTTACAAGTTGTATAATAGTTAGCAATGAGTTGTTTGTGAGAATTTAGTTGACTGAAACAGCGAGGATTTTAGTCAAATACTCGTCATCCCACCCGGCTCGAAGTCGCTTATTTTTTGCTCCAGTTTTTGAGGTTTTTTCTTGATTCAAAAGATTTAATGAGATGTGTCTAAGAATAGCAAAGTTTTGCGGAGCATTGTCTTTCCTGATCCGACAATCATCTTCGCGAAAACCCACATCTAATACCCAATGTAAAGAATTTTCTATCCCCCAATGGCTGCGGACTGATTCACCAAGATGAGAGAGCATTATTTGGTAAACTACTAATGTAATAACGAATTTCGATAGTTGTTTTCCCCTTCACCATTCGCACCGATTCTATCATACCTATACTCTGAAGTTTCTCCCATTGATTGTCTGGGTCAATCAGCTCTTTGATATCACTTAACATTAAGTGATTACGGATTTCTGAGCGACCGTGATTATTCTCTTGTTTGGGCGAATAAACTGTATGTGTAAAGCCAGAAAATACTTGTCTAATTGCTTGTTTAAACAACTCCTCTACTCTGGCATACAGGGATGGCTGGTTCTTTTTTAAGGTGATAACGTAGTCTCCTCCCTGTTCGACAATTGACTTCACAATTGACCTCTGACAGCCCATCACATCAATGGTGACAATGCTTCCGTTTAATTCTAATACTTTGAGTAAAGCCGGAATTGCTGTGATTTCATTGGGTTTTTTGTTAACTTTAACTTGCCCTAAAACTAATCTTTGACTGGTAGCCCAAGCACTGACCATGTGAATCGCTTTTTTATCTCCTCCCAGATCGTAAGAATGGCGAAGAGTTTTCCCATCAATTGCGATTACTTCTCCTGGATTGAAGCAGCTAATAGATTGAATCCAACTCAAAAAATATTTCTGAAACTGCTCCGGTTTGAGACGAGAAAATACTCGCGCAATTGTGTCATGTGATGGTATTCCATTCGGTAATTCTAAAATTTTCTTTAACCATTCGTGTTTAGCTCGCCCGTAACTTTCGATATCCACCCATGTATCAGCACCGCAAATTACTGCACAAATTGAGATCGTGATAATATCAATTAATTGATGGTGTCTCGTCCGCTCAATCCTTGGATCTTCTAAGTCGGCAAAATGATCGGCAATGGTAATTTTAGGTTTGAGTTTCATAATGATAAACGGGAGCATCTCAATTAGGCAATAAGTAGAAATACTTAAAAAAGAGATGTGTAAAATATAGAAACAAACCTACGTCCGAGAAAACCATGACACCAGCAGAAACTCAAGAACTGAAAAAATGTCTAGAAACGGCATCCGCCATCCTGTTCAAGAATACACCAGGGCGAACAACTGCAAGACTTTGCCAGCATTGAACTAGCCGTCAGAGACCACATTTTGCAAGAAGTTGCTCCCCAGATCGGATTTTTTTTTGAGCCAGAGCAGCAAAACAGAAGCCGGAAGGAAAAGAGCAATCCAAACCTGTCTAGGAACCTGGCAAGTCAGTGAAAAACAAAAACAAAAACAAAAACTAGGATTACGGCCACAGACAAGGCTGAGTCCACAGCTCGAAAAAAGTTGTTTGCTGCTGAGTGCCAATGTCTCCTATGCCAATGCCTCCAGAGACCTAGAAGTGCTGACAGGAATGAAAGTTTCCCACAGTACGCAACAGAGATTAGTACATCGGTGGGAATTTAGAGACCTAGAGGTAAAAGAGGAGGTGACAACCATCAGTATAGACGGAGGAAAAGTAAGATTACGCACCCCCAAAGGAGAAGCTAGTGAGTGGCGAGACTACAAGGCTGTTAGTCTTCAAGACCAAGGATGTGCTGCTTTCTGGCAAGAGAATGAGGTAAGTAGTGGATTGGCTGAATCGGCAACCCTTGGCCAAGATAATTACCTGCTTAGGTGATGGACACCCTGGAGTATGGAATCTAATGGATAAGATTGGCACTCCCGAACAACGATGTGAAATTCTAGATTGGTATCATCTCAAGGAGAATTTATATAAAGTTGGTGGTTCCAATCAACGTTTACGGACAGTAGAGACACATCTTTGGCATGGTAAGATAGCTACAGCAATAGCAGCTTTTGCCGATTGGGATGGAGTTCAAGCTCAAAACTTTATTGCTTACTTACACCGACATCGGCTGCGGTTACCAAATTATCAGAAGTTTCAAGTAGAAGGGATTACGATTGGTTCGGGGTCTGTAGAATCTACGATTAAACGGCTAGGTTTGCGTCTGAAATTGTCGGGTACTCAGTGGAAACGAGAGAATATATCTCAGGTACTAAAGCATCGTTGTGCTTATCTTAATCTCGCCTTTGCCTGAGTGTTTATACTTATTACTTAATTGAGATGCTCCCTGATAAACTCTAATTAAATGTTTTTTAGGTAGTTAAGAATTATTCTCCAGGATACCATATTCTGTTAACATAAAATTTAGATGCGTTCGCCCTGCCTGATTGAGTGGTGGAACACAATTACACCAGAACAACAAAATCATACCGAACTGAGCCAAATAAAAATTGATAATGGTCCCGAAATTAGCGGTATCCGAACTCAATTCTTAAATAGCATAGTTGAGTTTGTTGACCAGACCAAAACACCAATTCAGTTACTTTACTATGCTCCTTACCATAGTAAGTACAATCCCATAGAGCGTTGTTGGGGTATTCTTGAACAGCATTGGAATGGAAGCAAGCTTGTCGATGTTACCACTATGCTTTCCTGGGCGAAAAGCAGGTGGGTGGAAAGATATATAGTCATTTCACATAAATGTGAGACAGAGGTAAGATCATGATAAAATCGATAAAAAGAGTTAATTAGAAAAAAATGGCTTACAGTCTAGACCTAAGACAAAAAGTAGTCGATTATGTGGAAAATGGAGGGAGTACAACGAAAGCTGCCGCCATATTTAAGGTAGGAAGAGCAACAATTTATAGATGCAACCGGTAGGGAAGACCTTCGACCAACTCAGGTCAACCACCGTCAACGAAAGCTAGATTGGGAAGCACTCAAAAAATATGTTGAAAAAAATCCGCTCAGCAAGATTAGTAGAAAGAGCAAAAACTTTCTCGGTCAGACCGAGTGCCATCTGCTATGCCTTAAAAAAACTGAAAATTACCAAAAAAAAAAGAACTTCGCTATAAAGAAAGAAATCGAGAAGAAAGAATGAAATATTACAGAAATCTGAGAGAATTAATTAAAGTTTATGGCAGCAAAAGTCTTGTATTCATTGATGAGTCAGGATTTGAGGAATTTGAAGGTTCTGTTTGTGCCTGGGCCAAAAGAGGAAAGAAAGTCTATGGCGAAAGACCAGGAAAACGGGGGAAAAGAGAAAATTTAGTAGCAGCAAGAAGAAAAGGAAAGAAGGACTTAATTGCACCAATGCTCTTTATGGGTAGTTTGAATGCAGAAGGATTTGAAGGAT
>PVWI01000440.1 GCA_003003725.1 filamentous cyanobacterium Phorm 6 | reverse complement strand
TAAATGCGGTTGTCGGTGCTGGTGACCCAGTTACAAAACTGCGACCACAGATTGGCGCTTTCGCGCTGCTGTAAAGTTGCTGTCATGGTTTTATGATTGCTGTATTTGGTTGTCAATGTTCTGATGATGTTTCTATTATTAACGGTATTACTAAGCTTTGTAAAGGGGTTTGGCGACAGTAGAACTGATGAAAGTCATAAGCTGGGATTATATATAGTCTACGGGCATCGGGCCGAAGAGCATCGGGCCGAAGAGCATTGGGCATTAGGAGCGCAAAAGTATGTCCACTATATATATGCCAGGACTTACGAATTTGAATAATCCCAAATCCCAAATCCAAAATCTAAAATCTAAAATTGATTGAGGGGCGATCGCCCGATCGCCCAAATCTACTCAATCACAAAGCAAACTCGGAGATGTCAGCACAAACACATCTCTTGTCCCCACGCCTTCAAATTCCGGTTTAATTGGCGTAGTAAAGTGAAAGAACTCATGGTCGTTAACTAATAGCAATTCCCCCGGATGCAGGACTTTATTAAACACAGGCTTCTCTTTTTTAGCCAAGTACAACTGCGTTTCTCCGCCGACTATATTGGTTCTGTCAACCGAGAAGATGCCGATAAAATCAGTACCGTCTTGGTGAATGCCTTCTGGTGCGGGGTTGCCAAAATTGTGGGGCGAACAAGTCGTCCTGATCTGATGGATGCCGATTTCAGCTTCCGGGTGAATTTTGCAAGAATCGAAAAAAGCAAAAATCATTTGTTTGAAATTATCGAGGGCAATTAGCCGATCGTCCAATTCGGCAAATTCCCGCCTGATATCACCCGCTATGGGATTATATGTTTTGCTTTGAAACAAATAGCCGTGAGGTAACTTAACTAACTCGTTCCCGTTGACGATAAACCGCGACAATCTTCGAGAACGATACTTTCCTTTTACATAAGGATCGATCGGCATATCGTCAAAAAATGGCTGGAAACCTTCGAGCTTAATCGAGTTTACTTTTTTGAAAGTAAACATGAAAGCATAGTCCAATTGAATGGATTCTAATACAGTTTTCATAGATTATTCTCCCTGAAGCCTTGCTCCCCTCCCCAGTTTTGCCTTAAGGAGGTGTATATTTCTAGTCTAGCTCAGGTTTTTTGCACCGGTGGTAAAAGACACTACAAAATTTGCAAAGATATCGTAAAGAAGGAAGAAGGAAGAAGGAAGAAGGAAGAGGGAAGAGGGAAGAAGGAAGAAGGAAGAAGACATACACAGCAAGCTTTTTAGCGATCGGTATTTGACGTTTAATTAGGTGGATTTACTTAGCAGCTTAATTCCGCACCGCTTTCACCAGCGACTGACAGGCGCGCAGGAAGACGGCAACATCGGCCCCAAGTGCGACATACTGAACGCCAGCATCAATCCACTGCTTGGCGATTTCGGGGTTTTCGGCAAAAGTACCCGCTGCTTTCCCTGCACTGCGGATGGTTTGCACGGCGTCTTGCATCATGTCGATGACTCGGGGATCGCGAACTTGGCCCGGAATGCCGATCGACTGTGACAGATCGTAAGGCCCCAGAAAAATCACGTCAACTTGAGGTACAGTTACAATTTCTGCCAGGTTGTCGATGCCACCTTTGCCTTCGACATGAATCACAACTAAGGATTCTTCGTTGAGTTTGTCCGTGATATCAACGCCCGCAGCAGTGTAACGTCCGGCCCGCGTAGCGAAGGAAAGACCCCGCGTGCCCAGAGGACTGTATTTAGCGCTTTTGACAGCGATTTCGGCATCAATTTTGCTTTCAATTTGAGGTACTTGAACGCCTGCACTGCCGATGTCGAGAGCTCGTTGAATCTGTGGCCCGTCGTTTTTGCGGACGCGGACGATGGGTGCAATTCCGGTACAGTCGGCGGCGCGACACAAATCTTCAGCAGCAAGCGGGTGCAGCGGGCCATGTTCCATGTCGATCACAGCGAAGTCGAATCCAGCGTGACCGCAGATTTCCATAAATGCGGGATAGGCACAGTTCATAAATAAACCGAGGACTGTTTCACCTTGTTTGAGTTTTTGTTTGAGTTGGTTTTGACGCATAAATTTGGAGTTTTTAACCGCAGATGAACGCGGATTAACGCGGATTATTTTAAATTTTATACTCTTCAACCTGCGGAGGCACGTGAGAGTTTGTATAGACGCGGTTTCAACCGTACGTCCGATCTTTATGTCAACAAAATTGATAAAAATTTTGTAGCTACTTTTGCTTCTATTTTAAAAGGAATTAAGCACAAAAGCCAGCCGAAAATAAACATTCCTAGGATCGGTAAAAATATTGGCCCCACGGAGGGTTCTACGAACCAAGCAAATAAAGCAAACATTCCAATACTGCCAGTTGTCCACAGCCAAAGAAGCATAAATGCTAGGACTATTTCATGTAAACTCATCCTAATTTTGATGGAACAACCGAACGGTTGAGAATGGATATCTCCTTTGATAATTGGGATAAATGAATTGCGGCCGGTGATGATGCGATTGATTCTGAATGTCTTCCCAGAAATTGTTCCTTCATAAGGTTTGACAGGTGGCGGGCCGAAGGGTAGAGTTATTCTAAAAGGTTTGGGAGTAGTGACAACTTCGTCCAACCTCCGTAAAACTTCCGAAAAAGTTAGACTTGTCGTAATTGTTAAACTCTCAAAAGGAATCAATGACCTAAAAAAATTGACGATTTTTAGCATAAAGTTGATTCGGCTATTCAATAGTTGTTACTGCTATTAATGCCTCTTATATAAAAAAGTTTGCCCTGACTGCACCGCGAAATACCAGTATAGTGCAAAATAAACATTTAAATGCGATGAGTGTTTTTTGCTGATGTCAAAATTAATTCCACAGTCTCCGATGAAACTTCCTAAGTATATGTTTTCGCTCAAAGGTCGATCGCTCGTCACCTTCACCCTCAGCCTAATTACCTCAATCTCAGTTATTACCCCAACATTGGCCGCACCGACTCGCAATCCCGACAAAGAGGAAACTTGCGACATTCTCGTAGCAGGCGGCGGGCTTGCAGGTGCGGCTACCGCCTACGAAGGTTTGCTGGCAGGGCGCACCGTTTGCATCACGGAAATTACTGACTGGGTAGGCGGTCAGATTTCCTCCCAGGGAACCTCCGCACTCGATGAAAGAGACACTCAGCGATCGCTCTTATTTTACCCCCGCGGCTACCTAGAATTGCGGCAGCGAATCAAAGAACATTACGGAAGGCTAAATCCCGGCGGCTGTTGGGTTAGCTATTCCTGTTTCATGCCCTACGACGGCCACAAAATTTTATTTGGCATCTTGCAGGATGCTGCCAAAAAAGGCAATGGTAAGCTGAAATGGTTTCCCAATACCGTAATTAAAGAACTAGCAATTACTCCGGCTGTGGCGGAAAATGCAGTTGGCGGACAACAAATTAAAAGTGCGATCGCCATTCAACACAAACCAGCGCCAAACACCCCGCCAATCAACACCGAAACCCTGTCTAAAACCATCGAAGATGCCTATCGCTACGAAAATTCGGCGCGATTTAACAAAACTATTATTCGGTTTATTCCCAAACCATCTCAGACCCCCCCCAACCCCAGAAGGGGAG
>PVWI01000439.1 GCA_003003725.1 filamentous cyanobacterium Phorm 6 | reverse complement strand
CCATTGAGGAGTTGGTACGAGCTTTGAGTGCGTGTAAATCGCGATCGAATGGGGCTGTTGCAGGAAATCAACAAGTGATAATTCCCAATTCGTCGGCAGTCGTCGGATGGAGTGAATCAAATGTCGATCGGGCTTTGTCAGAAAGTTTACCAGAAACTGGCGATTGCCTGAATCCCAAGATTATAGAAGGATTGCGAGATGTGGAAGCTTTGGAGGAGGTGATCGACATTTACCTCGAAACAGCTCCCCAACTGCTGCGAGGCATCTCTGTGGCCCTGAGCAACACCGATCCGCTGGCTTTGCGGCGATCGGCTCACTCTTTGAAGTCGATTAGCGGTACTCTCGGTGCTTTTCGCTTGTTTGAGCTGTGCGAGGAACTCGAAATCATGGGCCGCATCGGAACAGAGGCTAACCAGCCTTTACCTGCGAATTCCTGCGCGCTTTTAGAAGAGGTTGAGGCGGAGTATCAAAGAGTGGAAACCGCGTTAAAAATAGAACGGCTGTACAGCGAAACAATGACAAGTGATAATTAACTATTCTTCCTCTGCGTTCTCTGTGTCCTCTGCGGTTAAATCATTCCGGTGCCACCGCAATTGATATTACAAGCTATATCTCGCGCTCAAATCTCTCGCTGCTTGTCGGTGTTTTTCTACCAAACTGGGCGGCCACATCACTTGTACGTTTTCCATGTGTTTGTTTACCCAGAGGCTGAATTCGTTTAAAGAGCGATCGGGCAAATCGATCCGATAATCCACATAAAGCAGATTACCAAAACTATCCCTCGGCCCTTCCTGAATCTTTTTTTGTCGCGGATGTCGCCGATCGCCCTCTAAAATAAATCCAACCACTTTCTGAAAAAACCGCACCTTCACTTTTTCCAACTTCAGCGTTCCCTCCAATTCTGCCTGCTGTTGCTCTGGATTGCCCAAGAACAGCCCCCAGCCGTTTTTTAACAATTTGTGAGCTATTTTCAGACTTTGTTGCTGTGCGGCTAAACCACGCCCTTCTAAATCAATAATTTCGCAGTAGTCGGTAAAGCGATTCACCCGTTCTACGCTCAAGTGTCCGTTGTCGCAATACTCGCAAATCAGGTACCAGGCGATATCGTGATAGATCAGTTGCAGGGGCCAGATTTGCCGGAAACCGACATTGCTTTTGCCGTAATAATCGTTTTGGCGGTAAAGTTCGATCGCCTGGCCTTGAACTATGGCTGTTTCTACGATGTCTAGTTTGTGAAATAGGGTTTTGCGATGTTCTTGGCGATCGAGCATTTCGACAGGATCGGTGTAAATAATCGCACGATTCAGGTGTTCGCGAACCGGATAAAACAATTTGCCTTTGAGTTCGATATCTAATCCGCGCAACAGTTTAGTGAGTTTTTCACAAATTCGTCGCGCTTGGGCATTTCCCTGATATTTTGCTTGAGATGCGATCGCTTGAAATGCGACTTGCAGTTCTTCTCGATTCATTGCGCCGGTACCGAGATAATATCCGAAGCGATACATTCGTTTGTCGAGGATTCCGTAGTGTCGCAAAGTTTCTAAGTCTTTGCGAATTGTGGGAGTTGCGGGATAGTTTTCGGGAAATTCGATGCTGAATTCGGCGGCAATTTTCTGTAATTGAGATTGAACTTCTAGCAAGGCATCGTGATATTTAGTGTCGGATGTTTCGGTGTCGGAGTGTCCGATTCCGGGATAATTTACTAATGTGGCGATGAGGAGCATGATGCGATCGAACGTTAGTTTGTCGGCGTAGGGGTGAGGGGTTGGTTTTTTGGCCATGATGGGTTGCTATCAGTAAATTGCTGAAATTTCAAGTAAAAGACAATATTGACATAAAAATTTATAAATAGCTGGAAACTATTATTTGCAGAGTTTTGTACTTTGAAATACATTTGATAAATATTGTGAATTTGAAGACGTGAAGCTGGCTCGGCTGATATACTAAGTTGAGTAGGACTGAAGCAGTTGGCTACTTGAGACACTACCAGCAGCATTCATGTGGGCATTGCCCGCTTTAAAATTGAACCTATGTCTGCATATACCGCGATCGCCTTTGCCCCCGTTCAAGGCTTTATCGAGAAATCCCGCAAACTCCGAGATTTATTTGGGGCTTCACTGATTCTGTCTTATCTGAGTTACAAGCTAGTAAAGGAAGCCGAAAAATCAGGTTTAAATGTCATTTCTCCCGGTTCCCCGAACATCCAGAAAGGAATGCCCAATCGGATACTTCTGAAAGGAAAAGGGGAATTTTCCAGGAATGACGTGACAAATACTCTTCAGAAGTCATGGCAAGAAATATTAAATGAATGTCGAGTTTGGATAGAACGAGAAGTACCTCCTAAAGAAGAATACTTTTGGCAGCTAGAGTGGATGCGATGGGGTTTATACACTTGGGAGATATTTTGGGGACACGGAGATTCGATAGAATCTGCGATGAAGAATTTAGAAACTCGCAAATTGCGTCGCGATTGGACGGCAATTAACTGGATTGGCGACAGTTCGAGTTTGACTGGCACGGATGCGATCGCCTGGCCGCGTTTAGGTTTAGAACATCGAGAACCAGGGCGGCAGCTATCCGATACAGAAAAAGCTGAACTTAAGGATTTCTATCAACGTCTTTCCTGTGTCTTAGAAAATCTTCCCCCAGATGGCAAACCCGAAGGAAAATTTCTTGCACCTAATGAAAGATTGAGCATTCCTGAGTTAGTCAAGCGATTAGTCACCCGCGAAGATATTGCTAAGAGTCTCGGCATGGAAACTCTGCAAAATAAGGGGAATGAAACAGGATTTAGCGATTTGATTAGGATGCCGAAAGAGGGAGTAGGACAGTGGACTGGTTGGTTTATGGGAGATGGCGACCGAGTTGGCAAAAAACTTCAGGATATTGCTCAAAAAGAAGGAGATGAAGGTCTAAAAAAGTTCAGCGAAGCCATGCGGGCTTGGGGAAAGGAGTTTATGGAGAATTTCCCTGAAGATAAAGGGCGAGTTGTTTATGCAGGTGGCGATGATTTCTTGGGAATAATTTACAGCAGCAAACCCGAAAAGCCCCCAGAACCTATAGAGGCATTAGAATGGTTAATGGGATTGTCCGATGAATGGAAAAAGCACGGACAGGATATTAACCTAAGTGTTGGTTTTGTTTGGGCTGGTCATAGGGTGCCGCAGCGAGATATTCTTCAACACTGTCGAGAAGCTGAAAAACAGGCGAAAAGTTTGGGGCGCGATCGCGTTACAATTCGAGTAGTTTTTAACAGCGGTCAATACGTGCAGTGGACTTGTCCTTGGGATTATTTGCACATTCTCAAACAATACAAAGACCGGGACGGCAAAAGCTGGGATCAAAAGCCAAACTGGAGTCATATTTACAAAGATTTAGCTCATCTCAAAAATCGTCATGCTATTAGTTTTAATCCCAAGGAAAACACTCTAGATGATGAATTAGCTTTAGCTCTTTTTCAACTTTACTTTCAAGACGATAAGAACTTAGAAAAAAACTGGAAGCACATCGTCGGCGATTACCCAAATCCAGTAAAATCCAAACAAATTATTTACTGGATTAGTGACCTAATAAATGTGGGATGGCAGCTATGTTCCAATATCTCATCACTATAAGTCCTTTAGGATT
>PVWI01000012.1 GCA_003003725.1 filamentous cyanobacterium Phorm 6 | reverse complement strand
AGATGTGTATAAGAGACAGATGCAGTTGCTGACCCAATTTTTGTTAAGGACGAACAGCACCGCTGGATACTGTTAAATGATGCTTGTTGCAAGCTGCTCGGCAAGCATCGCGAGGAACTGCTAGGTATGTCGGATTATGAGTTTTTCCCCAAAGAAGAAGCTGATTTTTTTTGGGAGAAAGACGAACAAGTGTTTAGGACGGGGGAAGAAAGCGAGACTGAGGAATTTTTTACGGATGCGGGCGGTGCAAAGCACGTTCTGTTTTCTAAAAAAACTGTCTTTGAAAATACCGACGGCAGTAAGGTTCTGGTCGGGATAATTCGAGATATTACTCAGGATAAGTGGAAACAATTAGCGCTGCAAGAAACTGAAACTAGACTACAAAAACTTGCTGCCAATTTGCCAGGAATAATTTATCAATTCCGACTTTCAAGCGACGGCAAAATATCTTTTCCTTACGTTTCTTCCGGCTGCCGCGATTTATATGAATTGGAACCGGAAGATATTCAGCAGGATCACGAACTTATGTTCAGTTGTATTCATCTAGATGACCGGGCAAAAATTTACGAATCAATTGCTGTTTCTGCGGCAAATATCCAGCCCTGGCAGCAGGAATGGCGCGCGATTTTGCCCTCTGGAAAAGTTAAGTGGATGCGAGGGGTTTCGAGACCGGAACGAGTGGATTTTCCGACAGCAAGAGGGCAGGAAGGGGATATTGTTTGGGAAGGCATGATACTGGATATTACTGATTTAAAACAGACTGAAGCGGCTTTGCGGGAGAGCGAAGCCAGATTTCGATCGCTAATTGAGAATATTCCCGGTGCTATCTGCCGCAGTTTGTACGATGCTGATTGGACTCTGGTGTTTGTTAGCGATGAAATTGAGGCAATTAGCGGCTATCGGGCTGCGGATTTTCTGCACAACAATCGCTTGAGTTTGGCGAGCATTGTCCATAAGGCAGACAGGGAAAAGCTCGATCGACTCCGCAGAGCAGCGGTAGACTCCAAACAACCGTATTATGTAGAATACCGGATTGTGCGGGCTGACGGCGCGGTGCGGTGGGTGTCGGAAAGAGGCCGGGCGACTTACGATCGAGAAGGGTTGGTTTTGTGGCTGGATGCAGCGATTTTTGATATTACCGATCGCAAACAAGCCGAACTGACTCTGTGCTTGGTAACTCAGGCTGTAGACGGCGCTAGTGATGCGATCGCGATCGCAGATTTAGACGGCTATTCAATTTATCACAATCAAGCATTTATTCAGCGTTACGGCTATACAGTTGAAGAACTAAATAATGCGGGTGGCCCGGGAGTAATGTACGCCAAATCTCAAGAGTTGAGAAAGTTATTTAAGGTGCTGCGGAAAGGTTTATCCTGGAACACTGAAATTGAACTAAAAGCTAAAAATGGCGAAATTATAGAAACTCAATTGCGAGCTGACTGCATTAAAAATAGCGCCAGTCAACCAATAGGAATGATGGCAATTATTGCCGACCTCACAGAAATAAAACGTGCCGAATCCGCATTGAAATTCAGTCAAGAGCGATTGCAGTTGGCAGTTTCAGGTAGCTCCTTGGGACTGTGGGATTGGAATATAGCCACTGGCGAAACTTATTTCGACTCGCATTGGAAATCAATGCTCGGTTACGCAGAAACTGAGGTTGAAAATAACGTGCAAGGTTTGGAAAAATTGCTGCATCCCGAAGACCGACTGAAGGTAATGGCATCCTTAAATTCCTGTTTTGAAGGTCGCACCGATATCTATGAATTTGAATGTCGGATGCTTAACAAAGCCGGGAATTGGCAGTGGATTATGGCGATGGGAAAGGTAGTCGAGTACGACGAATGGGGTGCGCCATTGCGGATGACAGGCACTCATAAAGATATCAACACCCGCGTTGCAGCAGAAGCCGAAAAAACACAGTTAATTGCATCTCTACAACAACTTACCGACCAGTTACAATACGCACAAAGAATTGCCAGGATGGGAAATTGGGAATTCGATATTGAGACCGGAATTGTTAATTGGTCGGAGGAAGTGTTTCGAGTTTACGGTCGAGAATTGAATTGGTCGCCGACAATGAAAGAAATTTTAGAGCAAATTCATCATGATGACCGAGAAAGGGTTGCACAAGCTTTGGAAAAGGCAGTGACTGAAGGGATAGCTTTCGACATCGACCACCGCATCTATTTTCCATCAGGAGAAATCAAGCACGTTAATTGTAAAACACAAGCTGTTAAAAATGAGTTGGGTCAGGTGGTGCGGCTGTTTGGCACGGAAATCGATATTACCGATCGCAAACAAGCCGAAATTGCTTTGCAAGAAAGCGAACAGCGATTTCGAGCTGTGTTTGAACAAGCGGCAATCGGCATTGTCAAAGTATCGCCCGACGGTGGTTTTTTAAATGTCAATCAAGGCTTTTGCAAGATTGTCGGATACTCGGAATTGGAACTAAAACTGCAAAATGTTTGGGGCATTTCACACCCGGAAGATGTAGCAGGAGATGTCGAGTCTGGCGAGCGACTATTAGCTGGGGAAATTTTTAATTATTCAATTGAAAAACGCTTTGTTCGCAAAGACGGTTCATTTGTTTGGGCTAATGTGACTGTATCTTTAGTGCGGGACGGCTTTGGGGAACCGAGTTACGGAATTGCTGTGATTGAAGATATCAGCGATCGCAAACAAGCAGAGTCAGCCTTGCAAAAATCAGAAGTGCGAGAACGTCTAAAAGCGCTAGAGTTAGAAGTAGCTATTAACAAACTCAGAACTACTCAAGCTCAGCTAGTTCAAAATGAAAAAATGGTGAGTTTGGGTCAGTTAGTTGCTGGTGTGGCTCACGAAATTAATAACCCCGTCAGCTTTATTCACGGCAATCTCACTCCGGCTCGCAGTTATACTTTAGATTTGCTGGAATTGATTAAAGTTTACCAGTATTACTGTCCCGATCCTCCGGCCCAAGTGTTGGATAAAATTAATGCAATGGACTTGGATTATATTGCTGAGGATTTCCCGAAATTGTTTACTTCTATGCAGGTAGGAACCGAGCGAATTGTCGAGATTGTCAAATCCTTGCGTAACTTTTCCAGGTTGGATGAATCCGCTGGGAAGTCGGTCAACATTCATGAGGGAATTGACAGCACTTTGATGATTTTGCAAAATCGCTTGAAATCTCACAGCAGCCGTCCGGCGATTCAGATAGTTAAAGATTACCAGCTATTGTCGCAAGTTGAATGTTTTCCGGGCGAGTTGAATCAGGTATTTATGAATATTTTGATTAATGCGATCGATGCTTTGGAAGAACGGGACAAGCAGCGTGCGATCGAGGAGTGCGATCGACATCCCAGCGCGATCGCGATTCGGACTTATCCGGCTGCTGCGGGCTTCGTAGCGGTATCTATTACGGACAACGCCGGGGGAATACCGGAGTCGGTGCGATCGAGGCTGTTTGACCCGTTTTTTACGACTAAGCCTGTGGGCAAGGGTACTGGCTTGGGATTGTCGATTTCTCACTCGATTGTAGTCGATCGGCACGGCGGCCGATTGAGCTGTGTTTCGACACCAGGAGAGGGAGCAGAATTTTTGATTGAGATTCCAGTGCGATCGAATTTAGAAGTATGAGTTGTCAGTTTTGAGTGAAAAATCAAACAGGATCTTACCAATGATTAGGAATGAGAATTAAATAACTTCCACAAGTTTGTGGGATGGGCGTCCCGCCCGTCCCACAATAAAAATTAAAATTGTAAGTTATTTAATTCGCGATCCTTAATTACATCAAAATCGGGGAAGATTCCGGCTTGTTGCTGGCATAACAAATACGATTTCTGCCTTCGTTTTTGGCTTGATAAAGGGCGATGTCAGCACTGTGAATTAGCGTGTCTAGAGATACATCGGGAGCAGGAATTGCCGTCGCAATGCCGCAACTGAGGGTAACGTAGGAGCCGATCGACGATCGCGCGTGCGGCAGTTTCAAGCTGGCGATGCGATCGCAGATTTTCCGGGCGACAATGTTTGCCCCTTCGGCGCTGGTATTGGGCAAAATTACGGCAAATTCTTCGCCGCCGTAACGGGCTGTTAAATCCCCAGCCCGCTTGACAGATTGGGCGATCGCCCCCGCAACTTGGCGCAAACAATCGTCGCCGCGGAGGTGCCCGTAAAAGTCGTTGTAAGGCTTAAAAAAGTCGATGTCAAACATAATTAAAGACAGCGGCAGTTCCTCTCTTGCCAATCTGCGCCACTCTAGCATTAAAACGCGATCGAACTGGCGGCGGTTGGCAATGCCTGTCAGTCCGTCAGTAGTTGCCAGTTCCTGCAATTTTTGATTGGCTATTGCTAGCTGGCGATAAAGTTGAGATTGTTCGATCGCGATCGCTACTTGATTTGCCAAGTGCTGTAAAAAATCTATTTCCCACTGCTGCCATTCCCTGACACCGCTGCAATTATTATATGCTGTCAGCATTCCCCACAAATTATTGCGATTTTCACCCGTAGAATCCGGCGCTTGCGGTTTGCCAACAGTCGGCCCAGAGATATAACTTGTGGCCACATCTTGATTTTTTTCTGTTTCAAAAACAGTAGCTTCTAGTCTTTTTTTTGCCGTTTCCCAGTCGCCAGATTGCCAAATTGGCACGCTTAAAATTGCTGAAATTTCACAATCGGTCAGCAACTCTTGGCAACTATCAGCCAATCCAGTAGCGCTGACATCTGCTATTGCTTGCACCGACTGGGATTCGACTAAAACAAAGCATGAAACCGCCAAAGCAGCAGTAATATTTTGGTTTTCAATATAACCGAGTGGCAAACCATCACCTGCGACGATCGCACCTTTTTGATCGTCTAATTGAGATACTGAATCCTGACACCGATAAATTAGAACGCTGTCTGTTTTGAGAAATTGGCGCACTTCTGTGACGGTACTTTGCAGAATGCTTGTCGCGTCTATTGACGATCGGATATGTTGGATCATTTGTCCCAACAGTCGCTCTCGGAAAGCTTGTTGTCGCAGTTGTTCTTCGATGCGCTGACGTTCGATCACGTAATGGATTGCTCGCACCAGCAGAGTTTTATGAAATCTTCCCTTTACCAAACAATCTTGAGCACCCGATCGCAATACCGACAGCGCCGTATTTTCATCGTTAATATCTGTCAGCACCAAAATTGGCACTGTGGGCGATCGGGCTTTCAAAATGGCGATCGCCTCGCTGCCCCCCAAGCAGTCTGACACTGACAAACCTAATAATACCGCGTCAAACTTTTCTGCTGCCAGACACGCCAGTCCTATCTCCAGAGACTTAACAGTTTGAAGGCAAAACAGAGACTCGCTGAATGACCCTAAAAGGTCTTCGATCAGCGTCGCATCTGCCAGATCGTCCTCAACCAACAAAATTTTTAGAGATTTGTTACGTGTTAGCACAACTATAGCTTTTTAGTTTTGAGAGCGATAAGTAGATCCGCACGAAAAAACAATTTTCCTTTTTCCTTTTTCCTTTTTGCTTCTTCCTTCTACTATAAAGCTTACAGATCCAGAGGCGGGAGTGCAACGATTTCAAACCAATACTGACATAAAATCTTCATTACTTCAACCAATCCTTCAAAAGTGACTGGTTTGGATATAAAAGAATTAGCACCCAAGCGGTAGCAAAGTAAGATATCTCCGCTGCTGTGCGACGTTGTTAGGATCACAACCGGAATTTGTCGCAAGTCGGGGTCAGCTCTGATTAAAGTTAATGCTTCTCGCCCGTCAAGCCTCGGCATATTCAGATCCAAAAGAATCAGGTCTGGCTGATACCAATTGCTGTTACCAGCATATCGTCCGCGACGGTACAAATAGTCTAGCACTTCTTCTCCATTTTTCACAAATTCGCTCCTAATTGATACTCGAACTTCTCGCAGTGCTTCTTCCACCAAAAAGCGCGTATCCTCGTCATCATTGGCTATTAACATAGTAAATTTTTTCTTTTGATTATTCACGGTTTTGTCTTACTACCAACGGATTTTGTGAGGTGTCGGGACTTGAATCGGTGTTCGATCGCCTGGAAAACATTTGTTGCCATCATCCGGCAAATATGGCTAAAAATACTGAATTTATGTTGCAGCAATTTACAACTTTGCATAATTTAGCGAATTTTTGCCGATCGCGCTTATTTCACTTTCCAGTCTGTGCGAGAAGCGGCAAACTGTCAATACATCACAAATCCTTGTGGACGAACTACTAGGGAAAGTGCTGCATTTCAAAGCAAGATGCTCTGGATACAGTTCAAACAAACTGACAAGTCGGGCGTGCACCGTTGATTTTTAAGTTGTTGTATAAGCAGGAATAGCGGTTCTCTCTTGAAGTCAGGTATACCGAGAGCAATTACCAATTATCAATTACCTTTTTCCCAATGACCAAAAACCCAAGCGTACCTCCAGAAACCAGAGAAAGAATATAATACATTCATATTGATAGATTTTAATCTCGATGTCATCAGTGAATATGCTACACTTTTTAAGCACTTGTGTAAAGAAAAAATAAAGATATTTAAAGTTTAAGTAAAGGAGTGGTGACAATCAAGCAATTTGGTTCCCAGCCCCCGGATTCATCCGTGGAACAAGAAAAAATCTCCGAATCCTCATCGACATCCCCGGAATTTATCAGTGGGGTCGCTTTCTTCAATTCTTAAATCTTTAATCTAAAATCTAGAATCGATTGAATTCACTTAGGTACAGGAACAGAAAAATAAAAAGTCGAGCCTCGATCGGGTTCAGATTCTACCCAAAGGCGGCCACCGTGTCGATCGACAATTCTTTGACAAATCGCTAAACCGATACCCGTTCCCGAATACTCCTTTTGGGTATGCAAGCGCTGAAAAATCTGAAAAATTTGCTGATAGTTTTGTTTAGCAATCCCAATACCGTTATCCTGTACCGAAAATACCCAGTTATCCTCTTGACGCGAAACGCCGAAAATCACCAGCGGCGGCTCACTACTGCGGTACTTAATCGCATTACCAATTAAATTTTGAAACAGTTGCAGTAGTTGAAAACTATCACCTATTACCCTCGGCAAATCGCCCCTAGTTACAGAAGCTTGATTTTTGCTAATCGCCAACTGCAAATTAGCACGAGCGTCCTCAAAAACCAGATTGCAATCTATCAAATTAAATTTTTTTTGACTGCGACTCACCCGCGAATATTCCAGCAAATCATCAATCAAAGTCTGCATCCGCACGCAAGAATTAACAATATTGCCGATAAATTTATTCCCTTCGGAATCCAGTTGGTTATGACAGCGCCTTTCTAATAGTTGAGCATACCCGGTAATCGTCCCCAAAGGTGCTTGCAAGTCGTGAGAAGCCACGTAAGCAAACTGTTCTAATTCGGCATTAGAACGAGTTAACTCTTCAGCATAGCGGGTTTGAGTTTCTAAACTTGCTTCCAGCAGTTCTTGTGCCAGTTTGCGATCGGTGATATTGCGAAATGTCACCGCCAAACCGTCGTTTAATTTCACCGCCACAATATGCAGCCAAGCACTGATATCTCGATCGTCTTCATAAAAAAACTCTTGGTCTACAGTTTCTCCTGTTTCTACCACAGAAACGTACAAATCAAATAACCCACTATTGCGAATTTGGGGATCTTCTGCCAACAAATATTTGCCGACTATCTCATTGAATGGTCGATCCGAAATTTTTTCGGTAGCGCGGTTGACTAACAGCAACTGGAAATCGACAATATCTCTCTGACTGTTGCGGACGGCGGCATAAGCCGCCACAACGTCTAAGGAACTATTTAATACACTAGCAAGCAGCGACTGCGACTGTTGCAGTTGAGCGTTTTGCTCTTTTAATTGCTGTTGGAGTTTTTGTAAACATACTTGCTTGTCGATGCGCGCCAAAACTTCTTCTACTTGAAATGGTTTGGCAATATAGTCCGCGCCGCCAACTTGAAAGGCTTGTAATTTATCATTGATATCATCTAATACGCTCAAAAAAATTACCGGAATTTGTTCAGTTTTTGATGTTGATTTCAATCTTCGACAAACTTCATAACCGTTCATTTCCGGCATTCTAATGTCAAGCAAAATTAAATCGGGGCAATGGGCGATCGCAGCATTCAACGCCAGTTGACCGCAAATAGCTCGAAAAACTTGATATCCTTGGGCTGTTAGCAGCTCGGATAAAAACCGCAGATTGCTTGGCTGATCGTCAACCACCAATATTTTAATTGCGCTATTATTCATTTATTTTAAACTCGATTTAGTTATATCCATTATCCTGTCAAGTCGGTAATCGGCAAGCAAATCTTTTAAAGCCTCAGCTAAAGTTGGATGACTTTCACAAATGCGATCGACAATTTCAATCGCCAGCTCTTCATCAACATCATTAACTGCATCGTAGAGTTCCTGCACCCAATTTCGAGGCATCTGGGCCAGCAGCGGCCAGAAAAATGAATCGGGTTTTTCGCTCACAAAATAACGCCGTAAAGACCCCGATCCCAACAGGGGCAACTCTTGATAGAGATAGCGCACTCCTAGGTAACAAGCCATCTTATCAAACAGGATTTTTTCTTGAAAAGGTTTCCGCACAAAATCGTCGCAACCTGCGGCGATAATTTCGCCTTTTCTTTCCTCAAAAATGCTAGCAGTCAGAGCAATAATTACGGTTTGTGGCTGAGTTTTTCCCTCTTTAGCTCTAATTTGTCTGGCAGCTTCCAAACCGTCCATTACTGGCATTCGTGTATCCAGCCAAATTAAATCAGGCTGCCAACTTTCCCAAATTTCAACTGCTTGGCGGCCGTTTTCCGCTTCTCGGACTTCAAAACCAATTGGTTGCAGCATTTTAACCAGCAGCAGCCGATTTTCTTGATTGTCGTCAACTGCTAAAATCCGATAAACCGGTTGATCTGCTTCTAGTGCGATCGCCCGCTGCAACGTCGCCACTGTTATCTCAGACGAACTACCAGGAAATACTCGGATCTTAAATTTAAAACTGGTTCCCTCACCTAAAACACTATCTACCGCAATATCTCCGCCCATTATCTCTACATATTTTTTAGTAATTGTCAAACCCAATCCCGTACCGTCAGCCGCTTGTTTGCCAGCTTCTGTTTGCACGAAGGCATCAAATAAAGTATCAATTTCTGCTGCTGCTATGCCAACTCCCGTGTCTTCAACTTCAAACAAAATTAAACATTGCTCGTCTGAGGTAGAGTTAGGATAAATTTCCGATTCTGCTGGATTCTGCATTTTTTTCACGCTCGCGCGCAGCCAAATACTGCCGCCATCCCCAGTAAATTTTATGGCATTTCCCAGCAGGTTAATTAAGCAGACGCGCAGCTTTTTCTCGTCAGTTTTTATATATTGGGGAACATTCGCCTCTACGGAGAATCTCAGTTGCAAACTTTTAGTTTCAGCTTTGATTTGAAACATCTCTTCGAGAGTGTCGAGGAGTTGATAAAGGTCAAAGCTGCGTTCATCTAAGCCAATTATCCCTGCTTCTATTTTTGACAAGTCTAAAACATCGTTAATTAGTTCCAGCAAATGCTGACCGCTGCGGTTAATAATTCGGAGATTTTCAATATTTTCGTGGCTCAGTAAAGAGTCGCGGCTCATGACTTGCGTAAAACCGAGGATGGCGTTCAGGGGAGTCCGCAATTCGTGGCTCATGTTGGCAACAAATTGACTTTTTGCCAGCGATGCAGCGGCGGCGGCTTCTTCGGCTTTCTTGCGTTCGATTATTTCTTGTTGCAGTTCGGTATTGCGATCGATCAATTGTTTTTTCAGTCTTTGAATAGTCAATTGGTGTTCGATTCTAGCTAAAACTTCTGCTACATGAAACGGTTTTGTGATAAAATCTACTCCTCCCACTTGAAAGGCTGTTACTTTGTCTAATACTTCATCTAAAGCGCTAATAAAAATCACTGGAATTTCTGATGTTTTCGGATCGACCTTGAGCTGCGTGCAGACTTCGTAGCCGTCCATGTCCGGCATTTTGATGTCGAGCAAAATCAGGTCGGGAGAACCCGATCGCGCCGCTCGGATTGCCATTTTGCCGTTAATTACGCCCCGGACTTTGTAGCCACGATCCGATAGAGTTGCTGATAAAACTTGCAAATTTTCTGGAGTGTCGTCAACAATTAATATGTTGCCTTTATTATCTTCTGTTTGATTGGTCATCGATCGCTATTTTTTGTTAACTTGAGAGTTGCTGAAATCATAAAAACTGGTCAGCTTGTTATTATAGCACTTGCTGGTGAATCAACTACTTTTATGTTTACATCACTTACGCAAACTAACCCAAAAAACCGGGTTTTCAAGAGGAGAGGACTAAAACAGAAAAGCTGTTGACGCGCGAATTATAGTGAAATACGGTTCAGTTAAGACTGTTTATTGCCCGGAGATCCCCCTCGCATCCCCCGAAAGCAAGGGGGACTTTGAGAAGATTCTTGTCCCCCCCTTTTTTAGGGGGGCTAGGGGGGATCGGGCTTATCTAAACCCTATCGATCGATAATCCCGAACCCGCCGCTCTCCCCTCTCTTTTTTCCTTCAAAGATTTCTAAATTCGTCAATCAAATCGATAATTCGATCGCACCGGAAGTTATTCGCCAAATCGGCGATCGCACTACGGAAACTAGCATTAATCGGAGGAATCGACAACAGTAGCCCAAAAATCCGCTCATTATCCACCGCATCCGCCGCAGCGTACAACTCATCCACCCATTCAGCAGGCATAGATCCAAACAATGAAGCATTGAGCGTAAAAGGCAAAGGGGCCGTTCCAGTGTGCGCGGAAACATCACCGGAAGCCACAGCATCAGAACTTAATGAAGCTTCTCGATCGTAAACATAGCGAACTCCCAGATACTTAGCCATCTTTTCCAGAATCACTTGCTCCCGAAAAGGCTTCGCGACAAAATCATCACAACCAGCAGACAAAATCACCGATCGCTCCTCATCAAAAGCACTCGCCGTCAGAGCAATAATCACCGTTGCTTGACCCTTCAAATGCGCTTTAATCCGTTTAGTAGCCTCGTAGCCATCCATCACCGGCATCCGCATATCCATCCAAATCAAATGAGGTTCCCAACTCGACCAGATTTCCACAGCTTGAACGCCATTTTCAGCGTCCCGCACAGCAAAACCAAGGGATGACAGCATTCTCATCAACAGTAAACGACTTTCCAGGCGATCGTCAACAGCTAAAATGCGATATTCCGGCTGTCCTGGCTCGATTCCCACAACACGGCGAGCCGTTTGAGCCACCTGAATTTCCACTGCACTAGGAATAGAAACTCTAACATCAAATTTAAAAATACTACCACAACCAACCCTGCTTGTTACCGTCATCTTACCCCCCATCAACTGCACGAACTGTTGACTTATCGGCAAACCTAAACCAGTTCCTTCTTGAGCTTTTCTCCCGCTCTCTGTTTGGGCAAAAGGTTTAAACAAATTGTCCATTTCTTGCGAAGTAATTCCCGGCCCCGTGTCTTCAACTTCAAATAGCAAGCAGCAATTGTCAACTAGCGGAATTTCTCCGTAATTTTTATTTGACAACAGCTCATATTTGATTCTCAAATTAACACCACCTTCGGCAGTAAATTTAATCGCATTTCCCACCACATTAATCAATATTTGACGCAGCTTGCTTTCATCTGTCTCTACATATTGAGGTAGGTCTGGTGGAAAATCGAAAATTAACTGCAAGCCTTTTTTCTCTGCTTGCAACTTCAGCATCTGTTCAGTATTTTTGAGCATTTTTTGCAAATCAAAGGTGCTGTTATTCAGCGTCACCAGCCCGACTTCAATTTTTGACATTTGCAGAATATTGTTGATCAGATCGAGCAAATGTTCCCCGCTGCGGCTAATAATTCCTAAGTATTGCTGTTCGTCAGTACCGAGGGCTGTGTCGCGGGTGAGCAGTTGGCAGAAACCAAGAATTGCGTTGAGGGGAGTTCGCAATTCGTGGCTCATATTCGAGAGGAATTCGCTTTTCGCTTTATTGGCTCTGTCGGCTTCTTCTTTAGCTTTTTGCAGGGCTATCTCTGCTTGTTTGCGCTCAGTAATATCGCTAGCAGTGCCTGTTGTTCCGGTGATATTTCCTGCTGCGTCCAAGCGCGCGATCGCCTTTGTATTGACATCAATCTGCCTGCCGTCTTTTCCTAATACTATACTTTCGTACTGAAACACATCATCTCCCGTCAGCAATCGCTGCTGAAGTTCCCTATTCCGGTCTATTTGTGCGGGCGCTAAGAAATCGCCAAAAGAACAGCCGAGCATTTCTTCAGGGTCATAACCGTAGATTTGTTTGACTGCTTGGTTCACAAAAGTAAGGTGTCCTTCAGCATCGCAAGACCAGATAATATCTTGGGAAGTTTCAACTAAATGACGGTATTTTTCTTCGCTCTCTGCTAGGGCTATTTCTGCCAGCTTGCGGGGGGTAATATCCATCAAAGTTGTGAAGAGTTTTGTCACTTGTCCTTGTTGGTTGACAATTGCTTCTCCTCTGGATTCGATGTAGCGGATGAAGCCGCCTTCACTTGTTTGTGACGGGCAATTATCCGCAGCAATTATCAGTTCCGGTCGCAGGATTCGATATTCCAAACTGTAAGATTGCCTGCTAGCAATAGCAGCGTCGATCGCTATTTGCCATTTTGGGCGATCGTCCGGATGCACGTATTTCAGAAACTCCGTTAGTGTTGGCGGCGCCTGACTTGAATCTAGACCGAAAATCTGAGATAATTCTTCCGACCAAGTAGTTGTATTTGCAGACAAATCGCATTCCCAATTCCCGACGCGGGCGATTCTTTGCGCCGCTGCTAAAGACGCTGCTACAGCCCGGAGTTTTTCTTCGGCTAATTTGCGATCGCTAATATCTTGAATCACAGAAATCACGCAAGTTTCGCTGTGAATATCAATGATTTCTGCTGACAGCAGCCCAGTTCTGAGTTCCCCACTTTTAGTGCGCCAATCAAATTCGTAGTTGCGAACAATTTTATTGTCGTCTAACATTTTGAACAACTCGGCGCGGGCTTGTGTACTTTCCCACAGATTCAAATCCAGCGCCGTGCGATCGAGAATTTCTGCTGCCGAATAACCGATTGTCCGGCAAAAAGCCTCATTAATTTCTAAATAATGACCGTCTTTAACTCTGGTAATAGTAATCGGGTTGGGAGAACAACGAAAAGCTTTAGCAAACTTTTCCTGAGACAATCGCAATTGTGCAGTCCTCTCCTCAACTAAAGTTTCCAATTCTTGATTCAGCGTTTGGAGTTGAGCATTTTGTTCTGCTAATTGCTTCTCCATAAAATAGCTGTTGACCGCTTCTTTTACCGTCAACTTCAAATCTTCCGACTGCCAAGGCTTCGAGATGTAGCGGTACAATTTAGCATATTTAATCGTATTCGCCACCGCTTCCAGGTCTGCTTGGCCCGTCAGCATAATTTTGATAATTTTTGGCGAAATTCTGTGAATCTGCTTCAGCAATTCATCCCCTCTGATATTCGGCATCAGATAATCAGAAATCACTGCCACAATTTCGCAGCCCTCTGCCAGCAATTCATCTATTAACTCCAAAGCATCTTCGCCGCCTTCCGCCGTTTCTAATAAGAGTTCTTCTCCCAGGGATTTTTTTAACTCAATTTTCAAACTTTCAAGGATTATCGGTTCGTCATCCACGCAAATAATCACCGGTTTCTTGCTCATATTTTTGCCAAACCAGATTTAATAGTTTCTACTAATTCTTTGCCATCCCACGGCTTGTACAAACAGCGGTGCAAGTTTGCTTGCTTTTTCACCCGTTCTATGGCTACTTCGTCTGCTTGCCCAGTCAGCATGACTTTCACAATTTTAGGATATTTTTGGTGAACCTGGATCAAAAATTCATCTCCCTTAATACCGGGCATTAACCAGTCAGATACTATCACCAAAATATCGCTTTCATCTTCTTCTTTAATTTCTTCGATAATTTCCAGAGCTTCATCGGCATTTTCTGCTACTTCATAAAGGTAAGCATCGCCAAATTCTTTTTTAAGTTGGATTTTTAAACTGTTTAAGACCACAACTTCATCATCAACGCATAAAATTACTGGTTTCGGCATGAAATTTGACTCCTATTTAATTTTTAAATTGCGGTATTTGGTTCCTAGTCTTTAATTTTTTTCAGTGATTTCGATGGGCAAACATACAGTAAATTTGGTCTGACCGGACACGCTTTCTACTTGCAATTGACCTTGGTGTTTTTCAATAATTTTGCGAACTATATCCAATCCCAAACCGCTGCCCTCTCCGGGAGGTTTAGTGGTGAAAAACGGCTCAAAAATTCTCGGCATAATCTCTGGGGGAATGCCGGGGCCGTTGTCGGTAATACTGACTGATATCGCGTTATCTTGGTGTTTGACATCAATTTTCAACACTCCTTTGTTGCCCATCGCTTGTAAAGCATTGTGCAGCAAATTTGTCCAAACTTGATTTAGTTCATCAGGATAGCATAGCACAGAGGGCAAATTTGTACCATAGTTTCTGACTACTTCCACACCATGTTTGATTTGGTACTGGTAAAGCGTTAAAACAGTATCAATTCCCTGGGTAATATTTGCGATCGCCTTTGAACCCGACTGGTCGTAACGAGAGTAGCTTTTTAATGCAAAAACAATTTTAGCTGCCCTATCTGTCGCAGTAGCAATATTTTTAGTGCTTTTTTGTACTGTAGCAAATTCATAGGCGATTTGTAAAATATTTGGACTTTGGTGGTCTTTCAATAAAGGTAAAAAACCTTCTACATTATTACAAATACCAATATCTAATAAGGTACAAGCAAGGCTATCGGCGTTTTCAATTTTTTCTGTTTCTAATTGCCGTTGTAAACTTTTTTTCAACTGACGTTTTTCTTTACTAGATAAGCTATCTGTTTCTTGACTTGACTTGTGCAGCAGGGCAAAAAAATCCTGCTGCCGTTCCGGGGATAGTTGCTTAAAAAATATCGGCAACTGGTGCAATTGTTCGCCCCAGAAGTCGGCGATATTCTGCACCGAGGAGCGAATCGCCCCTAAAGGAGAATTAATTTCGTGAGCAACTCCGGCAATTAACTGTCCGAGGGCTGCCATTTTTTCAGATTGAATCAGTTCTTGTTGAGTGCGTTTCAGTTCTTCCAGCGTATGAGCTAATTCTGTATTTTTTTGGGACAGCGCTGACTCTGCTAGTTTGCGATCGCTGATGTTGCGGGCAACCCAAATCACTGCATCTTTTGAGAACAGAGAAATGCAGGCGGAAAACCAAATTTTGCGACCGCCAACTGCTAAGCTGTAGTCAAAATTGAGTGTTTGTTTCGTATCTAATACTTGTCGAACGAGCCTCCACCAATCGTCTGGGTTGTCGTCGTCAAAAAGATGTTCGATCGTGAGGCTAACTATATCGCAATCAGGATCGCAAAACACCGCCGTATTTGTGGGCAAAACTTCTATATTACCATCATCGTCTAGCACGAGAACGATGTCAGTCATCGCTTCAAAAACTGCGCGGACTTTGCTCTCAGAAAAGTGCAATTTTTGTTCTAGCAATTTGCGATCGCTAATTTCTTGCTGCAATTCTTCGTTGCTGGCTGCTAGTTGAGCCGTGCGCTCTCGAACTCGCTGTTCGAGTTCGGTATTGAGGCGGCGGACTTCAGCTTCAGCGGTAGCGCGGTCTTGTATTTCCTTTTTTAACTGACTGTTAGCGTTAATTAATTCTAAAGTTCGATGTTCAATTTGTGCTTCTAAATTTTCATTTAAAAGCCGCAACTGTTCCTCTACTTCGGTTCTCCGAAGCGCTTCTTTTTGTAATTGTTCGTTCACTGTTTACCACTCCTGGATATTTTCAGCAATTAATACCATTTTATATCTGAGATTTTACAAGGGCTGCACGCTTACTTATGTCGAGGTCTGACATTTGTCTAGAGTTGCATTTTGGTCGCGCATCGGTATGATTTTTAGTGGTATGGGGCTAAATGGCGATCGGAATTGATACGGTAAAGGTCGTTTGACCGATCGCGGATACTACCTTTATTTTACCCGAATGTTTTTCGATAATTTTCTTAACAATATCTAGTCCCAAGCCGCTACCTTCGCCGGGGCGTTTTGTGGTAAAAAACGGCTCAAATATTCGCGGCAAAATCTCCGGGGGAATTCCCTTGCCGCTATCAGTGACGCCCACCAGCAGGCTCTCATTCTCTGCTCTCACCTCTAGTGTTAAAACTCCGCAATTGTCCATCGCTTGTAAAGCATTGTGAATCAGATTTGTCCAAACTTGATTTAGTTCGTCTGGATAGCATAGTAATTCAGGCAGTCCATCTTGATAATTCCTGACAACTTCTACTCCCTGTTTGAGTTGGTTATAATAAAGAGTTAAGGTGTTGCTGAACTAAGGTATGATAAAGTTGTCCTCCGAGCGTCAAAAATAACACACATTTAAAAGCAATATTATGCAATACCCGCTCATGTAAGTCAACTCATATAAATAAAAATGGTCACCAAAAAGGTAAACCGAATTATATTTGCGTCAAATGCAAAAGACAATTGGCGTTGCTTAATCAGGGGATGAAAAAGAACCAGGAAAAAATCCAGAAGCTTTGTGGACAATGGTTTTTATGATTTGCATATTTAGCCGTTCCTACCGTAAATCAGCAACGCCGTTATTCTAAGTGTGAACAAATGCTAGGGTATTCAATTAAATTACTAATTCGTTATTTCAAATTTGGAGATGTTCCAATTCCCCATCAAAATCCAAGAAATCATTTGCGGCTCCCCTCTCGTATTTTTGCCCGTATCATACCCTGATTCAGCAACAGTAAGCTCTCAACCACGAGCTTCATCAATCATTCGCAAATCTCAAATCTCCAATCTCACATCAAATAACCCTGCCTTTGTGCGTAAGCATTCAAGACAGGGTTATTATTGAGTATTCGGAACTCTCTTCGCGGTGAGTCGATCGATCTCGTGCAGTGGACTATTCACCCAATCTAGTTATTTTAGAGGTGCGTTCGGCCAACATCAACAATACATAAATAGTCATTACATAACCGGCGGCCAGAATCGGAATAATTAGAGGAATATCGCGATAAATCATAATTAGAACCAAAAGTCAAGGACGAGGAGGAGGAGGAGGAGGACAAGTTCAAGACCTACTACATTAAGTCAGCACCCAAGACTGTACCTTGGTTCTGAAGGCTGTTTTTCCATATCAAACCTCGGGGAACATTTAGGCGTTCCCGGTCAATAATCATTTAGTGCTTTACAGGTGCTTAAACAGCCAAAAACTATCCACTTTAGCTGCTTTGAGCTACTGTGCACATAAGATGCGCTAGTATTGACTTCTGAAAACTTTTAGCCGCGAGAAACTAAAAATCTGTACCAGAAATTTTTGCTGCGATCGACTCACCAGGCTGGCCCTACGAAACTCTTACAGCGACCTAAAAGCTGCCTGCCAGTTTGGATGAAGTACAGAATGAGATACAGCTCGTAAAATACAGCTTGTAAAATACAGCTCGTAAAATACAGCTTGTACTTAATGTATGGAATTGTTTAAATCCTTAATATTTATCATAACACAGGGTTTCTGGGATTTAGAGATTTTTTGGCAGTGTGCTTAACAATTCGATACAATAGGGGCAATGCCTGTGACAGCAGGCTACTAGCCTCTGCCATTTGGGTGAGTCATAGCTGGTGGCAAATCATTAATAACTGCCGATCGCCTAAATTTCTCTTCCCTATTGCAGAGAATTACCTTAAAATAAAGATATGATATGTAAAATTTTGTTACTTTACGGCTTGAGTCGGCGTATCCATGATCTCTAGCACTTTCCTATTTTCCTCGGTTGAAGAAGACCTGCAACTGTTGACAGAAAACTTGAAACAGTTAGTCGGTGCCCGTCATCCCATCTTGTACGCGGCTGCGGAATACTTATTCGGCACAAAGGGAAAACGGGTGAGACCCGCAATAGTCTTGTTGATGGCTCGGGCAACTATGCCCGATCGGGAAATCACCGAAAAACACCGCCGACTAGCGGAAATCACCGAAATGATCCACACGGCTAGTCTAGTCCACGACGATGTAGTGGACGAATCGGACTTGCGGCGGGGAGTACCGACGGTACACAGTCGGTTTAACAACCGAGTGGCAGTATTGGCAGGAGATTTTCTGTTTGCTCAATCGAGTTGGCATTTGGCAAATCTGGACAACCTACCAGTAGTCAAACTGCTTTCAGAAGTAATTATGGATTTAGCTGAGGGGGAAATTCAACAGGGACTAAATGGGTTTGACACCAGTTTGTCGATCGAAGCGTACTTAGAAAAAAGTTATTACAAAACAGCCTCTTTAATCGCCAACAGTTCCAAAGCAGCGGGCTGTTTGAGCGAGGTTTCAGCGGAAATAGCAGACGATTTGTACAACTACGGTCGCAACATTGGTTTAGCCTTCCAAATAGTAGATGATATATTAGATTTCACTGCTTCAACAGAAACTTTGGGGAAACCCGCAGGCTCGGATCTGATCAGCGGTAATCTAACAGCACCAGTGCTATTTGCCCTAGAAGAAAAGCCTTACTTGGAAGTTCTCATAGAACGCGAGTTTGCTCAAGAAGGAGATATAGAGCAGGCTTTGGCACTGGTAGAAGATTCTAAAGGCATAGAGCGATCGCGAGAACTAGCCACAAATCACGCACATCAAGCTGTCGAATACTTGGCTGCGCTACCCCAGTCCGAATCCCGCCAAGCTTTGATTGACTTGGCAGATTACGTTTTGAGCCGACTTTATTAGAAGGAAGAAGGAAGAAGGCAGAAGGAAGAGGGAAGAATGAAGAAGGAAGAGGGAAGAAGGAAGAAGGAAGAGGGAAGAATGGGAGAGCAATGCCCAATGCCCAATTCCCAATTCCTTCTTCCCAATGCCCAATGCCCAATTCCTTCTTCCTTCTTCCCAATTCCTTCTTCCCAATTATGCGATGTCCGGCGGGAGATTGCTAGAATTTGACTGTAGAGTCGATCGATATTGTTGCAAGTAAACGTTAATTAAATTCTGAACTTGCTCCCGAGTAATTTCCGTCCCGACTTCTAGATTGCCAGGACTTTCAAAAAAAACAATGCTGTCTAGACCTTCTAGAGCGATCATCTGAAATAAAATGTGAGTGACAGGCAAAGAAACTGAGTTGAGGCGATCGCCCGCAGCCGCCGCTTGCAACGCATCTTGAAGAGAACTCCAAGCATAAATCACCCTTTTTTCCCGTCCCGGTTGCTTGAGATTGCTCAAAACCACGATCGCCCAACTTTGGTCTATGGCTTGCAGGATCGAGTATTCGAGGTGCTGTAGCTGTTGGGCCATTAACAGCAGCGCCGGGGCGATCGCCTCTAAGATTTGTGGCGTCGAACCGTCAGGCGGAGCTTTTTCGATCAGTGCTTGAATCTGTTGGTCTAAATCCATCAGTAAATTAATTTGAGATTTTAGTTTAAGAATTTCAGGGTAACAGGTGCAGGTGCAAGTATGTGATACCTAGCACTGCCCACTATAAAATGTAAAATCCCAAATTTAACGTGGCAGAGTGTGCTACTTTCAATGTTAGCTGTAAACCATCATGCGGGAAATCTGCCAGAGCGTGGAAACCACCATATTTCAACTGCTGTTAGACGAACTCAAAAAGTCCACTCGTGCGTCTGAGCAGAACTGCCAAGATGTAGCAGGGCGACTGGCAGCAGAAGTCAACAGGATATGTACCGAAAGTCATCGGATTCAATCATCAGGAGATATAGAAGGTGCAGCCGATAGCTTGGCCCGGCACCGCTTGCAACAATGCCTCCACTATGACAATTTAGGCTCCGGGCCTGGGCGAGTAGAATTGCACAGTACCCTCAGTGCGATCGTCTATCGCTTCATCACTCCTCCCCAGGTGCAGTCTAGCTATCAGGCGCGAGTAGAACTGATCAAAGATTTTTTGCAAGGATTTTATCTCGAAGCCTTAAAGGCATTCCGGCGCGAAACCCAACTGCCACTTACCTACAGCCCCCGCACTCGCTTAGAACTAGCAGAGTACATGGCTTTTGTAGAGCGCTTCGGCAAGCGGCGGATTCCTTTGCCTCGGAACCGCAGCCAGCAACTAATTATTTTACGGGCCCAAACGTTTTCCCAGCAGCAGCCCAAAGAAACTTCTGTAGATATGGAACAAGCCGCCGACGGAGGGGCTACAGATTCCGACCAAACTTGGAACGATACCTCCGTGCACTCGGTGCGGGAAGCAATGGCCGGACAGGGTTCATCTGCAATTCGCCCCCAAGGCGACGAGTCAGAATCTCTGCGGCAAAACGTGATTGACGAATTAGTCGCCTACTTGAAAGAGCGCAATCAAGAAGAATGCGCCGATTACTTCGTGCTGCGCTTGCAAGACTTGCCGACTAATCAAATAGAGTCGCTTCTGGGCATAACTCCCCGCCAAAGAGACTATTTGCAGCAGCGCTTCAAGTACCATTTGCTCAGGTTTGCCATGTCGCACCGCTGGGAACTCGTTCACCAGTGGCTGGAAGCAGACTTAGATAAAAATTTAGGTTTGCTGCCTTCTCAGTGGCAGGATTTTGGTGAACAAATTGGCCCAGAGGGACAGCGTTTGCTAAAGTTGAAGCAACAGGGTCTGTCAGAGTTAGCGATCGCGCAAACCCTCGGCAGCACGGTAGCCCAGGTACAGAAACGGTGGTTTAAATTACTCGAACTTGCCTGGGAGTTGCGAAATCGTTCAGATTCCGGAGAAGGGGCATCTAGTGATGAATAACGAAACGAACAGGGATGCAGAGGCTTTCGAGCGTCAGTTTTTAAACTGGATATTGCAGACGCCAACGGCGAATGCCTCTAGCGAAGATGACGAAAACCTCGATCGACCCCCTCACTCAGAAGAGTGGGGCGATACGGAAGAAAATTCCGGGGTGGAATACTGGGAATGGGACGAACCAAACCCGATCGACTATCAAGTAGAGATGCACACCAATGCACCCGTACAACCGCTGACTATTGGAGACATACCGACCGTGCAAAACCGTTTTCAGACCTTGTTAAAAGAGAGGCTTAGAGCCGAAATCGAATCTAACCCGCCGCTGTTCCCCTGGGAAACAGAACTCAAAAGCTACGACCACGATTACCCGGACGAGGTAGCCCCCCAATGGGTTCCCCCCCTGCACCTCTGGACACCCCAACTGCAAAACATCAGATGGGGACGCCTGCCAATTCCGATCGCCCAAGGGGTTTTTGCCCAACTCCTAGAACCCTGTCAGAATCTGGTAATGTCGTCGCTGCGAGAAGGAGCGAAGTTAGTTCGTGCTGTAGATAGCTTGTTTCCAGGCCAGTCGCAGGAACTCAACGAATTAGCTGGTTTAGTTCTCAGAGGTGCTGTGCGAGGATTTACAGATGTAGAAGTAGAAGATTTACCGAAGTACGAAGTGGCAACTACCGATCAACAGATGCTCATGTCGCTGTTAGCCGCGCGGGGAATCATCGAGTCTCTAACTTTGAATTGTCCTGTAAATCAGCCACCAGTTTCACGGGAATGGCTGACGGCATTGGGTTCCTTAACTCTAGAGGCTCAATATCTCTCGAACCGCAATACAGAACAGCCGATGCCATCTTTAAGAGTTGAGTGCCAATTTCCTGGGGCCGGAAGTTTAGAACTCAAGGGAGGAGATGCCGAAGCAACTGCACAACGTCCGAATTCCGGGCATTTAAGTGTGGAATTGTTTGACCCGCAACCTGACAAAACCTATGCCCTAGAAGTTCGATTCCAAAACTTCGAGACGAGACCTTTGATGTTTGCTATTCGTCCAATTTTGGCAGGACAAGATAGCAACTAGAAAGATCAGTTGACAGTTGACAGTTGACAGTTAACAGTTGACAGCTACCTCTACCTGGAAGGAAGAGGATTGGAGTAATGAATAGATAGTCTGATTTTAATTTCTCCATACAAGGGTTCCGGCTTTAAACCAATTCTTCGGAGTAAAATTAGAGTAAATAATGTATGTTTTACTCTGTGGTTTGACCTCACACAAAAACAGATGCAATCCCCCGACTTCTGTGGTGGAAAGCGAAAAATTTTAGAGATTAGTGAAAGCTCTCCCAGATTCAAAGCTGCGAGAAAATCTAAAATCTAAAATCTAAAATCTAACATCGGATGGGTGCACATGACAACTGACAACCTGCGAAATATACCCGTTTTAGGTAAGCTGTGGGAGCAGATTGAGGCAATGCCTCCGCCGGTGACTGAGGATTCTTTACTGCTGCGAATCCTAGTTCAGTTGTTGGTAATTGTGGGAATTGTGGCTACTGACGTTGCTTCTGAAGAAGCCCTGAACCTGTGGGCTGTGCCTGTTAGTATTGTGGGAGCAACTTGGAGTTGGTATCGAAAGCGCGATCGCAATGTAGCTGCTAAATTCTGCATAGCTATTGGAATGATGGTGGCTTTGTTCGCTTTTTTTACCCGCTTGGCGGGAGAGTTAAACGATACGCGGCTAGTGTTAGCGCAACTGTTAATTCACCTTCAAGTCCTACACAGCTTCGATTTGCCCCGACGCAAGGATTTAGGCTACTCGATAGTCATCGGGCTAATTCTGTTAAGCGTAGCGGCGACTCTCAGCCAAACGCTGACTTTTGGGCCGCTGCTATTGGTGTTTTTAGCTTTAGCGCTTCCGACTTTGGTGTTGGATTATCGATCGCGCTTGGGACTCTCGAAAATAGAAGATAAAAGGCAGAATTTAGAAGGTAAAGAGAAAAATAAAAATAATAACTGGTCGTTATTTGCGGCGACTTTATCCCCCAAGTATTTTGGCTTGTTGTTTCTGATAACTATTGGTTTAGGGCTGACTATTTTTGCGTTTTTGCCGCGTCTCCCAGGCTATCAGTTGCGGACTTTTCCGGTAAGTGCTCCAATTCAATATCAGGGAGAGTTTGACTCGCGCAGTATTCTGAATCCGGGGTATGTCAGAGGCGGAAATCAAAAAGGGACTGGCGGAGGAAGGGGGAGAAACCCAGATACAGGGCCAGGAGAGGTAGACTCTACTTTTTATTACGGTTTTAATCAGCGGATAAATCAAAATTTGCGTGGTGCTCTGAAACCGGAAGTGGTGATGCGAGTCCGATCGCAAGCTGCGGGTTTTTGGCGAGTATTAGGCTTTGACAAATACACTGGTCAGGGTTGGGAAATTTCTCGCAACGAACAAGCTCAAAAGGTAAGTAGACCAAGGTGGTCTTATCAATTTTTTCTGAATCCGTTTCCGAATGCGCCTCGGACTCAAGAGGTGATTCAAAGTTATACTATTGTTGCTCAATTGCCGAATTTGATTCCGGCTTTAAACAAGCCGAAGGAACTGTATTTTCCGACAGCGGATGTGGCAATTGATGCGGAGGGCGGTTTGCGATCGCCTGTGGAGTTGGCGGAGGGTTTGACCTATACGGTGATTTCAAATGTGCCTTTTCGCGATCGGGCTTTGTTGGGTAAAACTGGTACTGATTATCCGAAAAACATTCGCAAGTTCTATTTAGATGTGCCGCCGAAAATTGCAGCCAAGGTGCGGGCAAAAACTGAGGAAATATTGCTGGCTAGAACTAGGGTATCAAAGTCGGAAAGAGCGATCGACTCTCCCTACGAAAAAGCTTTATATTTAGCTCAATATTTGAAGCAAAACCCGAATTATAAGATTGAAAAAGCCTTGCCTTATTTAGAGGAAACTGAAGATTTGGTTGAGGGTTTTCTGTTTGGTTATCAAAACACCCAGGGCGGGAAAAAGGTGACTGGTGGATATCCAGACCACTTTTCTACGGTGTTGACAATCATGCTAAGGTCGATCGGGATTCCGGCACGAATGGCTGGCGGTTTCGATACGGGGGAGTTCAACCCGTTTACAGGTTTGTATATTGTCAAAAATACCGATGCTTTCTTGATGACGGAGGTATATTTTCCCAATAATGGCTGGTTTGCTTTTAATCCGATTCCCGGTTATCCACTGATTCCGGCTTCGGTGGAAGATAACCAGACTTTTAGCGCGCTGGAATCGTTTTGGAAGTGGATAGCCGGTTGGCTACCGACGCCTGTGAGAAGCGGGTTAGATGCAGTGTTCGCTTTTGTGTTGGGCTGGATCGGTTTGATTCTGGGATGGTTTTTGGGGCAGTTTGCGAAGGGCTGGGTGGGGTTGTTTACTGGTTTGATTGGGGCGATCGCCTTTGGCTTCCTTGGCTGGTTAATTTGGCAACTGTGGCGCAAGTGGCGCTACCGTCGCTGGCTGGGGAAATTGCCGCCTGTGGAAGGGGTTTATCAGGAAATGCTGAAGGATTTGGCGAGTCGGGGATTTGCGAAACAGAAAGCTCAAACGCCTTTGGAGTATGCTGAGGCAATGCGGGCTAATCATCCAATTGATGAAGCTGAGGTAATTCAGGAGGTTTCGCAGGCTTATGTGCGCTGGAAGTACGGCGGGGAAATGGGTAACTTGAATCAGTTGCGCGAGTTGGTGGGGAATTTGAGGCGATCGTACTTAAGGAAATTGAAAAAGTTCAGGTAAAATTTGGTTATTCATCTGCGTGAATCCGCGTCCATCCATTGTCATCTGCGGTCAAGAAATTCTCTTTTTTTAACCACAGATAGAGGCAGATTCACGCAGATAAATTTCGATACCAACCTTCTGGGCACCCGCACATCCGTCCTGTTTATGTTAATGGGAGATGAACGATCTGATCTTGGTATTCATCATCGAATGAACCATCAGCAATCAAAATTAATTCCTCAATATTTTGCCCAATACTTAAATCTGAGTTCAAAACGAAAATCCCTGGAATATGTCTGCCTTCAGTCATATTATCTGCCAAATGGACGGGCATTGACTTGCGGTTGTTCGTCACTAAAATAAAACCATTATCCTCACACCAAATCAAAATATCAGGATCGAGCGTACTTTTCGCAGGTGTACCAATGTCGCCCACTGACCAAACTACTAAATCAGATCGTTTCCGGCGAAGCTGTGTGGCATAAATTGGCGTAACATTCTCATCCATTAAATATTTAAGCGCCATTTTTCAAGCACCATGGATCGCTATTTGCCTTTCTCGTTCAGCCTTCAATTTTCGCAATCTTTCCGCAGCGGGATGTGGATTTGCTGCTTGTATTTTTCGCTGCTGATGTGACCATTCCAACCAATCTTGTATGTATCGACTTACTGATTCCTTGTTTAGCAAATAATACAAAATAGTTGTGTAAACTTCTGCTAAAGTTAGAGATGGATAGAGTTGCTGAATTTCTTCGGCGGTGCGTTCCCGATACAAATACTCATACAGCACGGTTTCAATCCCGATGCGATGTCCTTTAATGCGAATATCATCCGCTGCTAACAAATCAAAATACTGATTCAGTTCCATATCTAAAATCCCTTTTTTAGCTACCTACTATTTTACTATTCTACTGTACAATTGCCTCGGCTTATGTGCGCTGGAAGTATGGGGGGGAAATGAGTAATTTGAACCAGTTGCGCGAGTTGGTGGGGAATTTGAGGCGATCGCACTTCAGGAAACTGAAAAAGTTCTGGTTTTAAGCTATCTGTAAGAGTAGAAAAAATCCCAGCACTTTTTGACGATTGTCTTTCGGTGAAAGTAGGGGCAATTCATGAATTGCCCCTACTCAGCGAGTTTCAGGGATTGCTATAGCGAGTGAATCATACCTAAATTCAGCAACGCCAAAAATGCTATAGCACTGGCATTTTTAGCCTTGAATCAATTCTTCAGGCTGACTAACTGATGGAGGAGAGACTGAAGAATTGATTGCCGTTGGAGTTAACGAGCAAATTGCTGCATCGGTTGTCTCGAAACAGTTTTCTTGACCAATTTTGTCCAGCAATCTGGTGCGTTCTAACAAGTTTTTAACTTCAGGCTGTAAGCCAGCCAAAAGAAGGCGACAGTCATGTCGTTTCAAATCGCAAAAGATGTCTTCCAAGGCAACGAGTCCAGTAGTGTCCATATTGGGCACGTACCGCATCCGCAAAATTAGATACTTCACTTCAGGTTCATCCCGCAGGAAGGTAACAAACCGCTCTGCTGCCCCAAAAAATACAGGCCCATCAACCCGATAAACGGCAATTTGTTTGCTCAATTCAAGGGGTATATTGGGTGGAAAGGCTTCTGTTTCGGGGATTTTCGTCAAATTGAGCTCGCTCATGCGCTTAATGAATAACGCCCCAGCAGCAATTAGCCCGACTTCCACCGCCAGCACCAAATCAAACAGAATGGTCACCGCCCAAGTCAGCATCATGACGCCGAAGTCAGAGTAGGTTGCGCGCATCAGTAAGCTGATCGCTTCCCACTCAATCATTTGTACACTCGTCACCATCAAAATTCCTGCCAATGCTGCCAGGGGAATTTGAGAGGCTAAAGGTGCTAATGTCAAAACGATGATTGCCAGTGCAGCCCCGTGAATGACTCCAGACAACCGGGTTCTGCCGCCCGATCGCACATTCACGGCTGTACGGGCGATCGCTCCCGTTGCTGGAATACCGCCAAAGAATGGGATTACAATGTTTGCCAAGCCTTGACCAATTAGTTCGCGATCGCTGTTGTGTTTCTCGCTGACAGTCATACCATCGGCAACCACAGCAGATAGCAGCGATTCAATACTGCCCAATGCGGCTAAAGCTAATGCCGGATTAATCAATTCTCGGATCAGCCTAAAATCATTACCGTGGGGAATCCCTTGGGGCATCGGCAACGATTGTGGGATAGAACCAATGGTGGGAACATCGAGGTGAAACAAAGAGGCGATCGCCGTTGCCAGCACCAACCCTACCAATGAACCCGGTATCACAGTCGTAATCCTAGTCCAAAATAGCTTAGTCAGAATCACCACGGTTGCCAACCCGACTGCCTCCAAGTTTAATCCTTCCCAATGAGTAAAAGTCTGCCATAGTCCCGGTAAAAAGTGTTCACTACGGGGCAACTGGAACCCAAAGAAATTATTCAACTGTCCGCAAAAAATAATCACAGCGATACCGTTGGTAAAACCTGCTGTGACTGGATAGGGAATAAACTTGATCAGTCTACCTAGTTTGGCAACGCCCAGGGCAACTTGAATAATTCCGGCCATTACCCCGGCAATCCACACTTTCTCGATACCATACTTGCTAACAATCCCAATCAGGACTACCGCCATCGCTCCAGTGGGCCCTGTAATCTGCACCGGAGAACCACCAAACACGGCGGCCACGGTTCCTGCCACAATTGCCGTGTAGAGTCCTGCTTTGGGTTCGACACCACTGGCCACAGCAAACGCCAGGGCCAGAGGAAGGGCAACCACGGCGGCGGTCAGCCCACCAGTCAAATCGCCTCGCCAATGAACAAATGTACGATCGAACCAAGGCCGCAGACCACCCATGAAACTATTGGCTACTGTCATTAAGTTGTAACTCCTGATGTGTTTGAATTTCTATATATCAAAACTTCCAAAGTCTTGCGTAGATACTAACACTTTCGCTAAATTTCAGTCATCCCTGCGATCGGAATCGCGATCGCAGTAGCCGCTCCAATCATCGCAGTCAAGCTCTTCTTTAACCTAGCTTTATTCCATTGGTTTTCTGGTTTCTCAATCTCGGTTTCGACATCTTCAATATCATTTATTTTAGTTTTAAAAGTTGACTTCTGTGTAAGGGCAACATCGCATAAGTTTGCCCATCGTCGTCGCTAAATTCGACTTCGTAAACTTCAGAGGCTAAAAACTCAACGATGGTACCTACCTGACCGGCGAGTAAATTATGATTTGGTAAATCTTCTTTGATAGCAACAACATCGAGTAATTGTAATTTTGCGATCGGCTTTATCATAATTTACCTCAGCTAATGATATCAATTCCGGCTGCGCCGAAATAATATAGAGGAGACGGCAGTGCCGTGTCCCTACCCATTAATTGTAGGGATACGGCACTGCCGTCTCCTCCGTTTATATCATTCCGAAGCTAACGGATTTGATATGATATCAATTCCGGCTGCGCCGGAATAACATAGAGGAGACGGCAGTGCCGTGTCCCTACGCCATATTAATTGTAGGGACACGGCACTGCCGTCTCCTAATTTCGGCTTATCTAATTTAGCGTGCGGACGGTAACTTGAGTTCGATACCAACTTTTTGACCTAAATCGATCGCACTATTAGCAAAATCAGTCACGCCTACGATACCAACTCCGATCGCAGTACCCGCCGCAATCATCGCAGTCAAGCTCTTCTTTAACCTGGCTTTATTCCATTGGTTTTCCGGTTTCTTGATTTCGGTTTCGACATCTTCAATATCAATAATTATCCCATCGCGGATGTCTTCAGGAAACTGCGTCGCGGTTTCACGCATCGATGAAATTAGTTTGAGAATTTCCGCAGTGTTCGCATTATTGTTTTGCACTGATTGATTGCCGCCAACTTCGGCACTGTTCGAGGAACCGCCGATATTGCCGGAAAAGTTAGCACCTTGAAAAGCACCTTGAAAGTTGTTGGTTTCAGAAGAATTTTGAGTCATTTTTGCTTCGGCTTTATTAATAATTGGTTTACTAACAGCTAGTTTAGCGATATCTACAAGGTCATCATATTCTCTTCCGTATTTTTCATCGCCCATTTGGTTTCTGCGCCGAAGTTCGATCGCATCATACCCATCCAACAAAGGCCGCAAATCCAGTTTAAGTTTCAGTTTCCCCACACGCACCGTATTCTCGCCCATCTCCTCCAATCCTAGCAACTCCTCGTAATCCAGCGGATCGGCATCGGGATAACCCGGAACCGGCACCCATTGACTGATTTCCAGATTCGCAAAAGAATTGTGGATTTTGGTAAATGTATCGCGAATCATGCTGAGAAAAGAACGCCGCGTCGATTCCCGCCCGCTAACGGCAATAAAGATTTTCTTATCTTCCGGGTCAGATTTAATCCGGGCGATATTGTACACTTCCGCGCCTTCGGTGTACTCCAGCATTACCCCCGTGCGCCAGTGGGTGCTGTTGTGGATTTTCTCGTGCATCAGGACGATGAAACGCGAGAGGATGCTGTCGGGGAGGATGCGGTAGTGATATTGAAATTCCAGGGTTTCGCCTGCGAGTTCGGTGTTTTCTGGTTGTTCTTTGGGCAAAATGCCGGGGATGAGGAAAGTCGGCGCGTTGCAATCGCTGAGGGGAAAGCAGAGTTGAAATTCGCCCATCAACTCGGTGAGGCAGTTGTAACGGTGGCTGGGATATTTAGTCCAGTCGAGGATGCGGCTGAGGTCGGCGTAGGTGAGAATGCCTTTGGTTTTGACTTTGAGTGCGTCGTCGCTGAGGAGGGCATAGATGCCTTCCGTCACCCAGTGGGGATTGAGGATGTTGGTGGATTGCAGGATGGGGTGTTCGCGGAAGTTGAGGACAATGCCCAGGTTGTGCAGCAGTCCGATGAGTTGGGTTTGGTCGGTTTCTGCGAGGATGTTTTCGGTGGCGCAGATGGTGGCGTATTCGCTGATGGTGATGATGTCTTTGTCGAGGTTTTCGAGGCGCTGCTTGACTTGGAACCAGCTTAGTGGCAAAAGATCGTAGACTTCTTTGAGTTGAGAGATTTCGGTGTGGATGGCGCTGCGGAGTTCGTCGATGCCGGTGCCGCTTTGGCAGGAGGTTTCGATAATCGCTTTGATGTTGGGATATTTGTCGCGCAAGGCTTTGCGGTTGAGATCCAGGGGTTGTTCGTCGCACTTGTTGCCGATGAGGATGACGGGGGATGCGTCGCCGAAGCTTTCGATCAGTTTCAGCCAGTATTCGAGGCGGTTTTCGTCTTCGCTGGTGCGGCAGTTGGAGACGAGGAGGTAGAGGCTGCGTTTGGTGAGGAAAAATTGGTGGGTGGCGTGGTAGATTTCTTGTCCGCCGAAGTCCCAGACGTTGAGTTTGACGGGTTTAGTGTTGACTGTAATTTGCCAGTTTGTGATGTTGAGTCCGTCGGTTTGGGGTTCGTTGGGGTTGTATTTGTTGTGGGTAAGGCGGTTGATGAGGGAAGTTTTGCCGACGCTACCTTGGCCGACGAGGAGGACTTTGGCTTCGTTGAGGGGGAGAACTTCGCCGCTGCGGAGTTGGCGCAGGTAGTTGAAGATGGCGGCGGGAGTACCGGGGGCTTCGTTCCGCTTAGGGGGCCCTAGAACTTCAGGAGAAATGGGCAGGCGATTGCAGCGGAGGTCGAGTGTTTCAAGTTTTGACAGTGTTTCTAAGCATTCGGGAATCTTTTCAATCTGATTGTTAATCAGGTCAAGCTGTGCCAGATTGGAGAGTTGGCAGATCGCCTCTGGGAGTTGGGTGATCTGATTTCTTCTAAGGTCAAGCTGTGTCAGATTCGACAGTTGACCGATCGCATCTGGGATTTGGGATATCTGATTGCTTCTGAGGTCAAGCTGTGTCAGATTCGACAGTTGACCGATCGCATCTGGGATTTGGGATATCTGATTGTTAAAGAGGTAAAGCTGTGTCAGATTCGACAGTTGACTAATCGCATCTGGGATTTGGGATATCTGATTGCTTCTGAGGTCAAGCTGTGTCAGATTCGCCAGTTGCCCGATCGCTTCTGAGATTTTGGTGATCTGATTGTTATGGAGGTAAAGTTGTGTCAGATTCGACAGTTGGCCGAGCGCTTCTGGGATTTGTGTTATTTGATTGTGACTGAGGTCAAGCTGTGTCAGATTCGACAGTTTGCCGAGCGCTTCTGGGATTTGTGTTATTTGATTGTGATTGAGGACAAACTGTTTCAGGTTCGACAGTTGGTCGAGCGCTTCTGGGATTTGTGTTATTTGATTGTGACTGAGGTTAAGCTGTGTCAGATTCGACAGTTTGCCGAGCGCTTCTGGGATTTTTGTAATCTGATTGTCACTGAGGTGAAGCTGTGTCAGATTCGACAGTTGGGCGAGGGCTTCTGAGATTTTTGTAATCTGATTGTCACCGAGAACAAGCTGTGTCAGATTCGACAGTTGGCCGATCGCCTCTGGGATTTCGGTAATCTGATTGTTAGCAAGAAAAAGTATTTTTAAGTTGGTTAATTGAAGCACAGAATCAGGAAACTGAGTTAGCGGATTTCCAACCCATTTACTTTTTTCCTTTTCCCACTTCCCCAATACCAACGACTCAAGCTGCGTGCACTTGCCAATCTCCGGCGGCAATTCCTCCAAACCCAACCCCGCCAAATCCAATTCTGTCTGGCCCTCATCAGCCGCTTTGTCGATTAACTGCAACAACTCTTCTCGCGTCATATCTTTTGTCTCCCCGTAGTCTTCATTTGATTGTGACAGGATTTTTTGGTTGGTGGGGAATTGGCCGTGCGTCGCAATCTAAGAAACCGGGTTTTTATGGGTTTCTGCGCTGTCACCAACAATTTTCGTAAAAACCCGGTTTCTGGGCACCCGCGCGTGACAATTTATCAAATAAATTATCGCCCGTACTCTTGAACCACAAAAACCGGATGACTCAACCCAGGCTGATTCTGCTTTTTGATGCGAATCAGGCGATCGAACAGCGAATCAATATCCTGAACATAGGCATGAAGAATAGTAACTTGTCCCAAGTAATCTCGATCGTCTTTACACACAATAATGCCTGCATGATCTTCACCGCGACGGTGTAGCGCCACAAAATCATCGCGATTGAAGCTAATTACCGCCCGATTTTGTTCAGTAGCAAATCGGAGAACCTCGTCATCAGGAATCCCTTGATTCGCCCGATCGGCATCATAGGAAGTTAAAACATCACAGTCAAGACTACGCAAATGTTCGACCATTGCGATCGGGAAATTTTCATTAGAATACAGCCTCACCTTTTTAATCATCGGTTTGATGAGAAACAATAATGCGATCGATTTCTTGGCGGTGGCGATCGTAATAACGCCAAGCATTCTCTAAATCGAAACCCGACAAACCCGGATAATTGCGAAGTAACTCAGCCTCATCAGCCCCCTGTTGGTGAAGTGAAACCAGCGTCCAAACAGGAATCCGAGTGTTGCGAATTCGGGCATATCCTCCACACACTCCAGGCGTACTCTGAATCGCCCTAGCCGAGAGTTTTTCTTGAAATAGCAAACTCTCTTCAGGTGTCAGCGACTCAATGACTTGAATTAAGGAGTCAACTAACTGAATGTTCATAGCTGATAATTACGGAATGTAGAATAGTGCGATCGATCGATGAAACTATCATATCAAAAATTTGTGTTTTCTGGGGAAGATTTGTTAGACTGGAATTGTTAGCTAGCGAGTCGATCGACCATACTTTACACATGAGGTGAATTATGCTCCAAGCATTTGAAGGGATTTATAGAAATGGAGTCATCGAACTGTTAGAATTTCCTGAAAACATTTATGAAAGCCGTGTGCTAATTACTTTTTTGACCGAGCCATCCATACCTAAATCGCCTACACTTATCCAGTTTGGAATGTTTGCAGGCACTCAGCAATCCACCGACGCTGATTTCGAGATTGCCCAGTTTCGAGGGGATGCAGACGATGAATTAGATTGGTCGTAGCTGCCGATGAAATATGTCATCGATACCCACGCGCTGATCTGGTTTCTCGAAGGAAATAAAAGATTGGGGACTCAAGCCCAAGCAATTCTCTCTAATTTCAACAGTCAGCTTGTTCTACCGGCGATCGCCCTTGCTGAAGCTGCATGGATTGTAGAACGAGGAAAAACATCAATTCCATCTGTGAATGCTTTGTTTAATGCGATTAATAGCGATTCCAGAATCGTAGTTTAAGCTGTTAGTCATTTAAATTTCTTGCCTGAACCCCTTACAGTATGGGGTATAGACCACAAATAATGCAGTTTAAATGTGGAACAGCTTATCCACTCGATCTAATTATCATCAATCAAACGCTCAGCTTATTGAGCATCCATGAAATGCACGATCGCCAAATTGTCGCAACCGCAATGATTTTGCAAAATCAAGGTGAAACTGTTGCACTGTTGACGTGCGATGGAAATATTACGGATTCAGGTGTAATCTCTGTTATCTGGTGATTGTGTTTATAATAAAACAACGGTTAAAAGAGGAAAGCCAATGGTGACGAGCCTGAATGTGGATACGGCACTCCTACAAGAGGCGATCGAATTTACTATTCTGATGTTAACGGATTTGGTATCAAATCTATATAGAAAACACAGGCTTACGAATTGGTAAGCCTGTGTTTTTTGCAATTAGATTTTAAGTGCGGATAAAAGGACTTGAACCTTCACTCCTTTCGGAACCAGAACCTAAATCTGGCGCGTCTGCCAATTTCGCCATATCCGCGTTTAGACATTCAACTACTCTAACACACAACAAAGCTATATGTCAACATTCAGAAACCCGGTCTTTTTTTGACACCGGGTTCACTGATGAGTCATCGCCACAGCAATTTTCCCTATTTTTAACTCGTCACTTAGCTTTGACCGATCGCCTTCCAGGTAATTTCGTCCACCACGCCGTCAGCCGTCAAACTCTTAGACTCCTGAAAGCTCTTGACAGCCGTAGCAGTGCGAGCGCCAAAAATACCGTCGATCGGGCCTGGATCGTAACCCTGCATTTCCAAACGCACCTGTAGTGTCTTCACCTTGGAACCGGCAGCACCTTTGGTTAGAGCGGTTGTACGATCGCTCGCAACAGTATCGCTCTTTTCAGTTGGAGTATTGCTCTCAGTTGGAGCATTGCTCTGCAAACTTTCAGAAGCTGGCTGCGGCGGATCTGTGGCTAAAGCTGTCCAAGTTTCTTTATCTACGATGCCGTCTGAATTCAACCGCTTAGACTGCTGAAAAGCACTGACAGCCGATGTGGTGCGAGAACCGTAGGAACCGTCGATCGTCCCGATCGCAAAACCGTGAACTTGCAACCGCTGTTGTATGGTGGCAACTTCTGGGCCGTCTGCTCCTGCTGAGATAGTTTTTTCCTTTCTGACAGGCTTTTGCTCGCCCGCGTAAAAAGGCTTGTTAAACATATCTACTTTGGAATTGGCGTCTGGGGATGCTGACGCACCCGGATCGGCGGGAGCCGCAAAGTCTCTGCGATACTGTTGTTCCTGCACAAAGGGTTTGGACTCGAAGGCTGCATTTGCCTTTTTAGTCAGCCCTGGAGCTAGCAGAGCGAGCAAGCTGAAAATCGTAACAGTAGTTACACGCATAAATTTCATCCTGTTGGTGAGGTTTAACAAGGTTTCCCTGTTTTCTATGTTTCTCCATCTCATTGTATTACCCGGACAGCCTTCTGAGAAATAAAGAAGAAGGAAGTTCGACAGCGGATTATGCAACGGATTTAACGGATGTTTTGAAGGTGATTTTTTTGATTAACCGCGAAGACGCGAACGACACAAAGGAAATTCGGCAGCAGATTGCAAGTAACGGATGTAACGGATAGAAGGAAGAAGGAATCCACCGCTAATGTTTGGGCCATTAAGAACATCCTAACGGTCAAGGCGGTTGCTGTCCTGACCTCTAGAATTTGGGTAACGGTAACAGCCACCGTCAGGAGTTGCGAGTTGGAAGTTACGAGTTGGAAGTAGGGGCCGCTTCGGACTATTTGTCACAAACCAGGTTTCAGCAGAGATGTTTCGTTACCAAACCCAATATTTTCGTCGGAACCGGGTTTCTTTGCATCCACCTTAAATACAAGGTACGTTGTTGTGTTTCAGCGCTCTTCTTATAGATAAGAGCGCCTAATCGCAATAACATACCTAGTCGATCGCTCCGAGGCCAAGTTTTTTCTCTCAACCGGCCCCTACAAATCCAAAATCGTCACTTATCGCTTGGCGTGCTCTGCCAATAAAGCCTTCGCTCTCGGCTTGTAAATCAGATAAAACAGCGCTTCTATGTAGCGAAGCATATCTTCGCGGTTTTCTTTGGACGAGTAGTTCCAGAAACCGTAAGTCTTGGCCAGCGTCAGCAGCTTGTTAGTGTGAATTTTCCAGGTATACGTGCTGTAAACTCGGTCAATTCCTCGCGTGGAAATTTCATACCAATAGTTGGGATTTTGTTCGCATTTTGAGAAAAAATCCAGAATTTTTTCGGCGGTTTCCTGGTGTTGAGTCGGGTTGATATAAAACCCATTTACCCCGTCTTGAATGATTTCCAGCGGGCCGCCAAACTGTGTCCCAAAAGTGGGAATGCCGGTAATCATTGCTTCGAGAATTGTCAAACCGAAAGCTTCAAATAAGGCTGGCTGCACAAATATACCTTGGCCGTCGGCGATTACCCGATAGATTTCGCCGGACAGGCTTTTGGAAAGTCTCACTCCCAGCCAGCGAATTTTACCGTGCAGGTTGTATTGGTCGATAATTTCGTAAAGCTTTTTAATTTCTTCGGCTTCTTCGTGGTCTTCGGTTTCTTCGACTCTCAGCTTGCCGGCTACTAGAATTAAGTTGCATTTTGCTTGCAATTCCTGGCTTTTGCCAAACAATTCTGCTAAGCCGGTCATGTTTTTAATGCGATCGAGCCTGGCCATCGAAAATAAAGGGCGTTTTTGGGGGTCGTCGAGTGTTCCGAAGACTTGTTCCGGGTCTTCTAGAGTAAACAGCAGTTCGTTGAGCCGATCGCGATCGCCCTGCACCCTGTCTTCTATCCGCGTATAGGGAAAATACACGCTTTCGTTGACTCCCGGCGGCACGACGTTAAATTTAGGGCTGAACAGTTCAATGCCGTTCACAACGTGATACAAATCCGGCATAGTAAAACAATTGTAGGACTCGTACTGCCCGACACTATCGGGTTTGCCGACAATCTCTTGATAGGTACTGCTGACAATACAATTAGCTGCATTCATCGCAATAAGATCGGCAGTAAATTGCATCGCAAAATGGTATTTCTCCTCGGATTCTTGCCAGTAGAGATTGCTGAATAAATATTTAGATTTTTCCAGGGCATGGGCAATATTGCACTGAGTAACTTTGAGTTTGCGCGACAGCAAAAATGCTACCAAATTGCCGTCAGAATAGTTGCCAATAATTAAATCTGGCTTGCCCTGAAACTCAGCCAGCAGTTCTTTTTTGGCATCGATCGCGTAAGTTTCCAAATAAGGCCAAATCTCGAACCTCGAAATCCAATTTTGAGTCAATTTGGGATTGAACTCCCGGAAGGGAACCCGCAGAATCCAAGCATTTTCGGTGCCGTGAACTTTTTCCAAACGTTCGTTGCAGCGAGTACCGTCGCTGTTAGGAATTAAGCGGGTGAGAATAATTACTTTTGGTTTGGCCCCTAAAATATCGAGGCCGGCAAGATGAATGTCTGCTTGCAGTTGTTTCTCTAAATTCTTCGCTTGATCGAGCACATAAACTACCTGCCCTCCCGTATCCGGCCGCCCCAAAACTCCTTCTTGGCCGAACCAGCCATGAGGAGAAACTAGGACGATTTTGAAAATCATCGGGATGCGAGAAATAAATGCTTCTAGGGTTTGTGGATCGGGGGAATCAATTAATTCATCGAGAATTCCTAGGGTTTCTCCGACGCGGGCTGCGGTATTTCCCCAACCTGCGTCCAAACCCATCATTTGCAAGACAAATCGAAATCTTTCGTAGGGTTCGTCTTCAGCAAGTTCGCTGACAAAAGTGAGGGCTTTTTTGACTTGTTCTGAAAGTTGTTCTTGGGTTTTTATGCGATCGTTAATTAGTAATTGTACGCCGTTATAGCGGTGAATACGCAAGAAATCAAACAGAGTTTCCTGCCACTGTTTGGAGTCTTGAAACAGTTTGCTGGACATATATCGGTTGAGGAATTGTACTCCTTTGCCGATGTTTTTGGGGTCGCGAATGGACGGGGAATAGTCGTAAAACGGGCCGAAATCTAGTTCGAGGATGTCGCCTTCTTGGGGGTGAAAATGGTTGACGTAGCGATCGCGCACGTCGAGCAATTCTTGCACTGTCATCGGTTCCAGTGTCAAGTCGTCTCTAACTCGCACTATTTCCATTGTCGCAATTTTTGGTCGCAGCAGGACGCAAAGGCTGCCTTCTTCAACAATAATTTCCTGAACGTAGTAAATCAGTTTGCTTAAATGGGAAGATTGATGGAAGTGTTCGGGCTTTTCGTATTTGGTGCAGTAGGCGGCAAAAGCGCTAACTATGTCGTTTCGTAGTAAATATTTGTTTCCTAAAGGCCGCAAATCGCTGGTAAACTGCCGCAAGTCGGTTTTTTCGTCGCTGGCAATAACAGCCTGAAAGAGTTCAGACATACATACTCCCTTATTTGAGATTTTTGATTTTAGCTTAAAAATAGAGCGATACTATCTGAGTCTCGCCCTATTTTTTAGGCGCCTACTTTTTTTAATCTCATTTTAAAGTCTGCAATCGGAAATTGCTATCCCTCAAATGACATAAAATTCGCCGTATTTGTGGCGGATGTAGCGAACAAACGGATCGATAGTTAAAGGTGAACCGGTGACGCGATCGATCAATTCGACGGCAGTGTATTTGCGGCCGTGTTCGTAGATGTTTTGTTTGAGCCAGTCGTGGAGTACGCTGAAATTGCCCTGTTCGATTTGTGCGGGAATGGAGGGATGGTTTTTGACAGCGGTTTCGTAGAATTGAGCGCTCATCAAGTTGCCAAGGGTGTAACCTTGGAACATTCCGCCGATCGTCCCAACATACCAGTGTACATCCTGCATCGCGCCTTCGCTGTCCGTGGCGGGGACAACGCCGAGGTCAGTTTTATAGCGTTCGTTCCAGGCTTCGGGGAGGTCTCGGACTGCCAGTTTTCCCTCTACCATTGCCAATTCTAGGTCAAAGCGGATGGCGACGTGGAGGTTGTAGGTTACTTCGTCAGCGTCGGTGCGGACGAGCGATCGCGCAACTTTGTTAATTGCGCGGTAAAATGCGTCTGGGGATACCTCGCCCAACTGCTGCGAAAATACCTTTTGCAGTTGCGGGTAAAAACACTGCCAAAAACCGCGGCTGCGCCCGACTAAATTTTCCCAAAGTCGAGACTGGCTTTCGTGCACGCCGGAGGAAATGCCACCGGCGAGAAGTGTGCCTTCAAATTCCGATGAATTGCCGAGTTCGTAGAGGGCGTGCCCGGCTTCGTGGATGCTGCTGAACAAAGCTTGTTCTAGGTGATCTTCGTAGACGCGGGTGGTGATCCGCACGTCGTCTATGGAGAAGTTGGTCATGAACGGGTGCAGGGTGGTGTCTTGGCGTCCGCGCTGGAAGTCGTAGCCCATGCGTTGTACGACTGTGCGGGTGAATTCTAGCTGTTGAGCTTCTGAGAATTTTTGGTGCAAGCAGGAGTCGTCGGCGGGAGGTTGGGAGGTGATGGCTTCGACTATGGGCACTAATTCTTGACGCAGTTGGGCGAACAGCGGGCGCAGTAGGGATACTTTCATGCCGTAGTCGCTACGATCGATCAAAGGATCGGCGATGTGTTCGTATCCGGGAAAAAATTCGGCGTACTGCCTGCTTAATTCTAGGGTTTTTTCGAGATAGGGTTCGACGGCTGCGAAGTTGTTTGCTGCTTTGGCTGTGGCCCAAACTTCGTAGCAGTCGGCTTGGTGGCGGCAGAGTGCGGACATGAAGGTGGCGGGGACTCTGGCGGCGCGATCGTAATCTCTGCGGGCGATGCGGATCAGGCTGGCTGCGGTGGAGTCGTAGGGGAGAGTTTGTTCGTAGAAACGCAAGTCTTCTAGAAGTTCGCCGATTTTTGGATCGGTAAATTTTTCGTGGGATATTTGTTTGAGAGTTGCCAATTGACGGCCTCTGGCAGTTGCACCTTTGGCGGGCATATAAGTCGCCTGATCCCAATGCAGCAGCGACGAGGCTGATTCGATGTCGGTAACTTCTCTGAGATGGGCTGCGAGTTGAGCAAATTTTGCTTGAGTTTTGTCTAGGGTTTGCATGATTGGGGTTTGAGGTGCTGTTTTGCCTAAAAAGGTTGGTGTGCGGCATCGGTGTCCATCAATCATTGCTACCCTGAAATCAAGCTAAAAACCGCACTTCTGCCTGTATTGTACGCAATTTAGAGTCATTCTGGCATAGTTTCCGGTATTTTTCCGGGTTTAGTTCGATCGCCTTTGATAAGTTTTCGATCGCTTTCTGGATGCTGGTTGCTACAGATTCCGGGCTATTTTTTTGATCGCCCGCTGCTTTTTCTAGGGCGTACACGCAAGCTTTTTGATAGTAAAGATTGGGATCGTCGGGTGTGATGGCGATGATGCGATCGTAGGACTCGATCGCCTCGGCAAATCGTTGAATTTTTCTGAAGGCGACGGCGCGATTATAGTAGGCTTCGGTGTTGTCTGGCTGCAACTCTAAGCTTTTGTCCCAAGAGGCGATTGCTTCTTCAAAGCGTTTGAGGTTAGCCAAAGCCAGGCCGCGATTGTACCAGGTTTCGCTGTCTAGGGGATTGAGTGCGAGGGCTTTGTCCCAGGAGGCGATCGCAGTTTCAAATTTTCCCATTTGGGCGATCGCCGTGCCGCGTTTGTTCCAGACTTCGGGGGAATCTGGCCGCAGTTGCAGGGTTTTGTCGTAGGAGGCGACGGCTTCGGGGTAAAGTTTTTCATCGGCTAGGGCTAAACCGCGGTTGTACCAGGCTTGATGCAAGTCTGGTTTGAGTTCGATCGCCCTGTCGTAGGAGGCGATTGCGGCTGTATTTTGGTCGGATTTTTTCAGGGCAAATGCTTTGTTGTACCAAGCTTCGCAGTAGTCTGCTTTGATGGCTATGGCTTTGTCGTAGGAGTCGATGGCTTCTGATATTTTTTCTAAGTTGACGAGGGTGTTGCCGCGGTTCGTCCAAGCTTCGTGATAGTCGGGCTTGAGTTCGATCGCCTGTTCGTAGGAGGCGATCGCTTCGGAGAGTCTGTTTAGCTTCCGCAAAATGTTGGCTCGATTATACCACGCTTCAGGATTATTTGCTTTGATTTTTAAGGATTTGTTGTAGGCTAAGATCGCTTTTGGTAGCTGTCCCAATTTTCTGAGGGTTACGCCTTTGTTGTACCAGGCTTCATAAAATTTCGGTTCAAATTCGAGCGCCTTTTCCCAGGATTCGAGGGCTGCTGACAACCGTCCCATTGATTCTAGGGCGTTGCCGCGATCGTACCAAGTTTGAGCCTTTTGGAGGTTGACTGCTATGGATTTTTCCCCGGAGTCGATCGGCTTTTCTTTACTGGCTAATTTTTGCAAGGTTTCACCTCATTTTATGTCAAACTGCTACATACATATTTGTGTATGCGATATTTTTCGCGTTGGAACGCTTTCGATCGCCACTATCATTTTTTATTAATGGTTATTTTACAGGAACTTGGGAACTTTTTCAATTTTTTTCAGTAGAATCCTAGATATTGGATTTTCAGGTATAGATTAATACTATTTTTTGAGATTACTGCGTAGAAGAGAGGGAAGGGCGATCGGCGGACAGGATTACTTAACAGTTGACAGTTGACAGTTGAGAGTTGACTTCGGAGTGCGAAGTTTTTAGGCTGGGTATTTAAGCGTGGGATGGGATCTCCCGCCCATCCCACAAACTTCTGGAAGTTATTTAATTCTCATTCCTGAGCTGTTCTGGATTTAAATTGTATGCTAAGAAACAATCAAACTTTTGTGGGGTGTCTCACCCGCCCTAAATGTACAACTTATAGTGCGATCGTCCGAAACCAGATTTTTTCTCAAACCGGGTTTCTGAGCATTTATTCGTTAAATGCTATCTGGATCGATATTCAATTCGCGCAGTTTAGCAGCTAAACGTTGAGCAATTTGATTTGCTTGTTCGGCCCTTTGATCTGCTTGTTCGGCCCTTTGAGCCTCTTGTTGTAGACGCTGGCGGTCTAATGCCCGTTCTGCTTCTAATTCCGCATAGGAAATAAACTTTTCGCCATCAGGCCGATAAATTTCTAACCCATCTTCTCCCAATTCAAATCGCACTCCCAATCTGGGACTAATCCATCCCTCCATCGGTTCAATAACTTCTAAATTTCCCTCAATTCTTTGCCAACCTTGCAACTCATTTCTTTCTGGATCGTAAAGATAATACTCCTCAACTCCATGACGCTGGTAAAATGAAAGTTTCTTATTCATTTTAGTGTTGCTGTCGTTGTGGGAGCGAATCTCAAAGACAACTTGAGGGCCAATATTATCCTCTCGATATTGTATGTAAGAAGGGCGATCGCCCTTTGGTCTCCCAAATATCACCATCGTATCAGGTGCTTGAAAAATATCTATTCTCCCCTCAACCGGATACCAGAGTAAATCGGCGGCTACAAAAACGTTTGGGTCATCTTTAAACAGCGATTCGCAACCTGCTTTAATTTTAACAATTAATTCGTATTGAATTGTGCTTTCTGCCATTGGCTGACCGTCGCTGGAAGGATAAATAATTTCTACGGTTGTGACTTGCATAGTGGTTGTCTCCGAGAAGTATGTAAGTTTAATTGTACTATTTATTCAGATAAGAAGCTCTCACAATAAAGTAGCGAACAGCATTGAGACAGTCAATCATGGCTAAATCCACATCCTTAAATAAAGGTTTTTTCTTTTAACAAATTTGCAAAAAATCAACAGATGATTATTGATCAATACGGTTCACTTAACACTATTTATGCCCCGGAGATTCCCCT
>PVWI01000109.1 GCA_003003725.1 filamentous cyanobacterium Phorm 6 | reverse complement strand
CACTTCCACCCAGCGAATTGTATTGTTTTTGGTAAGATATCGAATTTGATAACAACAGGATGTTTCTTGATTTTCGCTCAAACCTCTAGAGCAATTTAAATATTGGTATTGGTCGTCAGCATGAATGTAACTTAAACAGGAAGTTCCTAAGCTTTCATTAACTGTAAATCCAGTAATTTTCGTCCAAGCCCGATTGAGAAAAATCCAATCACCAGCAATATTTGTTTCAAAAACTACCTCTTTGATACTGCCAACAACTTGCAAGTATTTTACTTGACTTTTTTGCCATTTTGCTTGCCGTTTCTCGCGGGCGATCGCGCACCGGAGCGTCCGCACCAGCAACCGGGTGTCTACTTGTTTCTTCACCAGATAATCTTGAGCGCCGGCGGCAATTAACTGAACGGCTAGTTCTTCATCATCGGTCGCTGTCAAAATAACGATGGGAATATTTATTCCACAATCTTGCAGCCCGAAAAAAGTATTAAATCTTGGGCTATCAGGAAGTGTCAGGTCTAATAGAATTACATCAAAAATCTCGCAGCTCAAAATTTCTATAGCTTCCCGGAGGCAAACTACATTGGTCGTCTCAATTGATTGTCCCAGTTGGTGATCAGACAGCAGTTCTTGAATGAGTTCTGCATCTTCTGCACAGTCTTCTATTAACAGAACTTTCAAGCAAGCAGGCGTTAAAGTTGACTCAAAAACAAAGGTCATTTGGTTGTTTTTTATTATAAAAAAATGCAGCAGCGGATACAGCTATCTAGCTCATTTGGGGCGAAATTGAACCGTAGGCGAAGGAGTGCGCTGGGTACTTGCAGACCCTCCAGATTTATTTGTAGAATTGAGTTGTTGGCGGTAAGTTGCCTGCCTCGCCCCAAACCTGGTGGGCAAAAATCATTATTCTCTTACCGAGCTTGCAAATCAACTCTGTTTTAAATTTACAACATTTGGCAGATAAATAGCAAGGGGCAAGGCAAAACAGTGCGGATAAAGAATGACTAAAGTCCTGACTGCGAACCGAGGGAAATTACAGTGAATTTACATAACAGGAGTTTGTATCCGTTGAATTACTGACAATTAACGCCCGTTTGTAGTGAGGACTTTAGTCCTTGCTTTGAGATAAAGAAGGACTAAAGTCCTGACTACGAACCTAATTATGAACTTAATTATGGTTGTTTAATCGGACAATATTTTACTGAGTTGTATCTATCAATTTTTCTGCTTTTTGGGCAGCACAACTGTAAACACGCTGCCTTGACCGACACTGCTGCTAATAGCAATCTCGCCATTAAAAGGTTTTAAAAGTTCAATACAAGTATAAAGTCCGAGGCCTGTTCCTGTCGGTTCTCCTTCGGTTTTTTCCTCGCCTTTAGGCGGCTTTGATGTGTAAAAAGGGTCAAAAAGTTTTGATAAATCTTCAGGTGCTATACCGCATCCCGTATCTGAAATATCCATGTAGATGTTGGAGTCGTCTTGCCTGGTCGCGATAGTTAGTTCCCTGCTTTTCTTTTCCCACATAGCATCCATTGCATTATTAATTAAGTTATAAAATACTTGAGAAATGTAGGAATAGATTAAGGGAATGCTGACAATTTCTTCGTCATAAAAGTATTTTTTTCTAATTTTATTTTTAAAATACATATTTCCTTCCAATAACTGAAGTTCTCGCTGCACTAAATCGTTGATATTCACAGGCTGCACATCTTGGTTTTGTTCTTTTCTGCTTTTCATCATCAGAGTATCCATGATCTGATTGATTTTTGTGACAGCTTGAAAAATATACTTGGTATAATTAAACAGAGAGTCTTCTTGAATTTTTGTGGCTTTTGTTTCAATCAAATCGACGCTAGTCTGGATTACTTGCAGCGGACTTTTGAGGTTGTGCACCATGCCCTGAGTCAAACGTCCGATGATGGCTGTTTTTTCCTGGTCGATTAATTGCTTGGTTTTTTGTTCGACAAGTCTTTCTAGGTTTTGGTTGAGGTGGGCTAGTTCGAGGTTTTTTTGTTCGAGTTTTTTTTGCAAGGTGCGGATTGTCAGGTGAGTTTCAATGCGGCTGAGCACTTCTTCGTGCTGGAATGGCTTTGTGATGTAGTCAACGGCTCCTGTTTGAAAGCCTTTTACTTTGTCAAGCGTCTCGGAAAGGGCGCTCATGAATATGATGGGAATGTCTCGGGTTGACTGGTCTGCTTTCAAACGCAGGCAAGTTTCAAAACCGTCAATTCCTGGCATCATTATGTCCAAAAGAATCAAATCTGGATGAATATACTCAATTTGCTCGATCGCACTTTCGCCATCTATGGCCACCAATACTTTATAGCCGTAATTCCTTAACAGCTCGAAAAGTACATCGAGATTTGTTTGGTTGTCATCGACAATTAGTATAATGCTTCTTTCGGAATTCTGATCGTTCATATTCAAGGGAGACATTCAAATTTTTGATTTGTGAGTTGTCAATTGTGACTTTAAATCGGATTCAAGTAATGTTCTGCGGCTCTAGAAACCCGGTTGCTTCGTAGATGCGGACTTTGACGATCGCCCTTTTAGGGGCTGGCTGTTCAGTTAAAAGTGTTGATTTCGTAGAGATATCCCTCGCATCCCCCTTAAGAAGACCCACTTTGAGCGCTTCCAGTTCTCCCCGACTATCCGGGGGGCTAGGAGGGATCGGGTTTAACCCAACCGTATTGCGTTATTGACAATGATGATCGGGGCGTGAGATTTAACTGATTTTAATTTATCTGTTAGCTACCGTCAATTTTGGGACAAATGTTGCTTCAAAAAGTCTCGAATTTGCTTGAGCTGAAATCCTTTAGCAAGTTGGCGCAGGCGATCGACGAAAGGCACTAATGTCGGATCTGAATGTTCGAGTTTAGCAGTTTCGTCCAGAATAGCTTCAATATCGCCCATTGCAGCCAGTCTTAACAAAGCCAAGACTGATTCTGAGCCAGGAGACACCATCATTGATTCAGCAGTAGGAACCTCAGACGATGATTTGGGAGTTTGAGCTTTCCGCTTTTGGATTTCCGATCCATCTTCGTAGACCCATTCTAGTCTCAGATGCAGGCGCAATAACTCTAAAAGCTCGTTAGTTTGAATCGGCTTGGTGAGAAAATTATCACAACCTGCAAGTAGACTCTCTTGCCTGGTAGTTTCGTAAACGCTAGCGGACAAAGCAAGGATAACCGCATCCTTTAATTTCGGCAACTGTCGCAGTTGCCTGGTAGCTTCCCAACCGTCCATTACTGGCATCAGCAAGTCCATTAAAATTAGATCCGGTAAAAATTCCTGTGCTTTGTGCAAGCAGTCTTCGCCGTCGGTGGCTTGGGCAATTTCAAAGCCCAAACGAGAAAGCATCCTGTGCAGCATGGCGCGATTTACTTCGTGATCGTCCACGATCAGCACTTTGCGCTGGTGGCCCCTAAAACCGACAAGCCGGCGTTTTTCTGGCGTGGAGGGGAGTTGAGAAGACTGGGCGACTGCGGGCAAGTCTAGATCCAACCAAAATATGCTGCCTTTGCCGGGGGTACTTTGGACGCGAATTTGGCTGCTCATCATGTTGACTATTTTTTGGCTGATGGAAAGTCCCAGTCCGGTACCTTCAACGAAATTGTGACGATCGCCCACTTGATGAAAAGGCAAAAATATTTCTTCTAATTTATTGTGCTCGATGCCAATGCCGGTATCTTCGATTTGAAAGCGAATTTTAGCGACTGGTAATTGCTGTTTATTGGCGGCTGTGGAGTCCGATCGCACAAAGGCGGCAAGCGGCGGTGCGATCGACTTATCCTCCTGTTCTTGATGCGCTCTCAAATTTGCCGTACCGTCGCCAACCAGGGCCGTTAAACTCGAATTTAGGGAGTTTGTGGGAGTTAAATTTTCAGCAAAATTCTCCACGTAACCGACTTTGAATGTCACTGAACCGATCTTAGTAAACTTAACCGCATTACTGACCAAGTTCATCAAAACTTGTCGCAGCCTTTGTTCATCCGCGAACACCCAGCTTGGCAGTGGAGATAATTGGTCGTAATTAAACGCAATTGCTTTTTGAGCCGATCGCATTTGGAACAAGTCAACAATACTTTTTACTAAACTCGGTAAATCCACCTCTGTCACAGACAGTTCCATTTTATTAGCTTCGATTTTCGCGATGTCTAAAACGTCATTAATCAGCGTCAGCAGGTGGTTGCCGCACTGGTGAACGCTATTAAGACTTTCCTGCTGTTCTGCATTTAAATTCTTATCCGTTTTGAGCAGTTGAATGTATCCTAAAATCCCGTTCAAAGGTGTCCGCAATTCGTGGCTCATATTGGCGAGAAAGTCGCTTTTAGCGCGGTTGGCAGATTCGGCTGCTAATGCGGCTAATTGCAGGGCGGCTTCTGCTTGTTTGCGATCGGCAATTTCGGTTTGTGCTTGTTCAAATAGGGTCGATTGCTGGATCGCGATCGCCAACTGCATCCCCAACTGTTTCAGGCACTCTGCCTCCATTTTTTGCCAGGGACGCGGGCCCGTACAGTGGTGGGCAATTAACAGCCCCCACAATTTTTCGCCTTGCAAAATCGGCACTACGAGATTCGCTCTCACATCGAACCGAGCCAACAAACTCAAGTGGCAGTCGGCGATGCCGGCATTGTAAACATCATCTGTGGCTCTAATTCTGCCGTCTTGGTAAAGAGTAGCGTAGGTTTCTCCAAAACAAGGGTCGTAAATTTCCGTTCCTAGAATTGGTAGGGAACTTTCGCTAACCGACTCGACAGCGATAAACCCGCTCCAATCCGGCTTGAATTGGTAAATAACAGTGCGGTCTACTTGCAAAAAATGCCGCACTTCTTCGACTGCGTTGGTGAGAATTTCTTCGAGATTGAGAGAAGAGCGAATGCGCTCCAGCATGGCTACTGCCAACTGTTCGCGCTTTAATTGCTGGTGCAAAAGTGCTTCGGCTTCTTTGCGTTTTGTGATGTCGGTAATGACTGCAATTAAGCCGATAGAATGGCAATTTTTATCTTTAATAGTGTCGGCTCGCACCAGGGCGGTAACAGCTTCACCGCTCTTAGTTTGCAGCGCAATTTCGCCGCACCAAGAGCGACCTTGGCGAATGTTTTTATAGATTTGTTTGTAATTTTTAGGCCTGACATAAAGGGCTGCGCGATCGCCGAGTTCGTTGAGTTCTTCTACTCTGTAGCCGTAACGCTGAATGAAGGCTTGATTGTGGTAAAGAGACCGCCCTTTTAAGTCGGCGATGGCGATCGCGTCGCTGGTACTTTCGACGGCTTGAGTGACTTGCAGCAAAGCTAATTCTGCTTGTTTGCGATCGCTGATATCCGTCATCGAACCCACCATCCGCAGGGGGTTTCCGGCTTCGTCCCACACCGCTTGAGCGCGGGCTAGCACCCACTTGTAGCTGCCATCTTTGCACTGCAAGCGGTATTCGCCGGCGTAATTGGGGGTTTGGCGATCGAGATAATCTTGGATCGCTGCTTGCACTCGATCGCGATCGTCTGCATGGATGCGATCGATCCATTCGCTGTTGCAACTATCGATTTCGCCCTCTGCGTAACCGATAATTTCTTGCCAGCGGGCCGATCGAAAAGCTTCATTTGTTTGAAGATTCAGATCCCAAATTCCGTCTTGATTGCCTTTAAGAACTAACTGCCACCTTTCTTCACTTTTACGCAATTTTTCTTCAGCTTGTTTGCGCTGAATGTGAGAAGCTAACTGAGTCGCTACCGCTTTCACCAACTCTACTATGCGCGGTTCCATAATCGAGCGAGAACGCTTGCAAAATAGTAAAACTGCCAGCACCTCTGAGCTAGTGCGAATCGGCACTCCGAAACAAGCTTTCAATCCGATTGCTGCCGCCATTTGCGATCGGGCAAACAACGAATTATTGACGGCAGAAATATCTTCCATCCATTCTACATTTTGGGTTGACCAAATCCGTCCCGGCACTCCCACTCCGGGGGCGAATCTAATTTTCTTACTTTCGCGGCCGAATTTATCTAAATCGCGATCGCTAGCATACCAAGTTTTGCTGTGTTCCAAAACACTAGCATTAGCCGCAGGTATCCAAGCTTCCGCAAAATTCCAGCCGATCGCATTGCACAACAACCGCAAAATATCAGGGAGGGCGCTGTGAAAATCTGCCGACTTACTAATTGCTTGAGTTGCCGCCAGCAACAGCTTAATTTCATCTTCTGCTTGCTTGCTTTCAGTAATATCAGTTCCCGTACCGAGAATTTGTTTTAACTTACCCTCTGCTGTTTTAGCAAATACAGTATCTCGGCTGACAATCCAGCGCCAAGAACCATCCTTGTGCCTGACGCGGTATTCAATTTCAAATATATCCCCTTCGCTGCCAGCTTCGACTTGCTGCAAATAATCAGGCATTTTGATAGCATCTTCCGCGTGGATTAAACTTGACAGCATCCACGGCCCGATCGCCAGAATCTCCTCTACCGTATAGCCGAGAACGTGGTAAATAGAAGCATTCGCGTATAGATTTTTTTGTTCTATTAAGTCACAAACATACAAAATATTAGGACTTGCCTCAGCAATTTTATCGCTGAACCGCTTGCTATCTTGCAACTCTGCTTCAGCTTTCTTTTTCGCAGCAATATCGCGAACAATGCAAATTAATTCGCCGTCTGGCAGGGCTGTCAGCGAGATTTCTTGAGGGAATTTAGAGCCGTCGCGGCGGCAGCCTACAGCTTCGGTACTGCAATAACCTTGCCGCGCTAAAGCCGGCATAATTTCCTCCTCAAACCTTGCAAGTTCTGCACCTTCATAAAAGATTTTCCAACTTTTGCCCAACATTTCTTCGACGGAATTGTAACCGTAGATTTTGAGTTTAGCTGCGTTGGCATAAATCACCTCTCCGCTGGCATTAACAATACCGATACCTTCGGAAGCGGCTTCCATTGCTGCGGCTTGTCGCTGGAGTTTTGACTCGAAACGTTTGCGGCTGGTGATATCGCGGACAATCGCGATAATTTCGTCATCCGTGCAGAAGACAATTCTCGCTTCAAAATGGCACAGTGCATCCTGAATTGGCAGTTGATATTCTAGAACTTGAATCTCGCCTGTATCGAGGGCTTGTTGATTAGCGGACAAGATTTCTTCAGCAAAAGCAGACGGCAATATGTCTTGTGCTTTTTGGCCAATAAATATGTTTGCCGGTACTAGAGTCAGGAGGTCTTTTGCGGGTTTAAAGTCTACCAAAGTACCGTCGGCGCGACAGCGAAAAATCATGTCAGGTATCGCATTTAAAAGAGCGCGGTTGGTGGCTTCGCTCTTACGTAATTCAGCTTCAGCTTGTTTGTTCAATGTCACATCGCGGGCCGCTGCATAAATTAAACCTTCTTCGGCAAAGGGCGATGCCGTCCACGACAGCCATTTATAACTACCATCACGGCAAATATAGCGGTTTTCTAAGTTAATAACGGGGTTGCCATTTTTTAGTGTTTCTACTGCTGCTGTAGTTATTACTAGGTCTTCGGGATGCAAGAATTCTAGAAAAGGTTGGGCTATAAGTTCGGCTATGCTGTAACCTAATAGATTTGACCAAGCGGAGTTTAAGCGTTTGAAATAGCCGTCAAAACCTGCAATACAAAGTAAATCTAGGGAAATATTAAAGAAGCGATCGCGCTCTTGCTGGGTTTGTTTTAATTCGGTGACATCCATCACCAAACCGTCCCAAATGATATCGCCGTTGGCTTGTTTTTCCGGTTTGGCAGCGCCTTGCAGCCATTTCACTCGTTCTCCCACAACTTGCCGCCACTGGTGTTGCCAAGCTTGCTGGGTTGTCGCTGAAGTTGCGATCGATTGTTCAAAGCCTGTGAAATCATCTGGATGAATTGTTTCATAAGTCAAATCTACGTTTTTTTCTATTTCTTTCGGTTCTAATTCGTAAAGATTTTTACTGCCAGAAGAAACGTATGTAAAATATTTTGTACCGTCAAAATTTATGCGAAATTGATAAATCATTCCCGGCACGTTGGCTGCCATCTTCTCAAACCTAGCTTCGCTCTGTTCCAAAGCTAATTGCTGGCGCTTGTACTCGGTGACATCTCGCATTGTTCCGACCAACATTTTAGTACCGTTGGCTTTATTGAAAACTGTCTTTTTTGTAGATATAATCCGCTTTTTTCCTGCGGAATCAGTAAAGGTTTCTTCTGTTTCTTGAGGCAGGCTTCTTTGAAAAACTTCCCGGTCTTGCTGTTCAAAAAAATTGGCTTGTGCTGCGGGTAAAAACTCGTATCCAGATTTCCCAATCAGTTCCGATCGCCCTTTGCCCATCAACTCGCAAAAAGCGTCGTTTAATACAACCCATCGGTGACACTCGTCTTTGACAAAAATCGGGTCTGGAGTAGCATTGATCGTGTGATTCAAAAACTCTTCTGATGCTTTTAATTCAGCTTCGTAGCGGTAGCGATCGCTCACGTCCAAGACTACTTTAATCATCCGGTCGATCGAGCCATCCCGGCCACGAATACAGCGCACCGAAACTCGAGTATAAACTATTTTTCCATCTTTCCGGCGCCATCTTTTGTCTAAAACGTAGCCTTCGCTCTCCCCCGCCAAAATTTTATTTAACTGCTCTAAACTGGCCGGCCAGTCTTCAGGAAAACCCCACTGATCCCAATTTCCGTGCAAAATTTCTTGGCGCTCATATCCCAGCAAATCGCACAAAGCATCGTTAACTTCCAACCACTCGCATTTTTCCGGTTCTGAGGGGGAAACTGGAGGAGCAATAATCGCAATTCCGACGAGAGAATTCTCGACTACCGAGCGATATTTTCCTTCGCTTTTTTGCAAGGCTTCTTGGTTGTGCTGCCGCTCAACTGCGTAGCGGATCGATCGCATTAAGACTTCGCTGTCGATTTTTCGCTTGATTAGGTGATCCTGAGCTCCAGCTTGGATTGACTGCACGGCGAGTTCTTCATCGTTGCGGGCCGTCAGTACGACGATCGGAGTATTGAGGCTGTATTCTTGTATCTTGACAATTGTACTCAAGTCTTGGCTGTCGGGCAGGGAAAGGTCTAGTAAAATCACATCGAAATGTTCGCCGCTCAAAAGTTGCTGCGCTGTGCTGAGACGGTCTGTACAGCTTACAGAAAGCCTTTGCGGTTCTGGTATCCTGACATTTCTTTCTAATAATAATTCTTCGATCAGCTCGGCTTCGGCTTGATTGTCTTCGACCAAGAGAACTTTAAAGCCGTTTTGCTTTCCGGTTGAGCTCAAAACTGATATCATATACCTTATTAATTGTCAGAAGGCAGTCGAGATTACCATTATAGCATACAAAGAATTTAAGCCCTAAAAAACGACAGCAAACACAGAAAAATTATTTGGTTAAACAACTACAATGTTCTACATCGACTGGGTTTGTGTTCTCAGTAGGTAAACCCACTCACAGGTAAAACTTTTACGGTTTTTAGAAGCTCGGTTTTTTCTGGGAACCCAAGCTGCTCGGTTGTGTTTTTTCGGCGATCGCCCCGAACCGACGCTTTGTTGCCCGTAGATTGCGCTACCAACACAATCCGAGCAATATCCCAGCACCACTGTGCAGCGCAAAAAATCGGTAGGAACTATGTTCGACCTGCACATTTTTACTACTTTTTTTATGATAGCTTACAGAAACTCCCCGCTACCATTTCTTTACTTTTTGTAATCAAATAAATTTGACCCGCAGGTATTGCAATTTAGGAAAAAAGTTATATTATTGGAATACAGGCAATCAAAAACTGTGCTGGATATCGCCTCTAGAAAACTCCGAAAATTTTCGCAACAAAACGACATTAAAAAATAGACTGTCCTTTGTTTACCGTCCTTTGACCGAACTGAGCTGAAGTTTAGAGGAAAAAGTAATGATCGAAAAATTAGCAATTCCAGAAAAACAAGTGTTAATTCCCAAAGAAAAAGCCTTAGTATTGTGGTTTGATGAAGTCGGTATCGGCGACATCCCATTGGTAGGCGGAAAAAATGCTTCTTTGGGCGAAATGATTCAACAGTTAACTCCCAAAGGAGTCAGCGTCCCCAACGGATTTGCAACTACAGCACACGCTTACCGTAACTTCATCGAGTCGGCGGGTTTAGAAGCTAAATTGCGCGAAATTTTTGCAGATTTAGACGTAGAAGATGTGCAAAATTTGCGACAAAAAGGCAAGCAAGCGCGGGCACTGATTTTGGATACACCGTTTCCGCGAGACTTGCAAGCGGCGATCGCGAATGCTTACGAGAAATTGTGCGATCGCTACGGCGACAATACAGACGTAGCAGTGCGATCGTCCGCCACCGCCGAAGACTTACCAGATGCCAGTTTCGCCGGACAGCAAGAAACCTACCTCAACGTCCACGGTTGCACCAGCGTCCTCCAATGCTGCCACAAATGCTTCGCCTCCATATTCACCGATCGGGCGATTTCCTACCGCCAACAGCGAGGTTTCGACCACTTGGAAGTCGCCTTATCTGTCGGCGTGCAGAAAATGGTGCGATCGGACTTAGCATCCTCCGGCGTCATGTTCAGCATCGACACCGAAACCGGTTTCAAAAATGCCGCCCTGATCACCGCCTCCTACGGATTAGGAGAAAACATCGTTCAAGGCGCCGTAAACCCCGACGAATACCTAGTTTTTAAACCAACATTAAAACAAGGTTTCCGCCCAATTCTCGACAAACGCCTCGGCACGAAAAAAAATAAAATGGTGTACGATGTTGGCGGTTCCAAATACACCAAAAATGTCTCAGTAACGCCAAAAGAACGGGAAAAATTTGCGATTAACGATGACGAAATTCTGCACTTGGCAAAGTGGGCTGTATTAATAGAAGAACACTACTCCCAAGTGCGCGGAACATACACGCCGATGGATATTGAGTGGGCAAAAGACGGTAATACTGGCGAATTGTTCATCGTCCAAGCGCGACCAGAAACAGTACAATCCCAAAAATCTGCTACAGTTTTGCGAAACTACAAATTGCAAGGTTCCAGTGCAGTTTTGGCAAAAGGACGCGCCGTTGGTGAAGCGATTGGACAAGGTAAAGCCCGCGTAATTTTAGACGTTAGCGAAATCGCGGAATTTGAAGCAGGGGAGGTTTTAGTTACCAATAAAACTGACCCGGATTGGGAACCGATTATGAAAAAAGCGAGCGCGATTGTCACCAATTCCGGCGGCCGCACTTGCCACGCAGCAATCATTGCGCGGGAAATGGGAATTCCGGCAATTGTCGGTACTGGCGATGCTACAAAAGTCTTGGAAAACAATCAAGAAATCACTGTTTCTTGTGCCGAAGGAGAGGAAGGCAAGGTTTATTCCGGTTTAGTGCCGTTTGAAATTCAAGAAAGTGCGATCGACAATTTACCCCGTACTCGTACTCAAATTTTAATGAATGTCGGGAATCCAGAAGAAGCTTTTGGTTTGTCAGCAATTCCTTGCGACGGTGTAGGGTTAGCCCGCCTGGAATTCATCATCGCCAACCACATCAAAGCGCACCCGATGGCACTGATTCACTTTGATGAATTGGCCGACGAATCCGTCAAGCGTCAAATTGCCAAACTCACAGCACTTTACAAACACAAACCCGATTTCTTTACCGATAAATTAGCCCACGGAATTGCCACTATCGCCGCTGCATTTTATCCCAATCCGGTCATCGTGCGGATGAGCGATTTTAAGAGCAACGAATATGCTAATCTTTTGGGAGGACGGCAGTTTGAACCCAAGGAAGAAAACCCGATGATCGGGTGGCGCGGTGCTTCTCGCTATTATGACCCGAATTACCGCGAAGCTTACGCTTTGGAATGCAAGGCATTGAAGCGTGTTCGTGACGAAATGGGCTTGACAAATGTGATTCCGATGGTGCCGTTTTGTCGTACCCCGGATGAGGGGCGTAAAGTGTTGGCCGAGATGGCAAAACACGGTTTAGTCAAGGGCGAAAATGGCTTGCAAGTTTATGTGATGTGTGAATTGCCTAGCAATGTCATATTTGCTGATGAATTTGCCCAGGTTTTTGACGGATTCTCGATCGGCTCTAACGACTTAACTCAACTAACATTAGGATTAGACCGGGATTCTGCTTTAGTAGCCCACATCTTTGACGAACGCAATGAAGCTGTGAAGCGGATGGTGGAAATTGCGATCAAAGCGGCCAAGAAGTACGATCGCAAGATTGGAATTTGCGGCCAAGCGCCCAGCGATTATCCTGAGTTTGCTCGGTTCTTGGTTGAGTTGGGAATCGATTCGATTAGTTTGAATCCTGATTCGGTTTTGAAGACTTTGTTGGATGTTGCTTCGGTTGAGGATGCGGGTTTGATGATGGATTTAGCGACGGATGTTGCTCAGGTTTAACCGTTTTTGTTTTTGACAAAAATTGGGTTTGTTTAAGCGGTTCGATCGTTCCGAATGCAAGTCCTCTTATTTAAACAGGACTAAAGTCCGAACGATCGAACCTATTACGGGGTTGGTAGTGAGGACTTTAGTCCTCATAAATATCTGAGGACTAAAGTCCTCACTACCAACCTCTCCAAAAATCCCCTCATCGGCGTCAACAGCACCCGCCACCAGCAAACGGTTAACGCACGGGCGGCATAGTTTGAGATTGTGCCAGGAACTTTTCTGATTAAAAACCGTCTTCCGGGAAATAAATTTCTGTTGCCGATCGCCTAAATTAAACCAAATATTCCCACGTGCGGACTCTAAAAATGTGTTAATAGCTCTCCTGATTATTTTCATAGGTTTAGCTCCGTCGCTGTTGTCTTTGTGGGTGATGCGCTCGGCAAGCGGTCAAGCCCGCGATCGAATTGCAGCGGCTAGACTAGCGGTAGCAAATAGACCCCTGCGAACTCAACTAGAAACCAGTGATCGTACTTACGTAGAAGGCCTCGGTTATCCGATCGGCGACATCACTTGCGAGTATAACGCCCGCTCGAATTACATTCGCTGCGCTGTCAATCCTGCTGGACCCTGTGAAGATTGTCGGTACTACCAAGCCAGAACTCTTGACGTTCGCGGTGAAAGGATATAGCTTGGATTGGGGCGGGTATCTACGCATATTTGCGGATGGAGTAATTCATCAGTTAATATGTACTTACGTGTAAGGATTGTTGTCTATCTTGTTCGAGACGAGCTGCGCTTTCCGCTCGGCTATTAAAACCTAATCGAGCAGTATTGCTGGGTTACACTTGTTATAACGGGCGGATTGCAGCCAGTGTTTTTAGAGTTTAGGACTTGCTCTCAAACACCAAGTTTAAATCGTAAATTTTGGTTGGGCGGTGAGAAATCTCGGAATAAGTCAGGTTTCGTTTTCTCGATCGGCATAACTCCTACTCCTCCTAAAAATTAGCGAAAAAAAACCGCAAATAGCTCTTGTACGCTCGCCGCAGTCGAAGTAGACAGACTCTAAAAGAAGCGTCGATTTCTCCAAAACATCATGAAAAATTCTGTACGAACAATTGTCGAGACCATTTACTTCAAACAAAAACCCCCTCGAAGACTGTAATTTGACATTTTGAGAAGTTGCTTTTGCGCGACACTTATCTGTTGAGTGCGATCGCAGATGAGAGCAGTATCAAACCTGGATTTTTGTCTCCAGACTGCAAGTCATGAATTTTTAAGACGCCTCGTCACTACAGGGTATGTATATTTCAATTAAATGACACGACCAAAGGCACTGGCCCAATTATGTCACGGCCAGACTCCCTAGCAATCGTCTCCCTAATTAATGTCTGGTTGCCCGATGTGGTGAACAGGGCTCGCGCATTCCGCACACTTTACTCTCATAAACCGGGTTTTGTAGTCGGAGCAAGAGCTGTAACAAAGTTTTTTCCTCGATTAAACTCGGTTTATGTGTCCATAACACGTGAAGTTTATCTGCAAATAAAGTGCATTAGACAATCTACAAAAAACCTCCAGAAAGTAAATTTTTGAGAATTCCTGTTATTGTCTACTGCGGGATGTAAGATATCTACGCTTAACAGAAAGCCGAAGACAAAATATCACTCGATAGATAGATTATTAGGACTTAAACTTCCAAACATCAGCGGTCATGCAGGTGATGTTTCCAATGCTATCAAATAGCAAGATAGCACAGCTTTTTGCTGAATAAAATCAGCTTTTTGCTATTTTGTATGATTCAAGTATCATAGCCTCTCACTCTGCAATTCAACCTTTTCAAGAAATGATAATAATCATCTTGAAGTGGGTGCGTTATATACAATACGTCAGGTAATTCTATGCAAGCCATCTGTAACAAACCAACTTCCCTAACCCAAAAAGCAGGTGATGCCAATGCCAGCATTACTAACAATAACTCCCGAACTACAGCAACTTATTCTGAGCAAAAAGAAATAAAAAAGGTAAAAGTAGAGGAGTGTTTTATGTCCCAAAAACCCGGTGGCGGCTTGGAAATTGGGCAGTCGGAGATAGAGTTTTTGCTCGCTTTGCGATCGGTGGACGTGCGGACTGTAAAAAATGTACTGTTCATCGATGCCAGAGTAGAGAATAGCGACAGCTTGGCAAGGGGAGCAATGGTCGGTACAAAGGTATTTGTACTAGACTCGACAGGGGATGGAGTCGAGCAAATTACGAGAATTCTGGCTAATTGCAGCGATTTAGAAAGCCTTCAAATAGTTTCTCACGGCCGAGAAGCGGCGGTGCAACTGGGGTCGATCGAACTATGCAGCGACAATTTAGAAACCTACAGCCATTTGTTGCAGCAGTGGGGAAAATCCCTCGGCGAGAGAGGAGATATCTTGTTATGTGGGTGCAGCGTTGCAGCGGGGGAAAGCGGCTCCGCTTTCGTGCGACGGCTGAACGAAATTACCGGTGCACATATTGCAGCTTCTGACAACTTGACGGGGAGTGCGGCACTTGGTGGTGATTGGGAATTAGGATTTGCGATCGGGGAAATAACAGCCAGCATCGCGATCGAACCAGAAGTGCGGGAGGCATACAGTTACGTCCTCGGCACATTAGTTAATGAAACTTTCAAGAACGCGACAGTTAGGGGGCCTTGGATTTACCGAGGCACCAACGGGGCGCTGTACGATCCGCTTAGTCCCATTCCACCTAGCTCGCAATCTATACCAGGCATCACTGGAGGAAGCGTCTCAGGTGTAATTCCGGCTTTAGGTGGGGATACTCCTGGGAATGGCGTTCTGCAATTAACTCCAGCATCAGCAAACAGGCGGGAGGCTTTCGTCCTCTACAACAACCCCATTCCTTCAACCGACGGTTTAGTTGTCAAGTTTGATATCTATTCCTACGGTGCGAATCTGATCATTAATGAACCCGTGGGTGAGTCTACAGGGAGCCAGCCAGGGGACGGCATTGGTTTCTTTTTCATTGACGGTACTGCATCGCCACAAAAGCCAGGGGGTTATGGCGGTTCTCTGGGCTATGCTCAACGACTAGATGGAACCGTGGCCACACCCGGTATTGAGGGGGGTTATTTAGGGATTGGACTTGACGAGTTTGGCAATTTTTCAGCACCGACAGAAGGGCGATCGGGCCCCAATCCAGCCCCGATTCCCGGCTCCTCAACTCCGCGTTTGGTGAGACCAGATTCAGTCACAGTTAGAGGTAGGGAAGGTGGTAATTACTCGTTTTTAACTCAAGCCTTTGCTCCCTTCGGCGTGGACAACATTCCTACCAGTATTAATTTCACCACACCGCCTTATAACTTTAGCAACACGTTCACGACCAATCGCGCGGCCGCGAAAAGATCCGTTCAAGTTACACTGAATCCATCTAACGATCCGACTAATCCCAATCGCCTCACCGTTGCCTTTGATACGGATTTTAACGGCATCTACGAAACTACTCTGATCGACATTGCCAACTTGGCAACCACCAACGGGGCGCCAGTACCGCCTACTTTCAAATTTGGTTTTGGCAGTTCGACAGGTAGCGCCAACAACTTTCATGAACTGCAAAACGTGGTGGTGGAAACTGTCAATCCTCCCAGTATCTTCGCCGACGTTGTGACGATCAAAAGTGGGCCGCAATCCGTCAAGCCTGGGGGTAGCATTACCTACACCATCACGACTACCAACAGGGGAACTGCGCCCGCTCAACAAGTCGTGGTTCTAGACCAAATACCAGAAGAATTAATTCCGTCCATACCAACACTTCCTACTGTCATAGCCTCGAACAGCGGCACTTACTTAAACGCAACGCGGAATGTCACCTGGCCGACAATTCCGGTTCTTAACGTCGGTCAAAGTATCACCTATACGGTAACAGTTGGTCTGCCGCCTAATTTAGTGGCGGGAGCGACATTAACCAACGTTGCATCCAGCAGTTCTGGAACTTTCGACCCGGATCTCTCCAACAACGACGGTTCAGCGCCTATAAATCAAGTTACGACTACTGTTACCGATCGCGTCGCCGACCTGGTTACTAGCAAAAGTGGGCCGATCGTCAGTACAGTTGGGTCAATCGTCACCTACAACCTGGTAACAACCAACAACGGGCCAGATCCAGCCATCAACGTCACCATCACTGACAGTATTATTCCCGGTTTAATCGGAGTCACGGCATCCGAGGGAGGAATTTACAACCCAACCACAGGGATTGTCACCTTCCCAGCACTGGCGACACTAGCAAATGCAGCTACTACAACCCGCACAGTCAGCTTTGTCACGCCAGTCACCCTTGACACCATCAGCAACACGGCTAGAAGTAGCTCAGCGACTTCTGACCCGATCGCCACTAACAACAACGGCTCACCAACTAACAAAGACGGCAGTCCTACCAATTCGTCTGTTACCACTACACTCAATCCCAGCGCTGACGTTGTTACCAGCAAAACTGGGCCCACTGCTACGAATGCGGGTGTCACAGTCAGCTACACGATCGCCACAGTCAACAATGGCCCGAGTTCAGCCAGCAATGTCACCATCACTGACAGCATCATTCCAGGGTTAACCGGAGTCACAGCATCCGACGGAGGCATCTATAACCCAACCACAGGGATTGTCACCTTCGCGCCTGTGGCGATCGCCAGTGCGACTACAGTGACTCGGACGATCGGGTTTATCGCCCCAGCCAGCATCAGTGCCGTCAGCAACACCGCCAGAAGCAGCTCAGCAACTCCCGACCCGACCCCAGGCAACAACAACGGTACAAATCCGAATGCCAGTGTGAGTACGACGATCGGCACTCTTGCGGACGTTATTACCACGAAAACTGGGCCCACCGCTACCAATGCCGGTGCCGCAGTCAGCTATGCCATTGCCACAGTCAACAACGGGCCTAGTTCAGCCAGCAACGTCACCATCACTGACAGCATCATTCCGGGATTAACCGGAGTCACAGCATCCGACGGGGGCATCTATAACCCAACTACAGGGATTGTCACCTTCAGCCCCGTGGCGATCGCCAGTGCGACTACAGTGACTCGGACGATCGGGTTTATCGCCCCAGCCACCCTCACTACCGTCAGCAACACCGCCAGAAGCAGCTCAGCAACTCCTGACCCCACTCCGGGCAATAACAACGGTACAAACCCTAATTCCAGTGTGAGTACGACGATCAACTCAGTCCCGGGTGCTGCTGATATCGCTACCACCAAGACTGGCCCCACCGCTACGACTGCCGGTGCAACAGTCAGCTATACGATCGCCACAGTTAACAATGGCCCGACTGCTGCCACCAATGTCACGATCACTGACAGCATCATTCCGGGATTAACAGGAGTCACGGCATCTGACGGAGGAATTTACAACCCAACCACAGGAATTATCACCTTCGCGCCTGTGGCGATCGCCAATCGCAGTACAGTGATTCGGACGATCGGCTTTATTGCCCCAGCTAGCATCAGTGCTGTCAGCAATACCGCCAGAAGTACCTCCGCTACTCCTGACCCAACCCCGGGCAACAACGACGGTACAAATCCTAATGCCAGTGTGAACACAACGATCGGCACAGCCCCAAGTCTGGCTGGTGCCGACATTTCTACCATTAAAAGTGGCCCCACCGCTACCAATGCCGGTGCCATAGTCAGCTACACGATCTCCACAGTCAACAACGGCCCTAATCCCGCAGAAGCCGTCACGATTACTGACAGCATCATTCCCGGGTTAACCGGAGTCACAGCATCCGACGGAGGCATCTACAACCCAACCACAGGAATTATCACCTTTGGCCCTGTGGCGATCGCCAATGGTAGTACAGTCATTCGGACGATCGGCTTTATCGCCCCAGCTAGCATCAGTGCTGTCAGCAACACCGCCAGAAGTACCTCCGCTACTCCTGACCCAACCCCGGGCAACAACGACGGTACAAATCCTAATTCCAGTGTAAACACGACGATCGGCACAGCCCCCAGTCTGGCTAGTGCCGACCTTTCTACCATTAAAAGCGGACTTACATCGGCAGCGCCGGGGCAATCTGTCACTTATACAATTACTACTGCGAACATCGGGGCGATCGATGCCACCAACGTCACCATCACCGACAGTATCATCCCTGGTTTAACAGGAGTTGTAGCTTCCAACGGGGGCAGCTATGACCCAATCTCAGGGCAGGTGATTTTTCCGGCGATCGCCAGCGTGCCCGTCGGTCAAACCGTTACTCGTACAGTTAGTTTGGCACTCCCCAGCAGTGGCAGCATCACCAATATTTCCAGCAGTAAATCAGCTACTCCTGACCTAAACCCCAGCAATAATGACGGCTCTTCTCCCTCTGCCAGAGTCACTACCACCGTTCCTGCGGGTACTGTCAATGGTGCGGACTTGGTGACTACCAAGACTGGTCTCACATCTACGACTGCTGGCAGCGCAGTTACTTATACTATCAATACCGCCAACAGGGGGCCGGCTGCTGCTGAAAATGTAGCCATCACCGACAGAATTATTCCAGGTTTAACGGGAGTCAACGCATCCGATGACGGTACTTATGACCCTGTTACCGGGATTGTCACCTTCCCAACAATTTCCCGTTTGCCTAGTGGCAGTAACATAAACCGCCAGGTAACTTTAATTGTTCCGGCTAGTGGCATCTCAAATACTTCCCAGAGTCGATCGACCACTCGCGACCCCAACAACAACAACAACAACGGTTCCCAACCCAATGCCACTGTTACTACCACCATCAAAGAGACCCCAGTAGAGCCACCCTTTCCGCCAACCCCAACCC
>PVWI01000438.1 GCA_003003725.1 filamentous cyanobacterium Phorm 6 | reverse complement strand
ATCAACCGCGATCCCCGCTAGAAAACCCATAACCCCCGCCCCCCGGAGTCTCAATTACAAACACATCACCAGGCTGCATTTCCACACTCGCCGTACTTCCCAACTCCTCAACATTTCCATCAAATCTCTCAACATAATTTCGCCCAACTTTCCCCGCCTCACCCCCATGCAAACCGCAGGGAGAAATCACCCGCCGCCCCGATAAAATTCCCGCCGTCATATCCTCCAGAAACCGCACTCGCCGCACCACTCCATTACCCCCGCGATGATATCCATTACCGCCGCTATTAGCCCGGATTGCAAAACTTTCTAACAACACCGGAAACCGCCATTCTAATACTTCTGGATCGGTTAAACGCGAATTAGTCATGTGAGTTTGCACCGCATCAGTACCGTCAAAACTTGCACCAGCACCCGAACCCCCGCAAATTGTTTCATAATATTGATAGCGGTGATTTCCAAAGGTGAAATTATTCATAGTGCCCTGGGAAGATGCGATCGCCCCCAGCGCACAATACAAAGCATCCGTAATATTCTGCGACGTTTCCACATTTCCCGCCACCACCGCCGCCGGATAGCGCGGATTCAGCATACAGCCTGCAGGATTGATGATTTCCAGAGGTTTCAAACAGCCCGCATTCAGAGGAATATCGTCATCTACCAAAGTGCGAAAAACATACAACACAGCCGCTTTACACACCGCAGCCGGAGCATTAAAATTGTTAAATTGCTGAGGAGAAGTGCCAGTAAAATCTATTTTTGCACTGCGCGCCGACTTGTTAATTGTAATAGCTACCTTAATCTGTCCGCCACTATCCATCGGATAAGTAAACTCGCCATCTTGCAAAACATCAATTACGCGCCGCACCGATTCTTCAGCATTATTTTGCACGAAGCCCATATAAGCTTGTACCGTTTCTAAGCCGTAACATTCTACCATCTCGATCAGTTCTGCTACACCGCGATTGTTTGCAGCAACTTGCGCTTGCAAATCTGCGATATTTTGTGCGGGATTGCGAACAGGGAAATCTCCGGTTGTGAGAATTTTTAGTAATTCTTGTTCTCGAAATTTTCCCTCGCTTACTAGCTGAAAATTGTCCAGCAATACGCCTTCTTCAGTTACTATTTTACTATTCGGAGGCATGGAACCGGGAGTGATGCCACCGATGTCGGCGTGGTGTCCCCGCGAGGCTACATAAAACAAAGGAAGGGAGGAAGAATCATCAAATACGGGAGTAATTGTGGTGATATCTGGTAAATGCGTGCCGCCGTTGTAGGGATTGTTAGAAACATAAACATCACCCGGTTTAATTGTATGACTTTGTGCTAAAATTAAAGCTTCTATGCTTTCGCTCATCGAACCTAAATGCACGGGAATGTGCGGCGCGTTGGCAACTAATTGCCCGTTTTTGTCGAATATTGCACAGGAAAAGTCGAGGCGTTCTTTGATGTTGACGGAGGAACTTGTATTTTGTAATGTAACGCCCATTTGTTCGGCGATCGCCCGAAATAAGTTATTAAAAATTTCCAGCAAAACCGGGTCTAATTCAACACCATAATAACTGGTATTATCTGCGTTGATCGGCGCGGATATGCGGTTCAAAATTAGATCGTTATTTTCGGTGATTTCCCCTTCCCATCCAGGCTCTATAATATTAGTTCCAGTTGCTTCTACGATCGTAGCCGGGCCGCTAATGCAGTCGCCCGATCGCAAATCGTCTCTCCGATAAACAGGCGTTTCCCGCCACTCACCAGCAACATACATTTGCACGGTAGAGATTGGCTGCTGGGCGATCGATTCCGCGTCACGAGAATTAGCAACTATCGATTCATCCGGCACATTCATGGTTTCTACAACTTCCACCGAAACCGCTTCCACAATCAGCGATTTTTCCGGCATAATAAAACTGTATCGCTGTCGGTGCAATGCTTCAAATTCAGCCTGCATCTCCTCAAGATTTCCAGTAGAATTGACCATCAAAACCGAATCACTTCCCTGATATTTAAGATGCAGCTTCCTCACAACCAAAATCTCAGACTCTCCCTCAGCGCCCTCTGCGCCTCTGCGGTTCAATTCCCTCTTTGCCTCAGCCTCCAATTCGGTTAAAATATCCTGTAAATCACCAATTAATTCATTAGTTAATAATTCCTCGATCGCCCTTTCGCGCATAACCCGCACATCAGCCAAACCCATACCGTAGGCGGATAACACGCCCGCGTAGGGATGAATAAACACCCGTTTTATGCTCAAAGCATCGGCGATCGCACAAGCGTGTTGGCCGCCCGCGCCGCCGAAACAGCACAAGGTATACTCAGAAACATCGTAACCGCGCTGAAGCGAGATTTTTTTCACCGCATTAGCCATCTTTTCCACGGCGATCGCCAAAAAACCCTCCGCCACCTGTTCCGCCGTCCTCTCGCCCCCAATTTCCCGCGCTAACTGCACAAATTTTTGCTTAACTACCTCAGTGGCGATCGGCAAATCTCCATCCAATCCAAACACTTTCGGGAAAAAATCCGGTTGAATTTTCCCCAACATCACATTACAATCAGTCACCGTCAAAGGGCCACCTTTGCGATAGCAAGCAGGGCCGGGATTAGCCCCCGCAGACTCGGGCCCGACGCGGTAGCGAGCCCCGTCAAAAAACACAACGGAACCGCCACCGGCTGCTACAGTATGAATTGCCATCACGGGCGATCGCAATCTCACCCCGGCAATTTCCGTCTCAAATTCCCGTTCGTATTCCCCGTTAAAATGGGCGACATCCGTCGAAGTTCCGCCCATATCAAAGGTAATAATTTTATCGAAACCTGCTTTTTTGCTGGTTTGAACCGCGCCGACAATTCCCCCAGCCGGGCCGGATAAAATACTATTTTTTCCTTGGAATTTGGCGGCATCTACTAAGCCGCCGTTTGACTGCATAAACATTAATTTAGGAAATTGGCAATCGGGGGAAGAGGAAGAGGGCGGGTTTTGTTGGGGAATTATCGGTTTTTTTAGTGAATTATTGGCTAAACCCGCCCCTACGCGATCCGGTGGGTTTTGTTGGGGAATTATCGGTTTTTTTAGTGAATTATTGGCTAAACCCGCCCCTACGCGATCCGGTGGGTTAAGATTAGATAATTGACTGGTTACTTGTTCGACATAACGCCCCAAAATCGGAGATAAATAAGCATCGACAACCGCAGTATCTCCCCGCGAAACTAACTTCATCAGCGGGCTAACTTCGTGAGATACTGAAATTTGAGTAAAGCCAATTTCTCTAGCTATCTTAGCAACTTGTTTTTCGTGTTCCGAGTAGCGGTAGCCGTGCATAAATACGATCGCACAACTGCGAATTCCCTCATCGTAGGCTTGCTGCAAAGATGGGATAAAATCGGGATTGACAGCAGTCAACTCCTCACCTGTAGCGCTGTAACGTTCCGCAACTTCGATCGCGCGATCGTACAACATTTCTGGTAAAATAATGTGGCGGGCAAAAATATTCGGGCGGTTTTGATAGCCAATTCTCAGCGCATCGCCGAAACCTTTAGTAATTAGTAGAATAGTGCGATCGCCCTTACGTTCCAGCAAAGCATTTGTCGCCACCGTCGTACCCATTTTAATCGCTGCAATCTCCCCCGCCGGGATCGATTTCCCCGCCCCCATCCCC
>PVWI01000108.1 GCA_003003725.1 filamentous cyanobacterium Phorm 6 | reverse complement strand
CCCACAAGGTACAATTTGCCGAAAACCTTCAAGATTCGGACACACATTTAAAGCAAAACCGTGCATCGTAATCCAGCGGCTGACCTTAATCCCGATCGCACCCACCTTGCGCCCATCAACCCAAACCCCAGTCATCCCCGGCACCCGCGCCCCCTGCAAACCCAAAACATCCAGCACCCTCAGCAGCACCTCCTCCAACTGTCGCAAATACCAATGCAAATCCTGCTGGTGCCGGCGCAAATTTAAAATCGGATAGCCCACCAACTGGCCCGGACAATGATAAGTCACCTCACCCCCTCGCTCGACTCGGTGCAACTCCGGCTGAGTTTCCCCGTCAAATTTCAGAAATTCCAACTTCGCGCCCTGTCCCAAAGTGTACACCGGCGGATGTTCCAACAAAATCAGCACATCCGGCAAATCTGGATTTTCGCGACGCTCTAGCACCAGTTTTTGCTGGATTTCCCAAGCTTGTGAGTAAGGTACTTGTCCCCAGTCGAGGAGCCAGCAGGATTGAGAATTCAGATATTGAGAAAAAGAAGGTAAAAGCATGAAAAAATCAAGAGTGTTTTTACTGAATATTGACGCAGTTAAAATTAAGAATTGTCAACACTTAAAAAAGATTTTGAAAATAAGTGTTTTCCAGAATACATAGTGCTATTGTATGAACTATACCCACGTTAAAGAAGGGAGGGAGCTCTATGAAGCTTGTTATCCAGGGTAAAAATCTAGAAATCACCGATGCGATGCGTGAGTACGTCAATCAAAAGGTTGAAAAGGCAGTTAGCCATTTTCAAGCTTTGACTACTGAAGTCGATATACATCTGTCGGTGGCTCGTAACCCAAGGATTAATCCTAAGCAGACTGCTGAGGTGACTATCTATGCTAACGGCAGCGTAATCCGCGCTGAAGAAAGCACGGAAAGCCTTTACGCCAGCATCGATTTAGTTGCCGACAAGATTGCTCGTCAACTGCGGAAATTCAAGGAAAAACGTCACGACAACAAAACCAATAGCAATGCTAAAATGGTTGCTGTGGTGGAAGAACTTCCTGTTGTGGATGATTTGATAGGCGATCGAACTCCCGAACTTCCACCCGAAGTAGTACGGACTAAGTATTTTGCCATGCCTCCGATGACTGTGCAAGAAGCTTTAGAACAATTGGAGATTATTGATCACGATTTCTATATGTTTCAGAATGCGGAAACAGGCGAAATTAACGTGCTCTACCAACGCAAGACTCACGGCGGCTATGGAGTTATCCAACCACGCAACGCCAATGGCCACGGTAATAGCAAGAATGGCAAAACTGCCCACAACGCAGCACATGAAAAATCAGGCGCTGCGAAGGGTTAGATAATTGCTATTAGCAAAGAGAGGACTAAATTCCTTACTACAAACCTGTGGGTTTGTAGTAAGGACTTCAATACTCTCTTTGTCTTACTCGATCGTTCGGCGGTTGAAACCGCTACTATACAAACAAAGTCCGCCTGCGCGGACTAATACATATCTTTGTCTTAGTCTGCGGAGGCAGACTTCGTTCGTGTAGACGCGGTTTCAACCGCCGATTCCCATTATTTATTACTCGTTCGGCGGTTGAAACCGCTACTATACAAACAAAGTCCGCCTACGCGGACTAATACATATCTTTGTCTTAGTCTGCGGAGGCAGACTTCGTTTGTGTAGACGCGGTTTCAACCGCCGTCTACTTTTTTCGTTCGTGTAGACGCGGTTTCAACCGCCGTCTACTTCCTTCGTTTGTGTAGACGCGGTTTCAACCGCCGAGTCTCTTCTTTTATGACTAATTTTTGATAGCTTCCAAAGTCTTCAGCGCCTCCGAAACGTGTGCCTTAAAATCCAACATCGAGTCAAAAATATGTTTGACAACACCTTGTTTGTCGATCGCATAAGTCACTCTACCGGGCATAATCCATAGTGTAGCAGGAACGCCATATAATTGCCGCACTTTATTACCAGCATCGCTCAAAAGAGTAAAAGGTAACTGATATTTAGTGGCAAATTTCTGGTGAGACTGCTGCGAATCATCGCTAATCCCAATTACTTCTGCACCTGCGTCTTTGAACACTTCATAACTATCACGAAAAGCGCAAGCTTCTGCTGTACATCCGGGTGTATCGTCTTTGGGGTAAAAGTAAACGATAACATTTTTTTGACCCCGAAAATCTTTGAGGCTGACGGATGAACCTGTTTGCGATGCTAAGGTGAAATCTGGTGCGATGTCTCCTACTTTGACAGTCATGTTTGTTTAAGTGAGTTTTCGTTTGTTGATTATTATACAGTTGAGTAGGGTGCGTCAGTAGAGTATTTTCGAGAAAGTTTAGAAAACTCTCAACTGACGCACCCTACAAGTTTATGTTTGCATTTTTTGATAAAATCAGATTGAGCACGTTCAACTCGTTGGAGCTCATCAGATACTTATCTGTGAACATTTTGGATCGGCTTTGTTCTAAACTGTAGCTTCTAAACACAATAAATGGGAAGTCTTTGTATTTGTGTCCGATCGGCATTACACTATCTACAGGATACATTGCTCGCATATAAGCCGACAAAATATCCCGAAACTGCCTGTCTTCCGGTTCTTCCAGCCCGCTGTCAGCAAAATACTCCTGCATTTCCTCCCCGCTAACGAAAGCAAACAGCGGTATGGCATAATAGCGATCGAACTGTTGGCTGAGTTGTTCAAAATACTGAGTTTTTTCCACATCGCTGTTGAGAAATTGCAATAACTCGATCGCACCTCCTCTAATTGCCGATCGTACATTCTCCGGGTACAACTTGCTATCCCTAATTTGATACATTTTATGCAGCAACTGATTATCTACACATTTCTTAATTTCCCGATGTAGCCGCATCTGGTATGTTTCCAGCAAACTTTGATTAGCTAAAGGCACTACCAACAAACTACCACAAACATGACCAATCTCTAAATTATCATAAATCAGCAAACCTGCAAGAGGATTGCACTTTTCCAAAAACTTCTTGTTAAAATCATCCCGCATTTCCAGATAGGAATTGCCCTTCTGACGAGAGTTATCATAATTTGTCAAAACAAACTCCCCACGCCCCAAAAGCTCCTCTAAACTCGTATAAACCTCCTTGAGCAACCTATTTCCTCGGATGCTTTCGCTCTTGAGCGTTTTAATCAGAGAAGCCATCTTGTTACTAAAAGTATCTCCCACCGCAGAAACCGACTTCCCGCCAATCGGAATCATCAAAAACTTTTCCCTGCCTAAATAACCATATCCCACAATTCGCGTCATCACCGCAGTCTTCAGAATCAGCAGTAAATTCAACAAACTCAACTTACTTTCTTGTAAGGAAAGTTCCGCATCATCAGCATAATAAACTGCTGTATCAGACACGTAAAAAACCAACTCCTTATCTTCACCGTCAAGGGTTTTACCATATTTATCTTCGCCGCGCCCCCGATAAATCACCTGTATCACTTCCATCAGATTTTTCTCAATCTGGAAGTGAGCAATATCAACTAAAATGTGCTTAGTTTTCGGGAAAGATAAGCCACGACTTCCCGATGCTGTCATAAAGATTACTTTAGCTGTATCTTTGCACTCCTGTATTTTTTGTTTCTCCTCTTCCGAGATATTCGCATGAATTTCTAGATAATCAGTAAACTGATTAAATTCTCGTTCTTTTTGAATTTTCTCAATCAATTCTGCCAATCTTTGCTTGTTTTGAATATAGACTATAATTTGTTCTACACCAGCTTGGGCTAATCGCTGATTGATATCCTGAATTATTTCAGACTGTACTCTTTTTACTAAATTATTATCCTGCTTAAAAGACGCATCTTCATTATATTTAACAGCTTCTACAAATACTTTATAAGTTATCTGCAAACTGCGGGCTGGATAAGAATTGGCATTGATTACCGTTGCGGCTAGATTATTAAATTTAAAAGGAGTGACTTGTAAAGGTTCAATTACATCCGAATTTCTAGCTAACTTCTTAAAATAAATTTTATCCGGTTCATGTGAGGTATTTTCAAGGTGTTGTTTAATCACATCGGGGTCAACAATCGAAGCATCTGCTACAATAATTTTAGTATTAAAACCGTGTTGTGGCTTGTGCAATTCATGATTTTTAACCATCTTAGCAATTCCGGCTAGAAACTCAACGCCACCATCATCTCCTGTAATTTCATCTATCATAATGAAGATGTGTTTGATGCGGCTGGATATTTCTTGCATCTTAGCGGATATGACTTGTTTATCCCTTTTGTTGTAAGTATCTTGAAATATCTGTTCTAAATAATCAAGGGTGTTTTGTCCATTTTCTTTCATCCTCAAAGATTGGATAGAAACCGTAGCTACAATATTGTTATAAGTTCTACAGTTGATTAGGCTATAAATCCCATTACAAATACTATTTAGCACTCCCATAGTTTTGAGGCTAGCTGCTTCAATTACGGTTTCGTTTTTTCTAGCAATTTGTCGCTGGTAGTTTTCTCTTACCTGATTTTCTGGATTATCTTTAAGAAAATTAACCGTTTTTTCTATAAAGTTTTCGCTGCGGCTATTCGAGCTATACTTGACTGTACGTTTTCCCGAATGGCTGGCGATAACATCGGAGTTTGTGTTAATGCAGAATAGCCGATTGTCGCACAGCAAACCAGTATTTTTATCCTTGAATTTCTCGATGATATCTAAGTTTACTTGCTTGCGGGGACTGACATATAAAAATAAGAAACCGTCGTCGATATGTGTTTTCAGGAAATTGGCGATCGCAGTTGTTTTCCCAATTCCCGGATTACCAGTCAAAAAGATATAAGTTTCATCAGATTGTAGGGCTTTCACAATTAATTGGGCGTGAGCATTCCTCAAATGCAAACCGCGCTCAATTTGCAATTCATCTGCCAGTTTATCTGATATAATATCAATGGAATTAACAAAATTATCGATCCGTTCAGGATGACATATAGGTTTAGTAACATTTTTGTCTATTGCTAACACAGAATCGACAAACTTTCGCCCTTCTTTAAAACTTCGAGCCGCGTTGAGTTCGATTACATCTAAAACTTCGCTGCGAGAATCACTAATTTCTTTGTTGGTAACTTCCTTTTTGTAAATTTCGGCGCAAGTTGCTAACAGCTTGATTTTGTCCTGGCGTAGGGAAATTGTGCTAATATTGCGATCGGCATAACCCACCACATTAAACAAAACCTCAGCATCTTGTCCCAGGATACCTGTTTGTTGCAGAAATCCATAGAAACTGTGAGCGTAGCTACCAGCCTGAATTAACTTCGTGCTTTCCTTATCCTTATACTTAAAAGCTGTGAAATAGCCTTTCAAATCCTCCGAGAAATCCACACCCAAAGTGCTAGTATCCATCCGCAGATTAGAAAACACACTTTTGGAGCGTAAATAGCTAATTTCTCTCATCAAATATTTCCGAATCACCTCTATTTCATTGATATCCTCCGGTTTAGGAGCTAGCGTCGGAGAAAACACAGACAAATCAACGCAGAGAATTCTAAAATCATTCCCCTGCTGTAACAGCATCAGCGTATCAGCCTGCAAAAACTCGCCCTTTTTCGAGTAACGGCGAATGTACGAGTTAATTTCATCATCAGATAAACTAATTCTGGCACTTGTCAACTGAGATAATAGCTGTTTAAATACTTTTTTCTCATCCTTGTTATAGGTTCTAATACTGTTCTCATTACTAAAATTGCACTGACAATATACAATTTCCAACCGCTGCAAATTCCAGCCAGTAGATTTGACGTACTCCCGGAAAAAGTTCAACCCACCCAGAAAGCCTTTTTGGACAAAAAACAAACTCCATTTCTCAGCGATTTCAGCATCTAAACTAGCCAGCAACTTAGCTTCTCTAATCATTTCCGCCATCATCTTTGTCAATTTTAGCTGCTGCAAATCCAGACGGTAAGAATCACCAAAATTATGAGCTAGCTTTTCCTTTTGAATATATGCCAAAATCCCGATATTGAATCCCACCTCAAACAGTCGTCCAAAATCTGCACTGATCATGATTGCGTACCTCCATCACCGACATTCAAGACTTCTCTTACCTTATTCAAAAAAGCCAGCGAGTTAAACTCCGCACTCCCACCCGCATGATTAAATATAGATAGATTACCAACCGATTCATCGCCGATAATATGAGAGTATGGATCGAGTTTCAAACTAATCTGTTGGCGCGCTTCATACCTCGAAAAGTGGAATATGGTTAAATAGTGCAGTAAAGTATCTTTAATTTCACCATCATACATCAAACCTTGACGAATATCTTGGTCATCCAGAATCCCTTCATATATATTCAACAGTGTCGAGTAGGAAATAACACCGTTGTAAAAGTTTTTTTGTCCCTGCTGATCTACTTTGATACCGTTAAATAGATTAAAAAACATCACAGCTTGTTGACTAGGATCTTTTGATAAACCTTCCAGTTCCATTGTATCCTGAATGTAGAAAGATTCTCCCTTGTGTTCTTTAGGACTGCGGACATAGTATTTATCAAAAAATACCGGATAAATCTTGATATCTTGCCGCTCTCCTTTCAAAGTTTGGATGAGTTTTTTCGACATAAAAAACAATTGCTCATCTTCATCTGTCTGGGTAATGTGCAGCGTGCTTGTATAAGGTGCTTGTGCAATATACAGGAAATTTCGATAGCCATATTTATATAGCTGGCTGACAGTATCTTCAAGAATTGATGGCTGACTGTAAAGGTGTTGAACACTGTAGTTTTCTGACAATGTTTTTAACATTCCGACTTGAATTGTATCCTCTGATAGGCGTTTAATTCCCGCAACTTCGCCTAACAAGCAAGTTTTTCTCTGAAAGCGATCGCTATTACCTTTTTTCGCATCACTTTCGCAGCTTGAGACGACAATAATTGCTAAATTATTCAACTCTGGAGATAGTGGAACATTCCTAAATTTAAACTTTTTAGGCAATATTGAATAGAGGGAACTTAAACCGTTACGGATACTGTAAGCATTCGGTTTTTGCTTGACTCGAAATCCTTGAGAAGTCGATCGATATTTTTCACTAAACAGATGAGACAATGTTTTAGAAACGTTAGCCATAAACTTTTCTGACGGGAAAGGGTTTTTTTCGTCGGCTTCGTGAAGTCTCACCATCGGAATAAACAAAGTTTTTTTCGCTTTATTCAACAATATTTCTAGGCAAATATAAGACAGTAGCGAAACAGCAAGTTTGTAAACAAACGCTGCATCCGATTTCAAACCGTCCTTGCTGTCTAAACGTTTATTATTATAACGAAACAACAGCAATTTATACTGTTTGGAAAAACTGTTGGTATATACACTCATCAGAGTTTCGGGAACCCACATTACAGGCAAAGTATCGATGTCTTTAATGTTATATTCTATGCTGAAATTTTGGAATTCATCAGTAGGGAAATAGCGGACATCTTCGATTGTGATAGTGACTGGTAGTTGACAGATAGCTGTTTCGTTGATGCTAGATTGTTCGACGGCGATATACTGGAGTGATTGTTTGGGATTTCGTTGCAAAACATCATTGAAAAATCTACCTGTGGTTAAAGCATTATCGAGGTCTTCTAGGATGCCTCTTTTGACGCTTATATGTCGCGGTTCTGTGCGACTTGGCAAAATTGTCTGCCTATCTATAAAGTTTTTTAATAGTTGCTTGAGACTGTCGATTTTAGATTCAATATGATACTCATTTAACCCTCTGATGATACCTTTAAATATCCGCAGTTTCGCCTGTTCATCAGAACCCTGTAACACCGGCATTACGGCGGATTCAAAGCTTTGTCTCGGATCGTAAGTTAGTTCAGATTCAGAATTGTAATCTGCTGCTAAAGGATTGCTGCGAGAAGCAAACACAAAATAGTACAACAATGCTATTTTTAATACCTTGCGGATAAATGTTTCGCTAGTGTAGTCATCCGCTAATTCTGCTTTGTGTTCATCACTGTCAGGATTCAACAAATTTAGGTTATAATCAAATACCGGTTTACCGCCACGGGCTTGAACTTCGTTACCAAATTTTAGTTTTAAACCGAAAATATATTTACGTTCGCTCAGATGAGTGTCTGTGGTTTCTCCTAAATAACCTGCTACAATCGGAATGATGGGAAGTGCATCTAAAACTTCCGCTCTGGAAAACATATCTTGGTAATTAACTGTGACACCGGCATAATTGACATTATAATAGCCATCTTCTTTAGTGCGATCGCTAATGTATGCTTCGAGCAACCTAATCCGGCGGATCAAGTCTTCTAAATAAATGATGCCAACACTATCTGTGCTGCTGGTGCGGATGTGTTCTAGCAGATACTCCAAGTAGGTAATCTTAGCTTCTTTATTCAGCTTACCGAGAGTTTCTTTGTCTACAAGTTTGAGCAATTTATGGAAATCAGAATTTTCATCTTTAACCTGTTCATCAAGCCGATGATGCAGTTCTTGCTTATCGCTTTCAGTGTCAGCGTTTTCATCAATATAATGCTCTAAACCCTCCTTTAGTTGTTGCTGAAAGATGTCTGAATCTCGCACAGCAATCGTCAATTTATGCAGCTTTAAAATTGCAGTTGTTCCAACAGTATTTGGGCGCTGCAAAGTCAGCTTCTTTTTTGCTAAGGTAGGAGAGGATTTGGCAAAATCGTATTTAAAACTTAATTCTTGGCCGCTTCCCTGAAAAGCTTGTGATTCTAAAGGCTCAATTAAGCTAGCTACGAAATTTTCAATAGCATCATCCCCTCCTATAACAGATGCTAAATGTTGTCGCAAATGTTCTCTAATTTTTCTAATTTGAGTGCAAAATTGAGTTTCAACTTCCGACGGAAAATTGACTGTAGCAGAATGTGCTTGACGTTCAAAAGAACCCAAAGGTGGCAACACTTGCGAAGTGGCTATTTGAGCTGCTACCGCGTCAATATCAATTAGCAAGCGACGGGAATCGTCCGAAACGCTAAACGGATTGTTTCCCTGCAAAACTTCTAAAATTTTGTCCAGCAAATCGCCATAGTCCACTGGAACTAAATCATTGTCACCTAATATTAAGCTGTTCACCCTGTTAACCCCTTCAAAAAGCTTGAATCCACTCTTTCACTTCGTACTCAGTCCAAACCCCATTTACCCAATAAGGATCGGCCTCAACTAATTGTCGCACAGCCGCCTCATCTTCTGCTTCGTAAAGTGCAAAAACTTTGGTTAAATCTGTCGTTGGCCCGATCGTACTTAATATACCCGATTCCTTCTGCTTAGCCAATCCCGCCAAATGAGCGTCTCGAAACGGAGCACGTTTTTCGAGGACATCTTCGCAGTAACTTCCCCACATCACATATTTAGTCATATTTGTCAACCTCTTGAACAATCTAAATTTCAGGCTGTTTATCTAAAATTAGCCCGATCGCCATTTTCATAATATCATCTCGGTTCACCATCTTAGCAATTTCTTCGACATCATAGATTCCTTCAAAAGCCTCTAAAGCCGCCAACTTCAATGCGGATTCATAGGCATCTTCTAAAGTCTCCACTAATTCTTCTTCAGTGAGATAGGTTCCTTTGGCTTTATGCCGCTTGTTGGTGCGTTGGATTTGCTTGACTGAATTGAATATCGAAGTTTCCCAAGACTTAGTAGTGCGGTTTTCAGCAACTTTTTTAATCAGATGTAATAGCAGAATGATACCATAACTGAAAATTTTGTTAAGCTTATCGGACTTACTCATTTCTTCTAATTCTGCCACCAACACTAGAGCCTCTGCAACCTTACCTCGGTGTAGCAACTCTTTTAATTCCATTAATTCTTCCATTAGGTTTGATATTATTGCTATCTAATAGATTATACTAAAGCCCTGGCGGTTAGAAACCGCGTCTACACAAACAAAACCCACCTGCGTGGGTTATAATATTACTAAATTCATAGAGGAGCAAGCTATGACTTTATTAGACATTCGCCTGTTGACGGTTCAAGAATATCACCTAATGGCAGAAATTGGGATTCTTGATGAAGATGAACGAGTAGAGTTACTGGGAGGACAGATAGTTAAAATGGCCGCAAAAGGAACCGCACATAGTGCGTCGGTGACACGCACAGAGAAGTTAGTGAATAACCGTTTGGGAAATCGAGTTTTGGTGCGACTACAAGATCCTGTTCGGTTAAATGATAACTCGGAACCGGAACCTGATATTGCTCTGGTTGTACCAGATCCACTTTACTATGAAGACCATCATCCAACTCCTTCTGAAGTTTATCTAATTATCGAAGTTGCCGATAGAACACTGAGAAAAGATTTGGGGATAAAAGCGACAACTTATGCTCTGTCAGGAATAGCGGATTATTGGGTATTAGATGTTAACGATCGCAAACTTCACGTATTCCGAGAACCTAGTCAGGATGGTTATCAAAGTATAGCAGTTCTTGGGGATGATGCGAGTATTTCTCCTCTGCAATTTCCTGATATTTCTTTTGCTGTGCGAGATATGTTGCGGCCTTTAATTACGACTTAAACCTCCCGGCGGTTAGAAACCGCGTCTACATAAACAAAACCCACCTCCGTGGGTTAAAGAAAGTTCCCAGGTAGAGTCTGGGAACCAGTTAATTGGCTAGTAGTCGTAGGGTGCGTCGCTATGGTATTGCCGATTTTTCTCAGGGATTTTCTCTTAGCGACACACCCTACGGTTAGCTTCTCAAACTAACGCCGAACTTCTCAACTAAAACATCGCGGACTTTTTGTTGGGCTGGTTCGACATCGGTTTCGCTCAAAGTCCGATCGCCCGATCGATAAACTAAGCGAAATGCTAAACTACGTTGTCCCACCGGCACGTTGTCGCCACGGTATTCGTCGAACAATTCCACGGAATCTAGCAAGCTACCAGCGGCCTTTTTCATCGCACCCTGCATCTCCACAACCGCAACTTCAATCGGTGCGAAAAATGCAATGTCTCTGTCGGAAGCCGGGAAACTCGAATAAGCTGCAAATTTGCGAGTCGAATTTGTAGATTGCCCTAATTCAGCCAACAGCACCGCTAAATCTAATTGAAACACATAAACCTGTTCCGGCAAACCCTTTTCCTGCTGCAATTGCGGGTGTAACTGTCCGAAAATTCCCAACTGTTTCCCGTTTAAGGATAGCGCGGCTGTGCGGCCAGGATGCAGGCGCGGATTAGACGAATCGCTTGCATATTCCACCGCCAAACCCAACTGCTGAAACACACTTTCTAAGACACCTTTCGCCTCAAACCAAGTCAAAGGTCGATCGCGCCCACCTTGCTGCCATTTCCACACAATCGGGTCGCCACCAATAATCCCCGCAACGGCATCTGACTCTTTCATTACATCCCCATCTTTCCAGAAAATGCGACCGACTTCAAAACCGTTAAGCGCGCCGTTTCCCTGCTCCAAATTGTACCCAAAAGCATCAATCAAACCCGACAGCATTTCTGTCCGCAAAGCCGAATACTCGACAAACAGCGGATTAGCCAGCACAACCTGATTGTCTCCCTCAGTTTTTACCAAAGAATAGTGCATCAACTCCGTCAAACCGGCCGCCCGAAAAGCCGAGCGCACATTCCGAATTGCCGCGTACTCCGCAGACAAATAACCAGGCTCGGTTTTGCTAGGCAAAGTCTCGCAAAAATTGTCATAACCGTGGAGTCGCGCCACTTCTTCAATTAAGTCAATCTCTCTTTCTAAATCGCGGTAGCGGTAAGGTGGAATAGTTATTGCAAAAACCCGTTCTTTTGGAGCAGGAACAACTTCGCAGCCCAAAGCTGTGAGGATATTTTTCACCTCTGCCGGTTCCAAATAGGAATTGCCGCCTGTTTCGCCTCTTTTCAATTTGCCTAAAACCAGATTTACGCGATCTAAACGCAATTCTAGCGTCCGCGAAAAACTCAAATCATCCACACCAGAACTCGCCGTTTTCTGCACCGTCGCAGTCCCTCCAGCCAACTCCAAAATTAGGGCGACAGCACGGTTGCAAGCCGTCGTCAAGGCCGCTTGATTCACCCCCCGTTCGTAGCGGATCGAAGCCTCGCTCCGCAAGCCTTGAGCGCGCGCAGAACGGCGAATCGTTGCCTGGTCAAAAATCGCAGCTTCTAAGACTAAATTTTGGGTTCCTTCGTGAACTTCCGTTGACTCACCGCCCATCACCCCAGCTAAGGCTACGGGTTTGTCGCTAGCAGTAATTAACAGATTTTGTGGTAATAAATTGCGGTTTTGTCCGTCCAAGGTTTTGAATGATTCACCGGGCGCGGCAAACCGGACACCGATGTTGATATCCTGGGTGGCGGTGAAAGATTGTAGCCGATCGCGATCGAAAGCGTGCAAGGGCTGCCCCCATTCCAATAAAATGTAATTAGTCACGTCAACCACATTATTAATCGGCCGCACTCCCGCCGCCTGCAACCGCTGTTGTAACCAAGCCGGAGCATCTGCGATTTTCACCCCTTCAATTGCCGTCCCGATATAAATCGGGCAGCCTTCAGACTCCGATATTTCTACTGTCAAATTAGGACTTGCTTTGCCCTCAATCACCACATCTACGACTTCGGGAATTCTCAAACTCGCCCCAGTCAGCGCCGCCACTTCCCGCGCCACACCCACCATACTCAAAGCATCTGCACGATTCGCCGTTGCTGTCAAGTCTAAAATTACATCATCCAAACCTAAAAGCGGGCGAACATCGCTGCCCAATTGGGGATTTTCCAAGTCAAAGATGTGAATTCCTGCCGATTCTTTGGACAGTCCCAATTCTGCTAGAGAACAAATCATGCCTTCGGATGGAACGCCTCGCAACTTTGCCGGTTTAATTTTTAAATCAATAGTTGATAAAAAAGTTCCGACTACAGCGACAGGCACGTAAATGTCGGCCCTAGCGTTGGGTGCGCCGCAAACAATATTCAATGGTTCGGCTTGGCCAACATCGACTTGACAAACTCGTAGCTTGTCTGCATTCGGATGTTGTTCGATCGCCACTATCTTACCCAAAAGCACACCATCGGCCCAGGGGCGGCGGTCTTCGATTTCTTCGACTTCAAATCCGGCCATTGTCAGAGTTTCGGCTAATTCTTCGGGAGTCTGAGTCACATCCACCAATTCCCGCAGCCAGTTTAGAGAAATACGCATAATTTAATCAGTAGTTAGTTGTCAGTGCTCGGTAGCTATTAGTCATTAGTCTGCGCCAGTGCACTTTCACACTCGCTGTCCCAGAATTTATTTGAAAAAGCTGTCTCTACCACACTTATTGTAATTTTGTCAATAATATGGTGGTATAGAAAAGCACAAATGAGCGATCGGTCACTCAGGTCGATCGCTGCTGGGGGATGAGTAACATTCTCATTCAGATAATGAGGTATGCTAGAAACATCTAGCAGCGCCAAAAACACCTAAGTGTAGAAAGACTTTACACAAAAAAGGACAACTTTAGCAAGTCTTTAAACTATCTTCAAGGATAATCAACCGAAAAAACTCACAGCAGCGAGATAATTAAAATAGGGAAAAGATATCGGCCTAAAAGACTTAGGTGCAATTCCAATTCAGAACTGGACGCACCGCCCGTCAGCAACTGATAGATAAGTATTTCTAGCAGAAGCAGGAACAGGGAGTTTGTGCCGTCGAGCAACGCTGGCAAGATTAGAAAAATATAGGCACTCTCAATCAACATGAGCTACTGCGTAAATCCGGGCTGTCCACATCCTCAAAATCCTGCTGACTCTATTATTCAGTGCCAAGCGTGCGGTTCGCGGTTATTGCTGCGCGCTCGCTATCAAGTCATTGAACCGTTAGGACAAGGAGGTTTTGGGGCTACATTTCTGGCCAAAGACATCTCTTTGCCCGGTCAACCGAGTTGCGTGGTCAAGCAACTGCGACCCAGTAGTTCGTCGCCACGAGTTTTAGAAATGGCACGGGAATTATTTAAGCGAGAGGCGAAAACCCTCGGTCAACTGGGCGACCATCCGCAAGTACCGAGGCTGTTAGATTATTTTGAAACCGAACAGCAATTTTACTTAGTTCAAGAGTATGTTAAAGGCTCGACTTTGAAACAAGAGGTCAAACAATCAGGTCGTTTCAATGAATCGGACGTTAAAAATTTTCTATTAGAAATTATGCCAGTGGTGCAATACATCCACAGCCAAGGAGTAATTCATAGAGATATCAAACCCGCAAATATTATTCGTCGAGTTCAAGACAATCACTTAGTTCTGATTGACTTCGGAGCTGTAAAAGATCAAGTCAGTCAAACAATATTATTAGACCCTACTGACCAAACTGCCAACACGAAATTTTCAGTCGGCACATTTAGTTTTGCTCCCCCGGAACAGATGGCGCTACGGCCGATATTTGCTAGCGATATCTATGCCTTGGGCATGACTTGCTTGTACTTGCTGACAGGAAAGTCGCCCAAGGATTTAGATTTTGATGCAGTAACCGGCGAAATTGTTTGGCAGCCTCACGTTCAGGTAAGCCCAAATTTTGTGCGGATTCTTGATAAGATGCTGAAGCCGATCGTCAGTCATCGCTTTCAATCCGCAGCAGATGTCGTCAAAGCTGTGAATGGCGAATTTGAAGACGCAGACCTTTGCGAGGGCTTGGCAACTCAATTTAACGGGTCTAGTCGCACAGTTGAAGAACCGACGATATTTAACGGTGAGGCTACTTCGTGGCCTTCGCCGCGAAGCAAAACCGAGCAAGATTTGCGATCGACAAAGCAAAGTATCCGCAGTAGAAGTTCATTCACCCAGCACGAAAACACGGGGATACAGCCGAGAATTGCCCGCAGTCTAGCAGAGTCCGGCAGAACTTTCGGGACTGCCGCATTTTCCAATGGCAATGTAGCAGGGTCAAGGCTAACGAAATCTGTTGTTAAGTGGGACGTTAACAGCTTGCGAGCAGCATATTTTAAAGGTAAACGCGATTTTGCTGACTGCGAACTATCGGGTTTGCAACTGCAAAAATCGCAGTTGGCGGGGAGTAATTTTTATCAGGCTAGGTTGGTGAAGACAAATTTGCAAGCAGCGGATTTGTCCGGGGCTAATTTGGGTCACGCGAGGTTAATTAAGGCGAATTTGCGAGGAGCAAATTTGACTGAAGCTTATTGCAGCACTGCGAATTTTGAAGGTGCGGATTTCCGAGGTGCTGACTTGACGGGTGCTTATTTGACCAAGGCGAATTTGCGGGGCGCGAATTTGTGCGGCGCGAATCTGACAGACGCTACAGTTACTGAAGAACAACTCGCCACCGCGAAGACAAATTGGCTGACTACTAAGCCGGATGGTAAGCGGAGTTTTGGGTTTTAATTGAAGGAAGAAGAAAGTTGTTATTTGTTATTTGTTATTTGTTATTTGCTACCAATTACTAATGACAACAGTCAACCGTCAACTGTCAACCATCAACAGTCAACAGTCAACAGTTAACCATCAACTCCCCCAGTCAGGTGATTCGACAGCAGGAAGTTCGATCGCCCGACACCCGCCTAAATTAACAGCAATGGAGGATTCGATCGCACTTAAACATGAAACTGCTCAACCGCCACACTCGATTGCTTCTGCACATCGGCATCCTCGCTCTGGCTTACTTTATCACCGGAAAACTCGCAGTGTCGATACTGGGACTGGTGAAAGCCGAAGCCTCCCCGGTGTGGCCGCCCGCTGGTATCGCCCTGGCGGCAATGCTGCTGCGAGGACGGCGGATGTGGCCGGGAATTGCCGTCGGTTCGGTGCTGTTAAACTCTACTGCGGGTATACCCTCCGCCGTCATAGTTACATCGGCCTTGAGCGTCACCGTGCAAGCTTTAGTGGGAGAATCGGCGCTGAGGCGGAGTGGATTTTCGACGAAGCTCGATCGACTGCAAGATGTAATGGGTTTGGTGGTGGGTGCTGTCATCGGGTCTACTTTCCTCGGTTCTACCCTCGGCAACTTGGGCGCATCGATTTTTGGTTGGGCTCAGTGGAGCAATTTCTCTCGCAACTGGTGGACTACCTGGCTCGGAGATGGGATGGGAATTTTGATTATAACGCCAGTCTTGCTGACTTTGAACCACGCTATTGCCAGTTTTAAATTTCCCATAAAACTGAGATATTTAAGCGTTATTAATTACTTGTTTAGGAACAGGCAAGATGCCTGTTCTACAATAGATCAATTTTCTGGTGGCACAGGTAAGATGCCTGTTGTTAACAATGGTATAAAAGATGAATTTTCTGGTGGCACAGGCAAGATGCCTGTTGTTAACAATGGTATAAAAGATGAGATAAAACCCTCGATTATTTCAAATTTTAGAACATTTTTCAACTGGGCAAAATACCAATTTCCAATTTCCAATTTCCAATTTCCAATTCCCAATTATTCAAGCACATCTCCAGCAACCAAGAACTACTTTAATCTGAGATTTTTAATTGTTAATTATGCAGAAATAGCTCTTTGGCTGACTCTGTTGTTGAGCTTTAGCTGGCTGGTTTTCTGCTCAAAAACACAGGAGGCGAGCGCTCTGTATCCGCTGGAATATCTGCCTTTTCCTTTGATAGTTTGGGCTGCTTTGCGGTTTCAGCCGTCGGGAGCAATTTTTGCTTATTCGATCGTCTCTTACATCGCAATTTTGGGAACGGTGCAGGGAGAAGGCCCGTTTTTGGCAAAAGGCGATAATCTCCAACAGGCAGTGTTATTTTTACAAGCTTTTACCGGTACGATCGCCCTTGTCGCCCTGATGTTGGCCGCCGCCGTCGCAGAACGTCAGCAAGCCCTGGTGGAGGTGCGTCGCACGGCGGCGATGTTGCGCGATCGCGAAGCTAGTCTGGCTAACGCCCAGCGCATCGCTGGGTTAGGTAATTGGGATCTAAATTGCACTGCGATCGAAGCAACTGAGCAGTTTCAGAAATCACCCGAACAACTGACACCCAATCTAGAATTACAGTGGTCGGACGAACTTTATCGGCTCTTGGGCTTGGTTCCAGGAACTGTCAAACCGACACCATCCATTTTTTTGCAGGCGGTACATCCAGACGATCGAGAATTGGTGGCTCGATCGCAATGTCAAGCAATGTTTGAGCGCAAACCCTATTGCATTAACTACCGGATCATACTTGCCGATGGGGAAGTTCGCACTGTCTGCGAACAGTCGGCAATTAACTCCAACGTCATAGCCGCCACAGTCCAAGATGTAACCGAACGCCACCGCGCCGAAGCGGCTTTGCGAGCATCGTCCGATCGCGATCGGCTGCTCTCAGAAATCGCCTTGCGGATTCGGCACTCCCTCGACCTCGAAGAAATTCTCAACACTACTGTTGCCGAAGTCCGGCAATTTTTCAAGGTCGATCGCGCTTTCATCGGTATTATGGACGCAGGCGGGGCAAATCTTCCCAGCCCGGTGTACGGTAAAATTGTCGCTGAGTCTGTCGGTGTCCAATACCTTTCTATTGTGGGGTTGTTGCTCACTGACGAGAATCACCTCGAAGCGCAGAAAACTTTTTATGCTAACAACCGCGTCCGAATTGTCTCCGATACTGCTACGGTGCAAAATGGCGATCGAGTTGTCCAACTATACAGCGACTATCAAATTCGGGCGACGTTAAATGTGCCGATCGTCCTCGGGCATGAATTATTCGGGATCTTGGCCGTCAACCAGTGCTCCGGGCCCCGCCAGTGGCAGGAATTTGAAATTGATTTGTTAGAAAAACTCGCTACCCAAGTGGCGATCGCCCTCCAGCAAGCCCAACTTTTGCAGCAAGTAAAAGAACTCAATGCCAACTTAGAATCTCAAGTCGAAGAACGCACCAGCCAACTACAGCAAAAAATGCACGAACTGCAAGAAAGCAACCGTCTCAAAGACTTATTTTTGCACGCAGTTTCTCACAATCTCCGCACTCCAGTGATGGGAATGTTAATATTGCTGAAAAATTTGCTCAACAAATCGCCCTCAGAATCTCTACAGGATGTTCCGGTTTCGCGATCGATCTTGGAGCGAATCGTTCAGGGTAGCGAACATCAGTTGACTATGGTTAATTCCCTCCTCGACGCTCACGCTAGCGAAGTAAAAGGTATTTTCATTCATCCCGAACCGCTGGAATTGCAGTCTTTAACTTCAGCAATTATTGCCAATTTAGAGCCGATATTTGTAAAAAATCAAGCAACTTTGATTCAGGAAATACCGACAAATTTGCCGCTAATTAATGCCGACAGTAAACTCTTGCAACGGGTGTTAGAAAATCTGCTGACTAATGCGATTAAACACAATCATCCGGGAGTTAATATAATTTTGAAAGCCGAGGTAATTGCAGTTAAAAAAGCGCTAATTGCTCAAGAAAATTTACAGGTTTTAACATCCCAAAATAATCCCGTCGCCCGTTGTATCGCTAACCGGATACCTGCTGCGGGCGATCGTCCGGGGATGCGCGACACCACCCACAAAAGTCAGGAAACCCTGACCGAACTTCACCGCGACAGCAGTTGTCAAATCCCCCGGTATCAGGGTCAAATTGGCAATATCGGCGACGAATTGCCCGAAGTCACCGTAAAAATGGTTCGCTGTACTGTAACAGATAATGGAGTCGGAATCAGCCCCAAACAGCTAGAATCTCTGTTTGAACTTTACGTTCAAGACCCCAATAGCCGACAATTAACAGGACTGGGTTTGGGATTGTACCTCTCTAGGCAAATTATCAAAGCTCACGGCGGCCAAATCGGCGTCGAAAGCACTCCCGGAGGCGGCTCGACTTTCTGGTTTTCGCTACCTGTTGTCAACATTTAGGGCTAACGTGCGCACTGCGCACCCTACAGTCAGTTATGAATTATCCTGGCAATGCAAAATCAATTGAGGCGTTAACGGTTTACGAGGTGTGGCGCGATCGCTTCCTCCGAGATCGGCTGCGCCCTGCTGTGGGAATTGCCATCTTTTTTGCCTTTTCAATCATCATCTATCTCCTTGGAGAAGCATTATTCGCTCCCCGGGAGTTTAAGATTATTTATTTGTACACGAGCGCTGCTGTAGAATTAGGTTTACTGACTTGTTTCGTGCTGCAAAAAACTGCGATCGGCAAACGCTATCCCGGTTTACTATTTTTGGGTTTTTCGTGGTCGCTAACTGTCGTTGTACAGATTGGGTTAGCCGCCGCAAAAATCGGGGACTTACCACTTTTAACCTGGAGTTTAGCATTTCTCACCCAAGCTACGCTGATGCCCGTCCGCTGGCGACTTCACCTGATTTCTCAACTAGGAGTTTTGTGCTGCCACGTCGGCATAAATTTGGTTTTAAATCTAAGT
>PVWI01000437.1 GCA_003003725.1 filamentous cyanobacterium Phorm 6 | reverse complement strand
TATCAAGGGGGGGAGACAATCAGAACCCTCCGGCGGGGGGCAGGGGGGATCTCAACCGATGACAGCCCAGAACAAATAGAACTCATTCTCTCCGGGTTGGTGGTGAAAGAGCAAAGTTTACTGAAAGTAAAAAACCGCATTTACGAATAAGTTTTTAACCTAAAATGGGTAGACAAACAATTAAAACAACTGCGGCCTTATTCTCAAACTTTTGATGCGTGGGTGACATCCAAGCAGCAAGATTTATCGCGGCTGTTGCGGGGACAAGCTTTGAAAGATGCTCAAAGTTGGGCGCAGGGAAAAAGTTTGAGCGATTTAGACTATCAATTTTTAGCCGCTTCTGAAGAAATAGATCGGCGTGAAGTGCAACAAGCATTAGAGGCAGAACGCACTAAAGAAATTGAAGCAAGACTAGCAGAACAACAAAAAAGATTAATTCAAGAAACCCAAGCAGCCAAACAACAAAGAATCTTATTATTTGCAGTCAGTATGGCATTACTGCTGGCCTGTGGTTTAGGGATAACAAGTTATTTTCAATATCGCAAAGCAACAGCAAGCGAACGGCAAGCGCGGGTGAGCGAAATTCAAGCACTGACATCTTCTTCTGACGCACTGTTTGCTTCTAATCGCAAGTTGGATGCGCTGATAGAAGCGATTAAAGCAAAACGAAAAGTGCAAAAACTAGGTGGGGTAGGTGTCGATACCGCTGGTCGAGTTGACAATGTACTGAGACAAGCTGTTTACGAAGCAGATGAATACAACCGTTTATCGGGTCATAAAGCGGCTGTTCTCGGAGTTGATATTAGTCCTGACAGTGAGTTTATTGCCTCAGCAAGTGTGGATAAAACTATCAAACTGTGGCGGCGGGACGGAACGGAAATCGCAACGCTTAAGGGTCATCAGGCGATCGTGCGATCGGTCAAATTTAGCCCGGACGGTCAGTTTATTGCTTCTGGAGGTGATGATGGAACTGTAAAACTTTGGCAGCGAAACGGCACTTTGTTGAAAACTTTTCAGGGTCATAGTGCTAGTATCTGGACAGTGGCGTTTAGTCCCGACGGTCAAACAATTGCCTCTGCCAGCATGGACAAAACGGTGAAACTCTGGAACTCTGACGGCAAACTGTTAAGAACTCTCCGAGGTCATACTTCTGTGGTATCCGCAGTGGCGTTTAGTTTAGATGGTCAGATTGTTGCTACCGGAAGTGGAGACAAAACGGTGAAACTCTGGAACAAAGACGGTACTTTGCTGAGAACGCTTGAAGGTCATTCTGCTGTAGTATCTGGAGTTGTTTTCAGTCCTGACGGTCAGACTGTTGCTTCTGCAAGTCGGGATGGGACTGTAAAACTATGGAATATTGATGGAACAGAACTGACGACTTTTAGAGGTCACACTGCTGGGATTTGGGGGATGGCTTGGAGTCCTGACGGTAGTTTTATTGCTTCGGCGGGTGCAGAAAATACGGTGAGGCTGTGGCAGAGTCACAACCCTTTGCGGACGATTATTAGTGCACATAAAGCTGGGATTTGGGCGATCGCACTGAGTGCGGATAGTTCTACAATTGCCACAGGCAGCGAGGATGGCACGACTAAACTTTGGAGTCGGCAAGGCAAATTGTTGAGGACTTTCACTGGACAAAATACTGCGATTTATGCTGTTGCACTGAGTCGCGATGGCAAGTTAATTGCTTCTGGCACAAACGATAATCAGGTGAATATCTGGACTCGAAACGGAAATGCGATCGCAACTTTGGTAGGTCATAACGCTACGGTTTTTGGATTGGCTTTCAGTCCTGACGGTCAAATTATTGCTTCTAGCAGTCAAGATAATACTATTAAACTTTGGCGGCCCAATGGTACTTTATTGCATACTATGACAGGACATCATGCTCCTGTTTGGCAGGTGGTATTTAGCCCGGACGGTCAGCTAATTGCCTCGGCTGGGGGCGATGGTACTGTTAAGTTGTGGAAGCTTGACGGTACTTTGGTGAGAACTTTTCGAGGTCATACTGCTGCGGTGTGGAGGGTGGCGTTTAGCCCTGACGGTAAATTTCTGGCTTCTGGCAGTGGGGACAATACTGTTAAGATTTGGACTGTGGATGGTAAGTTAGTGAGAACTCTTGAAGGTCACGCGGCGGCGGTTTGGGGGGTGGCATTTAGCCCTGACGGTAAGATTATTGCTTCTGGTAGTGTGGATAATACGGTGAAGTTGTGGAACTCTGACGGTACGGAATTAACGACGCTCAGAGGTAACTCTGGGGCGATTCGGGGAGTAGCGTACAGTTCTGATGGGGCGTTTGTGGCTTCTGTCAGCGAGGATAATACGCTGATTTTGTGGAATGTGCAGCAAGTTCTGAATCTGGATTTATTGAGTTACGGGTGCGATCGCCTGCGGGATTATTTGCGGGTGAATGCGGAGGTGGAAAAGGGCGATCGCTTGTTGTGCTCGCCCATTGGAACTGAATAATAAGTAGGTTGACATATATTTGCTGTCCGAAGAGAGGAACGAAGCAATTCTCTTGGCTTTGGGATTGCTTCGTTCTTCTTTTCGCCTATGCTGGCATTTATTTATGTCCACCTACTTAGGAGTTTCACCGCCCAAGCGGTTAAAACTGCTGAAGGATATGCCGAAGCATAAAAGAGGTAACTACAGACTAATAAAATCACCAGCACTGAGAGTTCCGGGTGTACCGTTCAGCTTTGCTAACAATTGATTGCTACCAGTTACACTAATCAAACTTTGATTGTTGCTAGACGTAATACTGAGTTGATTGAAACTCAAACCGGGATTCAACCCAATTAAATCCTCGCCCTTGCGGAAATCAGTAATGATATCGCTACCCAAACCTTGACTTAGGGCAAATACATCACTTCCCGAACCGCCGGTTAGAGTATCATCTCCGACATCGCCGGAAAGGAAATCATTGCCAGCGCCACCGCTGAGCAGATCGTTGCCTTTGCCACCATAAAGCGTATCGTTACCGATGTCGCCGCAGATCGCATCATTTTCATTGTTACCAAAAAGCAAATCGTTACCGTCGCCACCATCGAGACTGTCGTTATCTTTGCCTCCGTAAAGCGTATCATTTCCCGCCTGACCAAACAGCAGGTCTGCACCTTCATTGCCGAACACAATATCATTGCCGTTACCAGCACTAATTGTGTCATTTCCTAAGTTGCCTAAAAGATAGTCATCGCCATCTTCACCGAGCAAAATATCGTCATCTTTGCCACCAAAAATGGTGTCGTTGCCCATACCGCCGGCAACAGTATCTTTACCGAAATCTCCCCTCAAAAAGTCGTCGCCATCTCCGCCAACAACGGTGTCATTATCCTTGCCAGCGTAGATGGTATCGTTGCCAGCGCCGCCTTGGATGAAATCAGTACCTTCATTGCCGAAAAGTAAGTCGTTATCGGCGCCGCCGTCAATGTTGTCATTGCCGCCCATCCCGTAGAGAGTATCGTCGCCCGCAAGTCCGTTAATCGAGTCGTTGATGCCACCGCCCATAATCAAATTGTTACCGTCATCGCCGTTGATAGTTTGTTGGACGGGGTTGGGGACGATCGCCCCAGGGTCGATTTGCGGCGCGTTGAGGCCTTCTAGCAGGCAAACATCCGAAACCGGAGTCGGAGTTGTCACCGGAGTCGGAGTCGTCACGGGTGTTGGTGTGGGAGTGGGTGTCGGCGCGGGTGTTGGTGTCGGCGCGGGTGTGGGTGTTGGTGTGGGTGTTGGTGTGGGTGTGGG
>PVWI01000107.1 GCA_003003725.1 filamentous cyanobacterium Phorm 6 | reverse complement strand
GTCCATCTTATGGTGTATTCTGGAACAATCTAGCGATGACTCGTTCGGCGGTTGCTCCGTCTGTTTTAATGGAATTGGGATTTATGATTAATCCTGAAGAGTTTGAATGGATTGTGAATCCGGCACAACAGCAGAAGCTAGCAGAGGCGATCGCCCAAGGTATCGTGGAATGGTTTGCTTCTGTTGAATAATAGTTCTTTTAACCCAAGGAGATTAATGTAGATGCTGAGTTTTAGTCAATCAAAAGCTTTCTTCATTGCGGCTGCATTTGCAAGTTTAACTTTTTCACTTTATAGCTTTCCGGTTTTCGGCAAACAGCAAACTCTCGCACCGGAAAAAGCAAAGGCTTTGGAGGAGAAAACTAAATGTTCTTTTATTAACGTCAAAAGCGGCACTGTTAATATTCGCAAAGGCCCAGGTGATAAGTACCCAGTTGTGGTTAAACTGAAAAGAGGAGATGGAGTTAGGGCTGTTAGTAGAGAGGGGAAGTGGGTGAAAATTGCCGCCAGAACTTATGGTAATCCTCCTAATCAAACTTTTGAAATTCTTGACGGTTGGGTGAGCAATCAATATATTAACGGTTGTTCGGAAGACCAATTTGATATGTGGCGGAAATAGTGGGAGATGGCATTGCTCATTGGTGTCAATTTAGCGTCAAACCCATTCACAGACTGCTGTTTGACGATTAAGGCTAGATCCCCCCTAGCCCCCCTTAAGAAGGGGGGGACAGGAGTCCGATCAAAGTCCCCCTTCTGAAGGGGGATTTAGGGGGATCTAGACTGCGGTAAAAACGAAATTTATCAAGGCTTTCAGGCTTAAGTTGACACTAATGGGCATTGTCGTTTCCTAGGTTGATTAATCCCAGCCGAAGTCTCGATCGCACATTTGGGCTAATCTCTGATTGTGCGATCGATAATATGCCTTTAATTGCTCGTATACTTTCTCGCCCACGGGGGGATATTGGTTGGAGTTGTATTTTTCGTAGGTTTGTAGTTGGTGGGGCGGCAAGTCTAGAAATTCTAATACAGTGTGGTATGTGCCGCAGGGATTTGTATACAAATCTTCGCTTTTGAGGATTAGAAGTTGTGATTTGGGGAATAGCTGCATCCAGGCTGGAAGTTGGTCGGCGTATATGCCGCGACTGAGATAGGTGTGGTGTTGGTGTTCGTAACTGTAGTAGTTTGGGCTGCTTAGGAGTTTGGCGATTTCGCCTTTGAGTCGATCGGGCTCGCAGGCGATCGCACTTTCGAGAGATAATGATTCGTATCCGATTTTTATATAGTAATGATAGTGGGAAATTGCCCGTTCTACGGGGTTTCTGAGTAGGGCGATTATTTTAACTTTGGGACTAAAATTGTGGATGCGTTCTGGTACGCGGGGATGAAAAATATAGTAGGGGCTGGCTTCTCCGGTTAGCTGGAATTCGCCGCTTTCTGGTTGGGGAAATTGGGAATAATACCAGTCGGGGGTTTGGTGGAAGTTGAGGTCGAAGTAATGGATTTCTTTTTGGGCGGCGGGGGCGATTTGGGGATGTTGAATTAGGTAGTTGTACAGGGATGTTGTGCCGCCTTTTTGGACGCCGATGATGATGAAATCGGGGGGTTTGGAGGGTTGTTTCATGGGTTAGAGGTAATGAGAGTACCGGAATTATAGAGGAGACGGTTCACTTAAGACAGATCCCCCCTAACCCCCCTTAAAAAGGGGGGGACAAGATGCTCTCAAAGTCCCCCTTCTTAAGGGGGATTTAGGGGGATCTCCGGCGCATAAATAGTGTTAAGTGAACCGTATTGAATTATAGAGGAGACGGCAGTGCCGTGTCCCTACCGCGATTAATTGTAGGGACACGGCAATACCGTCTCTACAAGAGCAATGCTGACAGTCTAGTTCCGATCGCCCGATCGTTGTAACTGAGTCGGCGGGGTTGTCGTTTTTTGGCTTGTCGGTTATTGTATCGACATAGGGATAAAGCAATAAGTCCTTATATCGATAATTATCCCATGTCCGATCGCGCGCCTGTCTGTCAAGCTAGACATATAGACAAATCGATATAGAGATATGGCAACTTTGAATACAAGTAACGTGTCTGTAAAAATCTACCTACCTGAAGAGACAAGAGCTAAGTTTAAAGCTTCTTGTGCCATGCGTAGCCTCAGCATGAATGAGGTGCTGTTGGAGTACATCGAAACGTGGTTAGAAGAGCACGAACCTCTCTTGGAGCCTAAGCTCAAGCGGGCGAAGACGGCCGCCAAAACTGAGGAAACAGACTGATGACCGATCGACTATATCGAATAAATGGCATCCTCGAACCAACCGCGAGGGACAAATGCTGAGAGATTCAGACAACCCAGAGAAATCTTGGGAGGATTTAGAAGCTGAATTGCTTCCTCACCGTCCTTTTTATGCCCCGGGCGAGACTGAAATTGAAAAAGACCTTTATGCTAAGCGTCGATGTGCTCAGCAAGAAATGAAGGCTGAAAAACGCCCCGATATTGCAGGCGGCTCTTATTACTACTGCACGGAGACAAATAATGATGACTAACTCGAATTACCGACTGCTACCCCCGAAAGATGAGTATGTCCAAGTGTCTATCTATCTGAATCGGGTGCACTTGGATGGATATACGCCCGATCGCGCGATCGCACAATTGATCGAAATGGGTTATGCTCCTAGTTTGCAATATCAGTGGAATCCAAAACGCAATGAGTTTGATTTGTTTGCTGTGATTCACGATCGCCCGATCGCAGATTCACTGATGGATAAACAGGCTTGTGATGCTCTCTGGGCTGCTTTTAACGAATCTTCGCTTTACGTGATTGGTTGTGAGGCGGCCCAAAATCCTAATTGGCTGGCTGCGGGCAGTTTTAAAGACCCGCGCCGTCACGCTACAGCGGAGGAAATCGAGCTTCTGCAAGCAAATGCTACGGCTGCTGCTTGATATTTGTGGTCGGTCGATCGCACTTTTGGACACAATGCAAATTTGTTAGCGCAGCCCTTGAAGAGGATCGACCATTTCCGATTCTAGATTCCGACGGTTGAAACCGCGTCTTGTCAAACAACGCCTGCGCGGGCTGGGAAATATGTCGGACTTTTTGGTCGATCCTCTTCGAGGGCTGCGCTAACGAACTGATATCGTTTCCGGCTGCATCGGAATTATTAGTAGCCGAAATTAGGATACGGCAGTGCCCAAGGCGTGTCAACTTAACGTCAAACCCAGTCACAGAGTACGGTTTGACTGTTAAGGCCAGATCCCCCCTAGCCCCCCTTAAGAAGGGGGGAACCGGAAATGGATCAAAGTCCCCCTTCTTAAGGGGGATTTAGGGGGATCTAGACTTAGGTAAAAACGAGATTTATCAAGGCTTTCCGGCTTAAGTTGACACCTATGGGCACTGCTGTCTCCTGCATTGCGGTGCAAAACCGGATTTGATGTGATTTGGTGGCTGGGCACTGACAATCGGATCGAACTAGGCTAGGGTGTAGTTCCCGAACCCAAATCCTTGCGGGGTAAATCTTTCGGGGGAAAATATATCGGCTCTTAACAGGGTTGCGGGTTTGTCGGTTTTATTTTTTCAGCGAAGGTACACATTTTGTAAATTTGTGCAAGAGCTGATATGGATGTTGAGAAAAATGGGAACTATAAAGATGGGATCGTACTATCAAGCAGTAACTACCTGCAAGACCATCTCTGAAAATATTCAGGAAGGCACCAATGTATAAAAGCAAATTATCAAAAGTTATCGTATCGCTGCTGCGGCGGATTGCTGGTGTTACTAGATCCGGGGCGAAGCGGCTGATGAGAGCAATGCTGCAAGCGCTGATGGCTATGGGCCGTCGGGCAAGATTGCCGGTGGCGGGTTTTGTGCTCCCGACGGTGACGATGGTGTTGCTGGTAGTCATTTTGCTGACTGTGGCGATTGTGTTGCGATCGTTCGATCGGGCGAATATGGCTCGCAACGTGCGCGTGAACCAGCAGGTGCTGGCGGCCGCGACTCCCGCGCTCGATCGGGCAAAAGCGAAAATTGACTATATTCTGGTAGGGAAAGGCAAGACGACGGCATCTACTCCGTCAGATAAAGAATTGTACCGAGCCATGTCGGTGTATCCAGCCAACCCAACTGCTACAGACCCTGATTTGTATACCTTTGGGGACGAGAAGCGGCTAATACTCAAGTTTCCGGTCAACAACGGTACTTCTCTAACCAGCGGGCTAGACGTTCCTACAGGCCCGCTGACTACAGGAAAAGCACCGAATATTACAGAAAGTGAAGCCATAAATACTGCTTGGAGATATCCCGTCGATACGAACAACGACGGCTTATATGACACTTTTACTCTTTACGGAATATACTTTCGCACCCCACAAACGGAGAGATCGAGAAAGCCGCTCGACGCCAGAGCACGCCCAATGAGATTAGGAAATCTCAACCCGGCTTGTACCCAAGGAGAAGGAACAGTTGCCAGTTTAGTGGGCGACTCCGGTTGGGAGAGAATTGGTGGCAAATTTCAGAAAAGTTTTTTTGTTTACACTGTTAACGTACCCATAACAACAGATGATATCCAAGTGAACGGGTTGGATAATACGTATCAAGCTTTTAAGGGCACTAGCAGCATATCTGCCCTAGAATATCAGCAAGACCAAAGCCGCATTCCCCTCAGCAACAATGCGGTTGTGTATGAAGACGACTTAGATATATCTCCCGGGCCTCCGCTAAACCTAAACGGGCGGATTATGACAAATAGCAACTTATTGGTAGGGGGAATTTTTGATCCAAAAAGCGTAACACTATTTCAAGTCAGCAGCAAGAACTCTTGTTTTTACGATCGAGAAAATAGCAAAATAGTGGTCGGGGGTAACGTAATAAACGGGTCTGCCAGTAGTACGGCAGTACAGCCTGTCAACGTGCATCTTTTCAAAAGCACCAACGACACAGCTCAACCGGATGCAGATGGGTTGCAAATTAAGCCCGGTAATCAATCTGTTGATACGGGAAAGACCAGTCTTGATGTGATGTACAACAATCAGGCTTATTCCAATCGGTTAGACGCGCTGGTAGGAGAAACGCCTCCAGCTAACGACCCGGTTGCCGTTAGCCAAGCGAAGAATCAGACGCGCGAGCAAGCACTGGAAGATTATTTTAAAGAACTGCTGCCGAAAGTTCCTTTTGCAGAAGCACCCCTGGGAACCGATGGAGGAGCCGCTGCCGCCACACCACCCTTTGAAGGAAGTGGCGATATCAGTCTGCGGCCCAAGGATAGTTTAAATTGGACTCCTAATGGCCCAACAGCCACTGTAGGCAATCTCACTCAACCGGGAGGTATCAAGCTCCTTCCCACACAGCTAAAATCGCGAAAACCCGATACCGATAATATCGATAGCGAAGAGTATTTGGGCGAACGAATCGTCGTCGGCAACAACTTGCCAGTAAAGCGTTGGGACGGCACTAAGTTTCTCGGCATCAATGACACACAACAGGTAGACGGCACAACTAAATGGGAAGGAGAGACAGGAACAGCAAAAGACGCGATTCGTACCCGCACACCGCAAGTAACCAAACTTGGTGATGTGGGAGCAACGGATCGTGGCAACGGTACAGGCGAAGAACCTACAACTCCTTTCAAAGACGGTTTCTGGGAACAAGCAGCGGCTGAAATACCAACAACTTTCTTGGACAGTGTTGGTGGCCTGCGGGTAATTACCAGCGCGGGAGTGTACGATCGCACCAATTCCTTCCTGCCACCCCCTAAGTGGATAAATGTTACTGATGGCAAGACCTTAAAGGCGGACGCGGATACTTACGACGACCCAGCAACTCCGTCTCCGGCAGTGGAGAAGTACCCTGTGGTGTGGCCGGATTCGATGCCGATGTCACCCTTGGGGCCGGGGTCGCGAGTGTTTAACAACAGTAGTGTGCCGGTGAGTGGTATTGCTGCTGGAGATTGGGGAAACTGGGACCCAGCTTGGTCGTCGGCCGGAGTGGGCCTGCCAGATCCACAGGACAACAGTCCTAATTTTGTTAAAGAAAACGCTACGGCTAAACAATTTGCCAAAGGCGACTTGCGGATGCGCGCAACGGCAGTTTATCACTACGCCGCCGTCAACACACCAGTACCAGCAGCAGGAGCGCAACTAGACCAAACCCCCTTTGCCTGCGTTAGCAGCTACTACGACCCGAGTACGGCTTCGACGGCGAGAAATATCGAAGACCTCGATGATGTCAGCGGAGAGGGTTCGTTCCTCATAAAATCTCCGGATGGGGATGTGCCAAGAGTAAGCCCTGATGTAATCCGGGGAACACGACAAAAATTTATCGGCTCCAATAACGGAATCACCTACGGCCCCCCCGGAGCGCGACCCGGTAGGTCTAATCTGGATAAAAATACAGGCTTACTTAGCGGTGGTGACCCCATTTTGACCGCGCAAGCAAACTTTGTCTTCCCGGACGGTAGGTTTGCCAACGGGCCATTGAGAACCGCCCTCCAAGTAGAACCAACCCAGCGCACGCTAGCGCAAAACTCAGCTATTGACTCAACTAATTGCGCCCTCAATATTCTCAAGGGTGCCACTGCTGCCACAGATATTCCCAACGGAGCCATTCAAGAAGTAGCATTTTTGAATGGTCGAGAAATCAAGGCGATCGACCGCGACGACGAAACGACGATCGTCAACGAAGCCTTTACCCTCAGCAGCCCTGATACGCAACCAGCAAAGTTAACAGGCAATTACAACCAATCCCTAGAAGAACGCCAACCCTTAGAAATTCGGGCAACTCAGTTAAACCTCGGAGCCTTGCGCGGGCAAAAAATTGCAGCAACGACAAACGCACCAGCAGGAGAGTGGTTGCTGCCCTACAGTGGAATTATCTATGCCAGCCGAGACGATGCGCTGCCCGATCGTAGCGATAGATCGACAGATGCTGAAAAGAGCAAAAGATTAAGTCCCTCAGACTACCGGCTCGACCCCACCCGCAAGCCGAACGGCATCGTCCTGATTAACGGATCGGCGCTATTTCGAGGTGGCGCAACCCCCACAGAAACAACTATCTTAAATGATATAGTCAAAGAAAAAGGGCTGACATTGGTATCGAATTTGCCGGCTTACATCAAAGGAAACTTTAACAAACACGGGAACGTCCCGCCAGTTAAGCCTGGTGATCCACCCCTTCCTTTTAAGGCAGTGGAAGAGTTTAGTGAGACGGTAACGACGCCAGATTGGGGAAATTTTTACACGCGCGACAAGAAGCTTAACCCCGACTTTGCCTGCCGTAAGGGTGACCCGAGGCTCCCAGACTGCGGGGGCGATTATTGGAGACAGGCTAATGTACTGGCAGATGCAGTCACCCTGCTTTCGGACAATTACCGCTTTGGCTTCCGCAACGAAGGAGATTTTGACCTGAGAAATAATGCCGGTGCCGCTGCTGTTTTGCCACGCCGACAGCAAGGATTTTTTAACAACAACTTTGTGACTAACGGACTTTCCAGCGGGGCGTTTTCAGACAACGGCAATTTACTAGGCACCACAGGTGCTACCACTACACCGCTAACAGACGCTAACTACGTGACACCACCAGCTCCCCCGCTATGGAGTTCTTACTTCAACAACTTTGTGACACCAGTCCAGCGGCGTGGGAAATTCCCAGAGTATGTGATGGAAGCTTGCAGAAAACTGCCAGTTTCTGAGTGTGGGGATGATGACTGGTTTGTCGATTTTTCGACAACACCACCAAAAACAGCAGCAGCCAAAGGTACGACTTATGTTGCACCTGTCACCGGCGCTTCTTTTCAAGCTGGATCGACGGTCGATCCCCCACTGCCAGAATTGCAGCGATTCCCCCGCCGAGTAGCTTTTAAGAGAACGAACGCTGCTCCTCCCGTGTTGAATACTCCGAATGATCCTCTGCCTTTAGCGATTACTAATGCTGTAGGAGACATTGTTGCAGGAGGTGTCGGTCGTACCGCAAGTGACAATGCTCTGTGGTTGGCCGGGAAGAATGGGGCTAATGTGGCTTACGATGCTAGTCTTCCGTATCAGCTTAACAACAGCAACACTCAGTTAATAGACGGCAGCAAAGTACCTCTACCAACCGTCGTTGGGACGATCATACCTGCTTTACCGGCAGTACCGGTAGTACCGGTAGTAACAGCCCTGCCAACACCCCCAACAGCGTACGAAGGGTCGCAGCCGCTACTGATACCAGTCTTGCAGCTCATGAACGTAACAAAAGCCGATCTAAGCCCGCCAAAAGGTCAATTGTCCGTACAACAGACAGCGTGGATACCTCAAGCGGAAGTTAAAGGTACTACATTTAATCTCATTATTGCAGCGGGGGATACTCCTTCGAGGGCCCTAGACTCTACTAACGGTGACTTTAACGGCGGTTTGCAAAACTTGCCCCGATTCTTGGAGGCATGGAGTAATGACAACGCCAATGCTTCAATTTCAACTAACATCCAGGGGTCTTTCATCCAGCAAAACCGCAGCGCTTTCAGTACCGCACCCTATCTGCCAATTTTGCCTACGAATTTTCCGGCAACTTCTGCCGATCGGCTCGCCAGTCTGTTCGCCCTATCACCTACTGCTCCCCCAAGTCTTGAACGATTAACCACATACAACATACAAGGATCGGGTCGGTTTTCATACTTCACCCCACCCACGCGAAACTGGGGTTATGACGTGGGCTTGCTATCCCAGTCACCTGACTTGTTTACCCAAAAGTTCACCACTCCTCCGACAAATACTCAGCCTGCGGAGTATTTTCGAGAAGTAGGTCGCGATGATGAGTGGGTAAAAACTTTGATGTGTGGAGTCCAGGATGACGGTAAAGTTGCCACTTCCAGTCGCCCCAATAAAGATTGCTTCCCTCCTTCTTAATCCCGAAACAGTCCGCCGCGCAATTACTGGAGTCCTATTTATGACTAAGCGACAACAACAGCAAAATTTATCCCAGTAACGAGATGGTGGCTACACGATTATCGAGTCATTGGTAGCGATGATTGTAGTTTCGGTGCTGATGATTGCGGTCGCCCCAGTGATGGCTTTCTCAGTAGCGACTCGCGTCCAAGCGCGGCGGATAGAACTGGCCACGCAGGCGGCGAGAACTTACATTGACGCTCTGAGAGTGGGGGCGATTAAATCGACAGATACACGGTTTCCGGCCGAAGATGATGCTAAAGTTCCTGCGGCTCCTACATCCCCTGACCCTTTGTACTGCGTTAACTTGGATGAAACGGCAGGTTGTGCAGGCAGCAAAGAATTTCTTGTTCAGGGTGTTCGTCCCACTGGGAACAACCCCACAAACACAGGCTATTCTTTAATAGTCCGCGTTTACAGAGCCGATGCCCCCTTCGGTTCTTTGACAACCGGACAACAATCAGTTGCCAATTCCGGTATCGGGAACCCGAAAGCGCCTTTGGTGGAAATGAAGACAGAAATCCCGCCTACTACAGGAGGTACTTCGGCTTATCAATCGTTGCGCGATCGTACTACCAAGAAAACGTCCCCGTGATTAAATTGGAAATCGCTCCCCCCATTTGACAAAGGAAACAGTCAAAATGAAAACTTTACTCAGGTTGCTTCTCAAAAGTCAGCACCAACAAAACCGCTCTCACCCAACTCAAACAGAAAAGGGCATGACTCTTGTCGAGTTATTGGTGGGAGCGATTATGGCATTTTTAATCATCACCCCGATGCTCGCCTTTGTAGTCGATATGCTGAATACCGACAGGAGGGAACAAGTCAAGTCAAATACTGAGCAAGACCTTCAGGCGGCCGCTGATTTCATCGCTCAAGATTTGAATCAAGCTATTTATATTTACGATAACGATGGAATTACTGCGCTCAATGCGGGAAATTTCATCCCCCCGCCAAACGCAAATCAAACTCCAATTCTCGTATTTTGGAAGCGAGAAATTCTTAAGAACTCTCTGCCTGCTACTACTTTAACTCCTCTACCCAAAGATTGCGATCCAGAGGCACTACCCGGTACAAAAGGGGAATGCAACGATACCTATGTTTTATCATTAGTTGCATACTACAAAATTAAAGAAACCGCTCTTGATTCTATTTGGTGTCAGCCGTCAGGCCTTCCTTGTCCTACCCGTATCGCTAGGTATCAAATTCAGGATGGATTGAAAAACATTTCAGGTACTTACTTTACTCCCGACCAACTAAAAACCAAAGGACAAGAAAAAAGCCAAGCTTACAATGGTATTCCCAGCGGTACTATACCAGCTTTTGACATTACTAAGCCCGATAAAAATGTGACGAACACAAATGTTGCTTGGGACCCGGAGCAAGTATTAGTTAACTACATCGACTACAGTAGTAATGATGATACTAAACTACCACCGACTGAATGCCAAACGGCTCTTGGTACTCCTGCTGACCCAAAAGATGCCACAAAAAAAATAGACGAAACAACCCTAAAAGTAACCGATACAGACAATATCAACAGCTTTTACGCTTGTGTTGATACAGCGAGAAACACAGCCAGAGTTACGATCCGAGGAAATAGCCTCCGCCGCCTTCAAACCAACGATACTGCTTACAACCCCAACAAATCGGCATTTTTCCCAACAGCAAGCGTGCTAGTACAAGGTTTAGGCGCGCGAGGAAAATAGCTGCCGCCTGAAACGCAATTCCCGATCGCCCGCAGCCGATCGCCCAAACAGGAGAAAACTATGAAAACCCCACCAATATTATTAAAACTTTTGCATAACTCTACCGCCAAATCTCGCCCAAATTTCCCTAATACTAGCTCCAGAAAGGGCGATGGAGGGTTCACGCTTCTAGAAGTGCTGATCATAGTGCTGATCTTAGGTATATTCGCTTCGATCGCCGCTCCGAGTTGGCTGGGATTCATCAACAGACAAAGAGTCCGCACAGTGAACGATCGCGTTTTGCAAACCCTGCGAAGCGCACAAAGCGAAGCTAAGCGAACTAAGAGCGATCGAGTAGTTACATTCAATACTCCGGTTACTGACCCGCCAACAGCTACGATCGATACCATTCCACCAAACCGCAATGCGTCAGGACAACTACAGCCTATACAAACCGTGACTTTCGACGGAGGAGGGGAAATTAAATCCGGGACTATTAGACTTGTCTCTAATCCACCCTCAATCACTTTTGACTACCTGGGTAATCCAAGTACAGCTCAATTTGTGGTAACAGTTGATCCCGCTACTTCTGAACCTAACAGCGCTGCCAGACAGTGCGTGAGGGTACAAACTCTCATAGGAGGAATGAGAACTGGTGAAGGATCTGAGTGCGATTCCTAGTTTTCAATAAATTTAATCTTAATTCATAACATCAATTCCGCATAAGTGCAGAATTGCTAAGATATATTAATTTAATTATTTTATATTTAAAATTAAATTAAAATAGGCAGACACGACATTACCGTTACCCGAAATTAGGAGACTGCACTGCCGTTTCCCTACATACGGAGTGCGATCGAACATTCAATTTCCCAAACTTCAGTAAATACCGATCTATACAAACACCAAATTCAACAATTAGAATAGCCCTAATCGAAAACAGCTACAACAATCTTTTTCCTCCCCCAACATTTAGGAGTGCATCCAAATGTCAATCAATAGACTGCTCAGACGCCGATCGACTGCATCGGACGACGGTTTTACGATTCTGGAAATATTAATACTTATCACCCTCATCGGCATATTCAGCGCCCTCAGCGCCCCAAGCTGGCTAATGTTCATCAACAACCATCGTTTAAGAGTATCGATCGAGCGATCGAATTGGGCAATGGAACTCGCCCAAAGCAACGCCAAACGCGACAAAACATCATGGCAAGCCAGCCTCAAACAAGTCGGAGAAAACGTCCAAGTAGCAATTCACAAATCCGACATTTCCCCAGCCCAAGTACCAACCAACGAATGGAAACGCCTAGAACATCAAATTCGGATAAATACAAACGACACAACATTGCGAAAGGTCAATGAGAACACAAATCTAGTAAAACAAAATGGAACAGTCTGGCGAGCCATGTTCAATTATCGAGGTTGCCCAGTCTATAACAAAACCGACGAATGCGGCCAGACAAGCCTTCTAGCAAAAGGAAACCTCACCCTATCTCATCCCGATCTCCAAAAGGGCGATCGATGCGTCATAATCTCCACACTCTTAGGACATACACGCACCACCCAAAGACAAAGCAAACCCAATGACAAAAATAGATATTGTTACTGAATTCAGATTACCCAAAATTAGGAGACGGCAATGCCCATAGGTGTCAACTTAAGCCTGAAAGCCTTGATAAATCTCGTTTTTCCCTAAGTCTAGATCCCCCTAAATCCCCACCCCCCCTAGCCCCCCCAAGGGGGAAGGGGGACGAAAGAGAAGACTCCTGTCCCCCCCTACAACCAGGGAGGCTAGGGGGGATCTGGGCCTAGTCGTCAAATAACAGTCTCTGACAGGGTTTGACATTAAGTTGACACTCCTTGGGCAGTGCCGTGTCCCTACAAATCTGGGGTTACATCCGATAATTTTGGGCGTAGGGAAACGGCACTGCCGTGTCCTCCATCGCCCCACCGGGCGATGGTTAAATCGAATTGGGCGATGGTTAAATCGAATTGGGCGATCGATCTTACAGATTACCCAAAATTAGGAGACGGCAATGCCGTGTCCCTACAAATCCGGGATTACAGCCGATGTTTCGGGGTAGGGAAACGGCAGTGCCGTGTCCTCTCCATCGCCCGATTGGGCGATGATTAAATGGAATTGGGCGATCGATCTTACAGATTACCCAAAATTAGGAGACGGCAATGCCGTGTCCCTACAAATCCGGGATTACTGCCGATGTTTCGGGGTAGGGAAACGGCATCTTGAGTGTCCTCTCCATCGCTTAAATCCGCAGTTGCCAAAGTTTAACAGTACCATTCTCTCCGCCGCTGACCAGAGTTTCGCCCAAAAGCCCGTGAAGCGAAGCTATCCCGAAGGGAATCGCCACTGCCGAAACAGGACTCGAATGTCCCTCCAAAGCGTGCAGCAATTCCCCACTGCGAAGATTCCAAATTCTCACCGTACCGTCAAAACAACCCACAGCAAAATATTTCCGATCCGGGCTGATTGCTGCTGCTGAAGTAATCCGAATTCCGGTTTGCAGCGAATGCAATAATTCCCCCGTTTCCAAATTCCACAGTTTGATAATTTTGCCACCATGACTAACCAGAATTTGACTATCGGGAGAAATCGCCACATAATTTTCGCTACCAAAAGTTCCCCGCACTTCTCCTCCCCGAAGTTCCCACATCGTGACTGTAGCGCGACAGAAACCACTAGCTGCATTCAGCCCGCTGGCTACTAACATTTTACCGTTAGCACTCAGGGCGATCGAACTAATATCATCCCCTTGATAACCTTCCAAAACTTGCAGCAGTTCGCCGCTGTTGAGGTGCTGAAGCTTGACAGTACCTCTGGTAGTGCCGATCGCCAAAATTTGCCAATCTAAGCTCACAGCTACCGATTCATGGCGATGTACATCTGCCAAACGTTTCAACAATTGACCATTTTGCAAGTTCCAGAGTTTGACACTCCCCCCGCGCGATCGAGTCAGCAGCGTTTTACTAGCGGGGCTAAAAGCAACTAGCAACACCGCTGTTGAATGTCCGCAAATCGTCCGCAGCAATTCGCCGCTGTGCAAACTCCAAACTTTGACTGTACTGTCGTGAGAACCCGTTGCGAGGTATTGTCCGTCGGGACTGATGGCGGCAGACAAAACGCTATCTGAATGATAAAGTGTGGTTTTTAAGACTGCGCCCGCAGAGGTTTTTGGCTGCGTTTTATACCCGGCTATTTCCAGCCAGTCGATCGCATCTCGCCAATTTTTCAGTGCATTTCTAGGCCGATTTGTCAATAGTTCTACATATCGATACAAAGTTTTTGACAAATCAACTTCGACGCCTTTGGTTTGTTTGTTGAGCAATATCGAAATTTCGGCGGGGCTGTAGCCGCACAGCAACCCGCAGAGATGCCGTTTTTCTACCGGTGTGAGCCCTCTTCTGGTGTGGGGGGCGAATTCTTGTTTGGCATTTGCCAAGTCGCTGTAAAGCCTGTGGATGTCCCAGTCGTTGCTGGCTCGTGCAAATGGTTCTTCAGGTATATCGAAGGTAGAGAGTGTCATTTGCGGCAGTCGCGATCGGGTTCCTAGTCAAATTCCTAACCAAAATCCTAACATTCGTTGTGCGCGATCGGACTGCATTCACCACTAATCTATTTTTAACACAGCAAACAGCCAAAAGAGTTTCGGGTTAAAAATGCCTTTTAATCCTAACCTTGACAGTTTGCCAAACAACTATATATCAAACGGAGAAATATAAAATGTCTGGAATTGCGATCGGCTTATTTTTTGGTCTGGGTTTTATTTTAAGTTTAGTTGGTGGCATTTGGGGATTAGTTCAAGCATTCCAAGAGGACATTGTTTGGGGATTACTTTACTTGATTGTCCCATTTGCATTCTTAGTTTTTTATGCCAAAAAATGGAGCAATCTCAAAATCAGAAAAACATTTTTAATTCAATGTGCTGGATTATTCATGTTTCTATTGGGAGGCATTATTACTATGGTAAGTTACGGCGCAGAGTTTGCAAAACTGGCTCAGTCTGGAACCATAACTGTACAGTCTGGATCTAGCGAGCAATCGCCCTCTTCTTTTCCTTCGGATTTCAGCACTTCTTCATCACCAACTCCAGAGGAATCTCCTGCTTCCGAGTCATCCCCTCAACTTTCACCAGCACCTATTTCTGAGCCTACTTCTGGTACTGTGGGTCAACAAGGTGACTTCAAACAATTGATGAAACTCGGCTATGCCTACTACGGACAGGGAGAATATCAAACAGCTTTAATCAATTTTAACAGAGCTTTGCAGGTGCGTCCGGGCAATGCTTATGCTATCAAGGCTGTGGACAATACCAAAAAGGCGATCGTCCAAGCAAAGGCTAAATAATTGTTGCATGAGAAATTGCGTACAGCGGAGAGATTAATAATTAACCTTGTTTGTAAAATCAAAAGATAAACTGATGAAAATTCTCAAGCAAACACCAAATAAACTAACAATCCAGACTTCTAGCGTCTGGGATGGTTTGCTATTAATCTCTCCCTTCATCGTAATTGGATTATTGCAAATTATCTTTGCCTCAAATTGGATAGGCGGAGGCATATTTTTGTTGTTCTCACTGTGTTTGTTGGACGGCGCGATATCTGAAATATATATCTTTGATAAAACCTTGGGCAAAATGACCATTAAACGACGGGGTTTGTGGCTTAATGATGTTACTGAATGCTCAACGCGCGATATTTGTGCGGTGGAATTAGATGAAATAGGAGATACCGAGGGAAATATTAGCTACTATGTTTATTTGTTAATGTTGGGGTGCGATCGCATTTGTTTGAGATGCGATTCAGTAACACAACAATGCCAAATGGCTGACTTAATCCGCAGCTATGTCTCGACGAGCGATCGTACAAATCAATCATCTGGCAGTAATAATGACAGAATTGCGTCATTTTTGCGCAATTAGTCTCATATTTCACTGCCAAAGCTGTTAACAGTTGACAGTTGACAGTTGACAGCAAAGTTTTTAGGCAGGGGATTTAAGCCCCAGCCTAAAAACAATCCACCTAAAGGTGGGGGCTTAAATCCCCTGTGATGCAGGTTATTGCAGTCAAAGGTTTAACTGCCGATATGTAGCAACATTTTTGTGAATTTATTTAAGATTGTTCACCGCGCCGAAGGCTATTTGCAACAAATGCGCAAGTGAATTCGCGACATTTCTTGTTGGCGATACATTGTAGTGCTAACATATTTTCAAGATAAAAAGAGTCATGGCATAGGACGACTTCAAATAATATATAACTTAACAATATTTCTTGTTGGCGATACAGTGCTAACATATTTTCAAGATAAAAAGAGTCATGGCATAGGACGATTTCAAATAATATATAACTTAACAATTGGGCGAATCGTCAGGAAGTCGATCTGTAGCATCAATTTTGGAATCAAAGGGTGAGATCAATGAAAATAATCAAGCAAACTGCAACTGAACTAATAATTCAGACTCACAGCATATTTGATTTTTGGTTACCTAGTTGTTTATTAATGGTATTTGGACTGATATTGCTGACTTATGAATATCCAGTAGCAACCCTCAACTGCCAGCGATTAAAGGCCAAATATGGAAGTTGCCAGTTGGTGCGATCGAACTTACTGGGCTCGAATATCCAAGAAATTCAGCTCACTGCTTTGCGGGGAGCTAAAGTTGAAAGATGTGGCTATACAAGCAGAGTTGTACTTTTGACGAATGTTGGCAATGTTCCTTTCACTGCTAACTCGACTAACTGGGGAAACAAAGACGCTGTTGCTTCTGACATTAATTTTTTTGTTAAAAATGCAAAACATCGATTGCTGCGGTTAAGCCAAGACGATCGCTGGTGGGGATGGAAAGGAGGGATATTATTGCTCGCGGCAGTCGGAGCGATCGTGTTGAGACATGATGAAACCTACAGCTTCGATGGAACTTTAAACACCTTGACTGTTAAACAGCGGGGTTTGTTTGCACGTAAAGTAATTCTACACTGTCTGTGCGATGTTTATGGGGTGGAAGTCGATCGCACAAAAGATCGGGATAATGACATTTGGTACGAAGTCAGACTGTTAGTTGGTGGAGGAAATCGCATATCGTTACCGCACACTATGAGCCCATACAAGCAAGTAGAAATCGCTAAAGCGATTAACAACTACCTGCACGCGCGATCGCACTAAGGTGTTCGTAGTGAGGAATGCGAGTCCTCAGAAAATTCTGCGGACTCGCATTCCTCACTACGAACCTAGTTATTTGTTTTGATCTTTCAGCTTCCAACCTGGTTTGACAACTTGGCGCGATCGCGCAATAACTAAACAATCATCGCCCACATCTTCCGTCACCGCCGAACCTGCGGCTACAGTCACATCTTCCCCCACAGTTATCGGTGCAACCAGCACGCTGTTTGCACCGATTTTGGCCCGATCGCCTATGGTCGTTTTGTGCTTGTTTTTGCCGTCATAATTCGCGGTAATTGTCCCAGCACCGATGTTGACTTTTTCTCCCAAAGTTGCGTCGCCTAAATAAGACAAGTGAGCAACATTAGTTCGATCGCCAATTTGAGTATTTTTCAATTCCACAAAATTGCCGACACGACAGTTTGCGCCTATTTGCGCGTGTCCCCGCAAGTGCGCGTAGGGGCCAATTCGCGAATTTTCGGCGACAATACTGTCAGAAATTACCGAATAAAGCACAGTCACGTTTTCCCCTATTTGACTGTTTTCAATCAAACTACCGGGCCCGATGCGACTTCCAGAGGCGATCGAAGTTCTGCCCCGTAAATGAGTTTGTGGTTCAATTACCACCTCCGCCTGCAACTCTACGGTATCGTCGATCGTGATGCTGTGTGGATCGATCAACGTTATGCCCGCTTTCATCCACTTGTCTTTTACCCGCGTTTGCAAAATATCGGAAGCTGTGGCTAAATGTTTGCGATCGTTAATTCCCAAGATTTCTTGATAATCTTCAACATCCACCGCCATCACCGGAGAAAGGATGCTTACCGTATCAGTTAGGTAATATTCTTTTTGGTCATTGTCGGCTTTCAAATCTGGCAAAATTTTCTCTAAATGTGGCCAGTGAAAACAGTAAACACCTGCATTAATTCGCTGATTTTGCTTTTGTTCTGTTGTACAATCGCGGTCTTCGACAATTTGCTGAACTAAGTTTTGACTGTCAGTAAATACTCGTCCATATCCTTGAGGATTAGGCAAATTAGCTGTCAATATAGTAGCAGAGTTTTGGTGCTGTGTGTGAATTGCCATCAATTGTTTGATAGTTTCTGCCCTCAGCAAAGGTACATCGCCATTTAATACCAGCAAATCTCCTTGAAATCCTTGTAAGTGAGGCAGCAATTGCTGGATGGCGTGGCCTGTCCCTAATTGTTCGGTTTGTTCGACAAATTCTAGGGGAGGAGATTCAGGATTTTCTGGTATTTCTTGACCTCCAATCAGGGATTGTTTAACAAGTTCGCCTCGATAACCGATGATGATAAGTCGCCGGGAAATATCAATTTCTTGACAACTTTGGAGGACTCGCTCAACTAGGGTTCGCCCGCCCAATTCGTGGAGAATTTTGGGTAAGTCAGATTTCATGCGCGTGCCGCGTCCAGCCGCTAAGATTGCTATTGCTATCATTGTGCGATCGAGCTATTTGCTATAAAAACTTGAATATTGACTAATTGATGATATCACTGGCTGTCCGTTGATGGTGGTGCGATCGCACAATTTTTTAATTTCCCATCTCAAATTCGGCCGTACTGCGTCTTTTTCCAGCGGAATGTCCGTTTGAGGCGCTACGGTTGTGGTTTGACTTGATGTCGCTGGGGTAGATAGAGCTCCGGGCGAGGTATCAAATTTTTGAGGACTGAAGTCCTCACTACGAACCTGAGTTAGGCTCGTAGTAAGGACTTCAGTCCTTCCCGTTTGCATCGGAATCATAATTTTCTGATTGTACACTGAGTGTAAGCGTCCCCGCGAGCGATCGCGACTCGCTCGCGGGGACGCTCGGACTGTATAATGAGGGCCGAGAAAGTGGTCAAATTGCGGCTGCTTGGAGTCAAGAGTTTAGTTTGGAGAGCAGCATTTTGGAACCACAAAACTTTGCGGGAGAATCAGTGCAAAATACTGGGGTTGCTAATATGGACGATCGCACAGAAACAGAAAGTAATATGGATGAAGAGAAATCCCCGGAATTGGCTGCATTTGAGAACCGGCTGCGATCGACTTTTATTGTCGTCGGGCTGGTGACGGGTATGTTGGCGATCGCCGTGGTGGCGTTTGTTGGTAAAATTTTAAACGATCCGCCAGCATCTGCGGGGCAGAATCCAGATCAAACAGCGAATTTAGCAACTGCACCGGATACCTTTCGAGAGGCGGTTAACAGCGCCGTTAAAGCAGCAGAGTTAGGGCGATCGGCAAAAACGAAGGAAGATTGGGCTACAGTTGTCGATCGCTGGCAAGAAGCGGTATCGTTGATGAGAAGAGTACCGATGTCTAGCGCCAACCATCAACTAGCTCAGACAAAAGTAATCGAGTATCAGAAATATCTGCTTTACGCTCAAGAATCAGCAGTAAATCCACCTCCCCTAGAGCCAACTCCCGCAACAGCCGAAAAAGCAACTTCGGAGAAAGCAACTCCTAATAAATCCACTTCCGAAAAAGCCGAACCGGAAAAAGCAACTCCCAAGAAATCCACTTCCGAAAAAGCCGAACCGGAAAAAGCAACTCCCAAGAAATCCACTTCCGAAAAAGCCGAACCGGAAAA
>PVWI01000436.1 GCA_003003725.1 filamentous cyanobacterium Phorm 6 | reverse complement strand
AGGATTTTCGGGAAGCAATGAGGGCGGAGGAACCGGGAGAGGTGGCTGGTTCGGCACGGGTACGATCGCTCTTAGGTCGCTTTTACGCCCGTCGTGGGCAGTTTGTGCAGGCGAAAGCGCTGTTTTTGGAAGCTTTGCGGTTGGTTCCTCGCTACCCGCTGGCGCTGATTTATTTGGCGGATTTGGAAACGCGCTCGGGTAATTACCGGGAGGCAGAAGGCAATTATAGCAAGGTTTCTGCCTATTCTGGCGGGGTGGCGACGGTGTTCGATCGCACTGTGGATCGTGGTATGGCGAGGGTGAAGGAGTTGCAGGGAGACGCGATCGCATCTCGGCGACTTCTCGACAAAGCAGAAGCTGGGCTACGACAGGAACAGGTTTCTGGTGGTTTTGGACATCGCCGGGATTTGGCGCGTTTGCTGCTGGGAAAAGGTCGATCGCCGGATGTCACGGAAGCGTTGGCTTTGATGCAGCAAGAGGTGAAAATTCGCAGGGATGCTTTGACGTTGGATACGTTAGCCTGGGCGCTTTCGAGTGCTGGTGAGTGGGAAAAAGCCGATCGAGTGATGGCTGAGATATTGCGATCGGGAATTCGAGATGCGGGTATATTTTACCGGGCTGGTGCGATCGCCCGTAATTTGGGTAAGGATGCTGAGTCTCGGGCTTACTTGCAAAAGGCCAAGGAAATTGACCCGAGTTTCGATGTGCGATCGGGCCAAGCATTAGGTTTAACAACCGATGAATTTTGAGATTAGTTAATCGCTGCCATTTTGCCGAGTCCGCCAGGGGTTGAAACCCCTGGATCAAAGCTTAAGTCCTCTAAAGAGGACTAAAAAATTTCAATAAAAAGTAGAAAATCTTTTAATCGGTTTCAACCGATTTTAGCTATTAGACAGGGGTTTAAACCCCTGTCGGACTATCGGACTTACGGAAAAATTGCTCGCGGTAAAAATCACAACAAATACAAATAATACACAAAAGAAGTCACTAAAAATAGAGATACTTATGCAATACAAACTAAACCGATCGCCCAAATTTCTCATTCTATTTTTCCTGACGCTTTCATTGTTATTCACAGCCTCAATTCGTCCAGTTTACTCTCACTGGGCAGACTTATCAGTAGCCGAAATAGTCGTCAATGATTTACAAACCGAAGTAACTTTAACTTTCCCAACCGGCTTAACCAAATTCGCCGATGACAATCAAGACAATCAGCTACAACCTGCCGAAGTTCGTAGTCATCAATCACAACTCGAAAAGTTTTTCAGCCAAGAAATTTCCATTACCAATAGCAGTAAAATTCAAGGCTCTATAGAAGTAAAGCCCTTAGAAATAGCAGCTAAAACTGCGAGTTTAATCCAGCAGCCGAATACCCACAGCACTTTGATTTTAGACTACACCTGGCCGCAGTATTCTCAAACTAAGACACCAAATTTACCAGGTTCAAATTTAAATTCAAAAAATCAACTACGAATCAACTATAATCTATTCTTGCCTGGAGTAACCACAGCTAGCTGTCAGGCTACTATTGTCCAAGCAGGTGATGTAAAAAGCTTTGTTTTTACATCACAAAATAGAGAATTTGTGTTAGGAGGAAATGAATCTATTTGGAATTCCGGTTGGAGTTTGCTGTTAGCACTAGCAGGAGCATTTTGTTGGGGGGCCGTGCACGCGATGTCGCCGGGGCACGGAAAAACAATTGTTGGTGCTTATTTAGTTGGTTCGCGGGCTACTCCCCTGCACGCTTTATTTTTAGCAGCGACAACTACAATTACTCATACAGCGGGAGTGTTTGCTGTCGGCGGAATTACTCTGTTTGCTTCTCATTTAATTAACCCCGAAAAACTGCATCCTTGGCTGAGTTTAATCTCAGGTTTGTTAGTAGCTTTTATTGGATTCAAGTTACTTTCAGAAAAAATAAAAAACGGGTTCGTAGTGAGGACTTTAGTCCTCAAAAAAACCAAAACAAAAACCATTAGCATTATCAACTTAAAACACCTATTAGAAAAATTCAGGTTCGTAGTGAGGACTTTAGTCCTCAAAAAAACCAGGACTGAAGTCCTGACTACGAACTGTGAGGAACCAGTTAATCTTTTAAATCGGGGAACTTGGGAAAGAGAATATAAGCCTGTAAAATCAGAGACAAATCATCATTTTCACAGTCATGGCGGCCGCATTCACTCGCATTTGCCGCCCGGTGCTGACGGTGAGTCGATTACTTGGAAAAGCTTGCTAGCTTTGGGGATTTCTGGCGGTTTGTTGCCTTGTCCTTCGGCTTTGGTGATGCTGTTGAGTGCGTCTGCTTTGGGCAATATTGGTTTGGGGATGACGCTGGTGGTAGCTTTTAGTTTGGGATTGGCTTTGGTGCTGACTGCGATCGGGCTAATCTTAGTTTATGCGAAACAGAATTTTCATAGACTGCCAAAACAGATAACAGCAGTTAAGTTTTTGCCTGCGATTAGTGCGATATTTGTCATGTTTTTGGGCTTGGGGATTACTGGACAGGCAATGTTACAAATATTGGCTGCGAATTAATCAGTAAGATGCGGACTAAAGTCCGAACGATCGAACCTTGGGTTTGTATTGAGGACTTTAGTCCTTTAGTCGTCATTAGGATGGCGATATAGAATTCGCAATTCTGGAAATTCTATTTTTAGCCGTTACTTATTGAGGAATGAGAATTAAATAACTTCCACAAGTTTGTGGGATGGGCGTCCCGCCCGTTCAAAAAGGACGGGCGGGACGCCCATCCCACGCACTCATCTGTCAACTGTCAACTGTCAACTGTTAACCCGCACTTTGATGTTTATTAATAATTTCGGCTAAATCCGGCACTCCCTTTTCCACATAAGTCTTAGCGGAGGGGCGGAGTTTGGCATAAGCGCCTTTAACTATTGCTCTTGTGCTGTTTTCGGCTTTTTTGTCGCTGATTTGGAGCAATTCATCTGCTACTTGAGCTTTTCTTTGGGTTAGATATTCGACGGGGTTGCCATTGTTTACTGCTTCAGTCCACATCGGATCGAGTGCGATCGAGATTTGGGGCAGAAGTTGATCGACGACTTGGGCGCAATAGTCCGATCGTATCCCCTTGACAGTAGAGTAGGCAGCTTTCAGAGCAAGACCACCCAATCCCGGCGCTGAAGCAACTTGTTTGTCTATCAACTTCACACAGTCGTCAACAAAATTATCTCTGTTATTTTCATTCAATAGAATATCGCTAAGTCCCATTTTTACTCTCTTTGATTTAATAGTCAATGTCCTGATTAGCTTTGAGCTTTATCTGGAAAGTATATATTTATTTTGATCCTTTACTCAGGATTGCCAAAGTGTTTTAAGGTTAAATAGAAAAGAGAACAGCTCTCAAAAAATATTATAGACCAACTCTGCCTCTGGTTCGATCGCACTTAAACGTACTATCCACCGGGTACGATCAGGATTCGACGTTCGACTTGAAGTCCAGAGGTACTGGAATGAGGGGAAGTTTCATGGTTTGAGTCGGACGGTCGATCGATCGCAATACCAAAGTTTTCGGTAATTTCGGGGAAGTGCTGACTCCGGCAAATACGTGAACCGATAAGGTTAAGGCCGCCGCTAACAACAGTTTTTCAAACATGGTACTGTCTCCAATAGATACGCTCTAGGGCATAATTCTTCTGACACCTACAACATACAGAACATCCTCTACGGTATGTGCGATCGTACAAGCGCAGTTAAGTGACCAATATCACGACTCAGAGCTGGGTCAGAGGGTGAGGG
>PVWI01000106.1 GCA_003003725.1 filamentous cyanobacterium Phorm 6 | reverse complement strand
CCCTTGCAGAATATAAGCCCAGCCAGTCGCTACCGTCCCCAATATAGCTCCTAGTAGCGCTCCCGCCATCCCCTCCCGCACAATTATTTTCATCGGCCCCATTGCTGTAATTTCGTCAGTGTTCAAACCGCGAATTATAACTGTTGAAGACTGGGCTCCGACATTGCCTCCAGTGCCCGTCAGCAGAGGAATAAAGGCTGCTAGAGCGACTACTTGCTGCAAAATATCTTCTTGCGCTCTAATAATTGCCCCAGTGACTGTATTGGTTAAGAGCAGAACAAACAGCCACACGACCCTTTTGCGAGCAACCGTGATCAAATCGGTCTGAAAATAATTGTCGCCGCCGGACTGGACGCCACCCAAGGCATAAATATCTTTATCGGCTTCTTCTTCTAAAATGTCGATCGCGTCGTCAACTGTAATAATGCCAACGAGACGCTGTTCGCGGTCTACAACGGGCACTGCTAAAAAATCATAACGCTGGATCAGCCTAGCTACTTCTTCTTGATCCGTTCCTGTCTGAACAGAAACTACGTCACGGGTCATAATTTCGCCGACAGTTTTATCGAGGGGGGAAGTGACTAAATCCCGCAGGGATAGAATGCCGGTCAAGCTGCGGGCGGCATCGGTGACATAAAGAGAGTAAATTGTTTCCGTAGTTTTAGCCAAAGAGCGAATTCGGTCTAAAGCTTGGGCGACGGTAAAGCTTTCTTTGAGAGAAATATATTCTGGGGTCATGATCCGGCCGGCGGTACTGGCTTCGTACCCCAAAAGTTGGGCCGTAGCTTCACGTTCTGTTGAGCTCAATTCACCCAAGAGGCGGCGGACTAATATTGCCGGCAGTTCGTCAAACAGTTTAGCTCGATCGTCCGGGGACATTTTATCTACAATATCAATGACTTCTTGGCGTTTGAATTTTTCGCAGAGGGACTGCTGAACGCTGGAGTCAAGATATTCATAAACTCCGATCGCTTCGTCTTTAGCAAGCAAGCGAAAGGCTATCACCTGCATGGTTTCTGGTAAGCCTTCGATAGCTTCAGCGATGTCAGCTTCCTGCACCGGCTGCAAAATCGCTTTTGCTCCTTTAAAGTCTCCTTGTTCTAACAAAGCCCTTAACTGCGATCGAACTAATTCCCGCAGTTCTTTTCGCGCATAAGTGGGAAGCGAAGAGGATTGATAATTTTTTTCTGTCACTGATGACCCTCCTAAACCTGTGCTGCGCGCCTTTCTGAATCCAGTTTAGAGCCTATTGACACCAATGGTTGCAGTTATCAGACTTGCCCTGACAAGATCCAAGATCGACACCCTATGCCTATTCAAAGGATGCCTGCGGGGCGCATTACCCGATTTGGGCTCAAATACATTTTTCTCGATCGGCGATACTCACTGGTAGAAAAGGAGAATCGCCCCCTAACACTTCTTCCAACAGATTCGTCGAACTTTGATTTGCGAAGGAAATCTGGATGGGAGGATTTTTAATGATTGTATGGAACCCGCATTTTAGGTGAATACCCTTGGCTAAGCTGTCGCGCATTTAAATTGCATATTCGGCACGATGCTCAGAGCAAAGTCCCACAAGAGTTTTATTTATTTTTGACACACAATTTAAATGTAGAACAGCTTATTGACGCTACGGAAGCACCTTTTTTCGGCTCATCAATTGAATTTCATTCCTAGTTTGTCTAAGCGGAATGAGTGATTTGCAGCGTATTCCCAGAAATCGGCTTTCTTTACAGTTCTTGCCTAGAAAATGATTCTGTTCAAGAAACCCGGGTTTCTTTGTACTAAGGAATGAGAATTAAATAACTTCCACAAGTTTGTGGGATGTCCCGCCCATCCCACAAGAGCTGTTCTGTATTATTGCATATCAAAAAAAATCAAACAATGAGTGGGGTGTCCCACCCTAAATATACAATTTAAATTTGCGACAGCTTAAGCATTGTTGGGGATACTATTTGAGCGGATTATTTGGTATATTTTTACATTCCGTTTAGATGAGACTTGTTTGTTTTTTGTGGGTAGCTTAGAGTCGCTCAAACTTAATCTATTCTATCTCCCAAGCAGACTGAAAAAAGTCCCACTCGCAAAGCATAGCATAGCGATAGGTTGTTTCTATTTCTGGCGTGAGTGGTGCTGTATAGCGATCGAGCAAACTTTCCAGTTGTTTTGCTAAAATCTCAAACTCAGCGGTGTTATAGGTAGAAATCCAATCGCTAAAGGCGTGTCCTGGTATTTCAGGTTTAGCTAGCTGCTGTCCCAAAAAAGCATACAAGCGCAAGCAAGGAGTCATCGCTGCTGCTGTCAAACCTATATCGCTTCCCCAGGCTGTGGCTAATAAAAAATCTGTGTAGCGGCGGGTAGCGATTCCCGGTTTTGCCTCTTGCAAGTTTACACCCCATTTGGCTGCATATCCTTGATGCAAGTGAAGTTCTTCTAAAACGCCGCTACCGAGATTGTGCAGGATTTCAAGCCCCTCCCAATCTGGTGCCTTCGCAGCAGCGATACTATAAGCGCGAGCGAATGCTAAGAGAAAAAATGCGTCTTGTGCAACGTAATAGGCAAAACTATTTTGGGGGAGGCTGCCGTCAGCAATGCCTCTGACAAAAGGATGTTGCAGACAAGCTTCGCTTAAGTCTTGATTTGCTTGCCAAAGATAGTTAGAATTTGTCATGCGATTGTGAATCTAGCGGTTATGGTTGTAATTCTTAAGGTTCGGCGCAACATTTATGATAACAGATATAAGCTGTTGCGCATTTAAATTGGCAATTAGGGACGGCATCGGAGCAACGTCCCACTCATTGTTTTATTGATTTTTGACACACAATTTAAATGTATAACAGATATATTCGGTTTGATATCAATTCCGGCTGCACCGGAATGATAAGCGAGGACACGGAAGTGCCGTCTCCCTACGTAGTAATTTCATTTTTGATATTTCAAAAAATAGATAAGTGTTGGCGCAGTGCTATTTTGCCCGTAGCAATTGTTTGGGGAGTTATTGTTGTTTTATCTACTGAAATTTTTAGTTTATTTAGGTTGCTGACTTTTGAATGGGTGTTTGGGCTGTGGTTGGTAGTGGATATTTTGGGCTTTATTGTTTATCTAAAATTTAACAATGTCCAACCAATTTTTCAGCAAAGCCAAGATGAGAAACTTCCTAGTGTATTAATTTGGTTGCTAGGTGCTGTATCATTTATTTTTGCTGCGATTGGTTTAATTGCGATAGTTTCACCGCCTAATAATTGGGACTCGATCGCCCTAGGCGGGTTGTTCACTGGATGCGCGCAATGTCGATCGCGTTATCCAACTTCTTACGTGTCACAATTAGATCACCCGCTTGGGGCTGAATTTGCGATTATGCACTTTCCGATTATCACCGGGGGCGATCGCTTTGCTAATCTGATACAGTGGTTGAGTATGGTTGGTAGCGCGATCCTAAATGAATTGTGTAATTGTTGTAGGGGCTCTTCCCCCCCGTGGCGGTTGGTGCCCGATCGCGTAGCCGAAGGGTTGAACCATTGCCCAATCCCTGAAACACCTACAAAATCGTGGATGAAGAGGATAGGCATTCTTGGCACTACTTCTACATATTTGTACAACTGATTTAGGATTGCTATAGTTACAAACCGCCACTAAAATATCAAGTATGATCGACACCACACCGAAATATTCCTTTGTCATTCCTATTTATAATGAAGAAGAAACTCTAGCTGAACTTTATCGACGAATTAGTGCGGTGATGGCTCGTATGGATGGCCCAGTCGAGTTAATCTTAATCAATGATGGCAGTCGCGATCGCTCTTTGGAACTCCTACGAGAATTGCACGAAAAAGATTCACGCATTTGTTACCTCAGTTTTGCCCGAAATTTCGGACATCAGATAGCTGTAACTGCTGGTTTAAACTTTTCTACGGGTAACATTGTAATAGTGATGGATGGCGATTTGCAAGACCCGCCAGAGTTGATTATAGACATGATAGAACAGTGGCGGCAGGGTTATCAAGTTGTTTACGCTCAACGTACTCAACGCCGTCAAGAAGGTTGGTTTAAGCGGTTGCCAGCTTATATGTATTATCGGATTTTGCGCCATCTTGCGGATGTTGATATTCCCATAGATACGGGAGATTTTTGTTTGATGGATCGGTGTGTAGTCGATGTGCTAAATGCGATGCCAGAACGCAATCGTTACATTCGGGGACTGCGGGCTTGGATTGGTTTTAAGCAAACGGCGGTTAAGTTTGAACGAGATCCGCGTTTTGCTGGCGAGGTCAAGTATACCTTCAGAAAATCTTTGAGTTTGGCGATGAATGGTTTAGTATCTTTTTCAAAGGTTCCTCTCCGACTTTCGATTTATCTGGGATTATTTGCTGCATTTGTATCTATATTAATGGCTTTTTTGATTTTGTATTGGCGGATTTTTTATCCGAGTTCGGCATTAACTGGTTTGACAATTGTGATGATGGCGGTTTTCTTTTTGGGTGCGGTACAGTTGGTCAGTATTGGGATTTTGGGCCAGTATATCGGGCGGATTTATGAGGAGGTTAAGGGCCGGCCACTTTATACTTTGGCAGAAGTTGTCGGTTTTGCCGATCGACAAATAGGTCAAGATTCCTGGCATCATTCAGAAACACCAGTGGAGCCATGATCATCATAAAGCGCAACAGCAACTCAGTCAGCCCCTCCAAAGAAGTGTCGAATAAGTGCAGAACTCCATCGACATCACGCTGAGCGATATCGCTCAGCGTGATGGATGAATCTGATGAATATACAGACTGGTTAGAGTCGGTTTTAGGCTTTTTGGATGAATTGGGAGTCTTGTTTAATGTCTTCATGAAATAATTTAATTTCAACTAATCCCCGACAATTTTGGTTTAACATTGTCTGACTTCTCTGTAATTCCCGCAGTGGCTTCTGAATCTAGCCTGCTAGAAATAGCTGACAAGGTTGGTTTTTGCATTTATTCCATCCTCGCCATTGCTAAGAAGATTATCGTAGCAAGTTTCAAATTGTCAAGAATTTGTTGGGTGAAGTTATCAATTGTAGTAATCATGATTCGTCCTCTAATATGTTGAGTTTCTGGGACTTTTTAACTTTGAATTTTCGATGCAATCAGACCCACAAGTACAATTAGACCTAATGCTCGACGAAAGTAGTTAACGCCTTGAAATAATTCTTCCCAAGCCCAAGTAAACAAAGTACCAAAAGCTACTATATCCAACCCTAAATTAATTTTTCCGGTTGTAACAATGAGCTTTAACAAACTAGCTACAATCCAGATAATCAGTGGTAAATTTGGCGGTTGAGCTATGACAATGTTGCCTTCGCTGTCGCGGAATGTGCGATCGAATAACGTGTTTTCCATGAATTAATCCTCTAATTGATCGAGTTTTTTGGATAGAATAGCTATAGCGGTTTTCTAGGAAGTGATATTACTTGCGTTTTCACTCCTTATGAGAACATTCAAGATTTGATATAGATATGTCATTGCGAGCTCGTGTTGCAATCGCAATGGCTACGATATCATTCCAATGCTGCCGGATTGGATTTACTCAACTGAGTTTGCGATCGATCATTTACTGCTTAGCGCTACTCGGCAAAGTCTTGTCGAATCTTCGCCGCAATCTGACCATCCGTCATCTTGTCAACTGTCTCAATACCTACGATGCGTCCACCGAGGTGATGTCCTTCAAGACGTTTTTTCAGTTCATCCTTTGCCTCACCAGGGCCAAATATCAGAATAGACTCTGCATCACGAATACACGCAATCACCTCATCGTAGTAAATATTGAGTTCTCTCGTAAAATATCTCTGACGGCTATTATCTGCGGGTACTTGAGATGATTCGTAGCTACCCTTAAGCGGTGAATCACCCGATCGCCTAGGCTGTTTCTCTACATCCGATACTATTTCTTTCATCTCTTCCCCTTTCTCATTAATAGTCAGGATACTAGCCTTCCGATGGTCAATCCACAGTCCTGTTTTTGTTTTCATTGGAACTCCTTTGTTAACTATTTTTAAATTTAGTTAATTGTTAGCTTACTCTTTAAAATTGGCGAAGGTATTGTTCTTAAGGAATAGTTTTTATGAAAGCAGGGTTTTATTTATGCGATCGCCATCCCTCACGACGCGAACTCATAGTTAATCTCTGTGGTTCTTCCTTTAAAATAGAGCCGAGTGCCTTCTGGATACTCCCATCCCACTTCACCTTCTAAAGGAATCAGCATCCCATTGCGAACTGAATATTCCCAGAATCGACCGCTCCAAGGCATCGCAGTCAGCTTGTCACGATAACGAGCCTCAGCCCGCATAATGGCGATCGCCCCTTCAGCATTAAACTGAAACACAAGGGAGACAGTTGTTGCACCATCCGTCAAAGTAGCGCGAGCAGACGTGTCATCGATCGCCTCCCAGCGCACACCTTGACTAGGCAATAGTGCAGTAGGATACCAAGTAGCTTCAGCAAAGAACCGCAATAATTCACCTTGGTTCGCTTCAGGCGTACTGTGTATTTTTGCAACGGTGAAAAGACCGAGTAATGATGCGTGTAAGCTGCCTTCTCCTAACAGATAGGTATCATGAACAAAGGCATTAACTCCTGGAGCCATCTCGATGCGTGCATCCCAATCAAAACCTAGCCGTTGAGTCGTCACAAATTGAGTGGCAGTAAACGGACTCCACTTATCCTCAATTTCATTCAAATTGAACAGTCCTTGCTGAGAGAGTTTGACTGCCGCCACGATCGCTTGTCCGTCCTTAATTACTGTCCGAAAAAATCGCTGTACGGGTGCTGGCAAGCCTTCAAGCTCCTTTTGGTCATAGATTTTGGGCTGAATTGTCTGTTGTCCATTTGTTAATTTGGCTCGTAGGCGATCGGTATTTGACTGCCACCGAAATTTGCCGTAAAGGGTAGCCAGTCCAATGCAAACTATGATTAAAACACCAATAATTGCAATCCACTTAATCCACATGATACTTACCTATGTTTGTTGATTTAGAATTTGATAGATTGTGATGATTGTAGCGATCGCAAAAATAGTTGTATAGATTAAAAATGTGTATTTGGATAGCCAATTAGGAAGATAAATCGCAAAATTGTCCATTGTTGAATTTGAATACTTCCGTGCAATCAAAGTTAATGGGCAGACGAATTCAAAGGTTAGTAAAGTTATACCTTCTAGAGATACAAATCCATAACCAATCCAGAGCCAGATATCGAGTTTATTTGCGATCGCGGCATACAGCATATAGAAAATCACGAAGTTGAAGAAGATCCAGATCGCAGTGTGAATGATTTTAATCAGGTTTAATTTGGTTTCACCTTTCATATTGTGTCAATATAATTTCTTCATTTTCGGCGTTAAATTGCGCTGAATGATCGAAGCCGTTCCGATCGTTCCCGCAATGAGTAATCCGAAATCTTCTTTAATCCCAAAACTCAACGCCGCCGAAGTTCCGACGATCGACCATAAAATTGGAACAATCAATAAACTAGACGGAATTTTTTTGTCTGTCCAGAGTAGAAAACCGAACGTGAAAATGGTTGTCTGACAAGGTGTGCCGAACGTCGGCGATGCTGGAAAAGTTCGCCCCAGCGCGTAGCCGATTAACGGATAAATGACCAGCGCATAAGCAATAAACATCGCGCCGAAAATGCCGTAGAACTTCTGGCTAGCGCGAAAACTCAAACTATTTTTCACCACACCTTCGTATAAAAACAACCAGCCTTGAAAAACGAACAGCGCGCCAAAAACATAAGCGGGTGGACTGATTTTTGTGAAAAAAATCAAATGGTAAATAATGCCTGTCCACAGCCAGAGAAAAACGAGTAATCCCGAAATGGTTTTGTTTCTAAATGGTTTTCGACTTACTGCCAGTCCAACCGCCACAATCCCCACTAAAGTTAGTACAAACTGCATCGGAAATATAGTTTGATTGTATTTCTCGAAAACCCGAAGAAATTCTTCTGTGGTAAATGGCATCGCTAATTTTTCTTAACTCGATTGTGGGTTATTTTATGATGATTTAGAGTTCCCAACAGCCTGCCATTCTTCGACAAAAGATGGTGGGACTGACAAGCTAACAGGTTCACCACCGATAGTTGGCAATGATAATTTCAGAGGAATCTCCGCCTGCAACTGCGGTAATAATGGCTGGAGGTTATACTGTCCGACGTTGGGTTCGGGAACGGCTGACTCGGTGAAAATATCACTAGAAGCTTCGGTAGCTGTGAGTGTTTTTCCTAGCGAATCAGTCAGAGTGAGGGGTTGGCTGCGATCGATATTCGCAACTCCAGGAAAACCCACCAATCGCAGATCGAAACTCGTCTGGTTATCTGCACTGATGCGTTTAAAGGCGATCGCTTGCCATTTATTGCCATGCTGATCTGTGAGAGTTTGCCGCGATTGATAAACCATCTGTCCTGGTGCTTCCTCTAGTTGGCGAATGGCGGCAATAGTCGGGTTTTGCCCAACTCCAACTAAGAGACAAAACCAGATCGCAAGTCCTATCAATATGGTCTGAATCGACTTTCCAAATATCATAAATTTCTCCTGAAATTGAATTTTCATTTTTTCGCCAGAACCTTGCTCACGATCGCATCTACGAATTTTGTTGACTCATTCACCCAGGGATTGTGACCCGATCGCTCAAACCAAATCAATTCTTTGTGGGGCGCAGTCAAGAGATTAAAGTATTCCTCGGTCAGCTTCGGCGGTGCGTTGACATCGTGGCGACCAATCAGAAAGTAAACTGGCACTTCCAGGCGCGTTGCTTGCTTGCGAAAGTCCACACCCCATAATTGCTGGTAAACAACTCCGAAAGTGTCCAGCAATCCTCGGATAAAATTCACCTTGTCGTATAGTCCGTACTCGGAACCCGCAAGGTCTTGCAACGTATTAAACCCTGCATTAGCGATCGCCGGATTCTTATTCATGTAATTGAATGTCTCCGTGAGGTAAGTTGCGCTCTTCAACGCGACATCGTTTCCGTAATAAGGTGGGGGGCCTTGTTGCTTGAGTTTTTCCACTTGTTTCGTGTCTCCGCGTTCCGCTGCTAAACGCAGAGCAAAATCGTAACAAATTAGGTCGTTCTCCAGAAACGCCACCATTTGCCCTGTGCCGATAAACGCATGAAACAATTCCGGGTAACGTTGCACCACCATAATGCCAAGGGCGCTACCCCACGACTCCCCCAAAACATAGACTTTTTCTTTGCCAAAGCGTTGTCGCAGGTTCAATACCAATTCGCGGGTATCGGTGATGTAGCGATCGGGTGTCAACTTAGAGCGATCGACTGCATCGAAGGATTTGCCCGCCCCCGGTTGCTCCCAATTGACAACGACAAAGCGATCTTCTAACCCCGCTAGTGCGCGTCTTGCAGTGACAAGTTGGCTACCACCAGGCCCGCCAGCCAGAAAGAGCAACACGGGATTGCGCGAGTCTTTGCCGCGAATCGAGATCCATTCCTCGGAACCGCCGAGTTTCACTTTTTCTAGTACAGCAATGCTGTTAGGAATTGGTTTGCCGTTCGCATCGAGAATGGGTGGTGTGGATGCGAATAGTTGTGAGGCGAAAATGGCCAGGAGGGCGATCGTCATAAACCCTGCAACCTCGGTAAAAATCACGGGCCCGGTAAAGCCAAGCCGAAACACTGCTATTAGCAGCGCCACCTCTGCCATTGCAAATAGAATCAGGATAGATGTGGGAACGCTGGTGCTAATCGGCAACAATGCTACAGGTAAAATCGCCAGAATAATTAAGATGAACACCAGAATTCGCAGCAATACGAGGGCGATCGTATGCACAATTGGCAATTTGGATAGCCGATTGTGAGTGCGATTTAGACTATGAATGGGGTTACTCATAATAGATTCCTACTTCTCCTCAAAGACCATCTTGGCGATCTGTGTACGCATTTCAAATAGATTCATATCTTGCCGATTGCCCAAGATGATGATGACGGTCTTGTCATTGGGGTAGCGAGCAATAACGCTATGAAAGCCATTAATCGATCCTTCGTGACTGATCAATAGATGATTATCTTCCTCGCCGATGCCCCAACCATAGCCATAGCCGGGTCCACCGTTGCGATCAGACGTCGGGGCAAAAGGAGTGAACATCATGTCTCGCAAATTTTTCGGGATCAGTTTATCCGTGAACAATGCTTGATCCCAACGGTACAGATCTTCAACAGTGGAATACAATCCGCCAGCAGCGAAGGGAATAGTCATATCAATGAAATCAGCCGGAACGCTCGTTTGGTCACGATAGCCGATAGCAAGATCACCCTTGTTGTGGTCGTAGCCGGAATTAACCATCTGCAACGGGACAAAGATATTCTCCTTTAGGAATGCCTCATAACTTTTACCGGATGTCTGCTCAATGATCGCACCGAGCAGAATGTAGCCAGAGTTGCTGTAGCTAAATTTTTTCCCTGGTTGGAAATCTAACGGTTTGTCTTTGAACCGGGCGATCGTTTGGGTGGGAGATGACGGCGATCCTAGGGTGGTCTGGAAGTCTGGGAACTGGTTGAAATCTGGGATACCAGAGGTATGGGTCAAGAGTTGATGAATCGTGATTGCCTGCCATGAGGTCGGACAGTTTGAAAAGTACGTGCAAATGCGATCGTGCACGTTGAGTTTGCCCTGTTTCTGTAAGATGAGGATCGCCATCGCTGTGAACTGCTTTGTAAGGGAGCCGAGGCGAAATTTCGTTTGCGCCGTGTTGACCAAATGCTTTTGGCGATCGGCCTCGCCATACCCCTTTCTGACCAGAACTTCGCCGTTTCGCGCAATCAGCACTGACCCGCTAAAGAGTTTCGCTTTGGTCAGCTCGCTCAGGTACGTGTCAGTTGTGGAAATGATGTCCTGAGCCAGTACCTTGTTCACCATCACATCAATGAATTTGGCTGACTCATTCATCCAAAGACCGTGACCTGAATGTTCAAACCAAATCAATTCTTTGTGTGGCGCAGTCAGGAGATTAAAATACTCCTCGGTCAGCTTCGGCGATGTGGTGCCATCATGGCGACCAATCAGAAAGTAGACAGGCACTTTGAGGCGCGTTGCCTGCTTGCGAAAATCCACACCCCACAATTGCGGAAAGACAACGCCTACCGTTTCCAGTTCTCCTCGTGATAAAAATAAATTCACCTTATCGACCAATCCGTACTCAGAGCTTGTAATAAGTTCCAACACTATGTTGAACTTCGGTTTGGCGATCGCAGGATTCTGCTGATCATTCCTATACTTGTTCAGATCGTTGAGGTAGGTCAGCATCTTGGGCATGACATCGTTTCCATAATAGGGCGGTGGGCCCTGCTGCTTGAGTTTTGCCACTTGCTGCTGGTCTCCGCGTTCCTGGGCCAAACGCAGTGCCAAATCATACCGGATTACCTCGTTCTCTAGAAACGCCACCTCCTGACCCGTGCCGATAAATGCATGAAACAAGTCTGGGTAACGTTGCACCACCATAATGCCTAGGGCACTGCCCCACGATTGTCCCGATAGATAAATTTTGTCCTTGCCAAAGCGTTGGCGCAGGTGCAAGACCAATTCGTGGGCATCGCTGATGTAGCGATCGGGGGTCAACTTTGCATGGTCGATCGCATTGAACGATTTGCCTGCCCCCGGTTGATCCCAGTTGACCACAACAAAGCGATCTTCCAGCTCAGCGAGGGCGCGCTGCTCAAGTACGAGGTAGCTACCACCGGGACCACCCGCCAGAAAGAGCAGCACTGGATTGCGCGAATCTTTGCCGCGAATCGTGATCCATTCGTCGGAACCACCGAGTTTCACTGTTTCTAGTACCGCAATGCTGTTGGGGATGGGTTTGCCGTTCGCATCGAGAATGGGTGGTGTGGATGCGAATAGTTGTGAAGCAAAAATGGCGAGAAGGGCGATCGCCATAAACCCTGCAACCTCGGCAAAAATCACGCGCCCGGTAAAGCCAAGCCGAAACACTGCTATTAGCAGCGCCACCTCTGCCATTGCAAATAGAATCAGGATAGATGTGGGAACGCTGGTGCTAATCGGCAGCAATACTACAGGTAAAATCGCCAGAATAATTAAGATGAACACCAGAATTCGCAGCAATACGAGGGCGATCGCCTTCACAATTTCCAGTTTTGGGAGCCTCAAAAGCTTGTGGGAATGAATAATTTGACTCATGATAAATTCCCCATTTGGACAATTGCATTAGCGTCAGATATTGGTAGTAGATAATAATCAACATTTATGCCGCCCTATTCACTGAGTAGCTATTTGCGGTTTTTCTCTACCAAATTGCCACAGCAAGATCGCACCCAAGCCGAATAGATTGACTAGCAAAACTGCTAACCCTCCGAAGAATGGAATTAGTGTCAGAACTGTCACGATCGCCAAACCGACCAAAAACTGCTGCTGCAAAGATCGATCGCCCTTACCGACTACACGTTGACCGACAAACAGCGCCACACCTAATGAGCCAACTAGAGCCGCGATCACCGCCGTCAGACTCAGGAGTGGAATCAGGGGAATCCCAATCAGCGTAATCGCTAGAAACACCGTGGCAAAAACAAAGGAAACGATCGCCCCAATCCCCCATAGAGCAGTCAAACCGGGGCGTTGACGCAATTGTGCAGCCAAATTTGGCAGGAATTGTGGGCTGCTATGCAAAATAAGCAATCCGAGAATAGCTGCTACTACGGCGGAACTAATTCTAAAAATGGCACTGAAGAAATATTGCGCGAAGAAGCTACTTCTACCGCGATTAGAGCCATACATCATGCCATGTCGATCGCTGAATGTAGCACGTTCACCACTAATGATCGCACCTGGTTCCTGTACGATTTTGCCCCCAAAGGAATAAGCATCACCCTCTACCCGCGCTCCTTTTTTCAGGATGACATCGCCGCCAAAAGCGATCGCAGTATCCAAAACTCTCGCATTAGGTGATACCGTAACGCTTCCCCCAAAAGCATGGGCATTTTCGACAACTTGATTCTCTGCTACGATGATGCTTCCACCAAAGCGGATGAGGTTGGTATTGTTGATATTGATATCAGTCTGCGCCAAGGCATTGCCTGCAAATATTAAGCAAATCGTGGCTAGAAAAGCTAGAATTAATTGTTGCCATTTCATAGAATTTATCCTCATCAATGAGAAGAATGTGGACTATCTCTCATGATATTGAACAAAGATGAAGAAACTGTGAGGAAGGTATGAATTACTCATGATAAATTTCCCATCATTTCCGCATAAACCAATCATTGGTGTACTAACTTATTTGGCAAAGCTGAATTTTTAAAGCAGGGGAAATGACATCTTCCTATCATAGGTTTTCGGGAAACCAACTGGGCAGAAATCAAGTATATCTATACCGAGCTAATGTTTTCGATCCCCACAGAAAGATTACAATAACAGCGGCGATTGCAATTATTGAATAGTGAACTTCAGGATAGTCAACTAGCGGATTGTAGTTTTGATCTTTTGGAAATAAAATCCTCCCAATATTAGCCATGCCATGAAAAATGATGCACCCAGAAACACTCTTTCCAGTGTTGTTATAAAGCCAAACAATAAGTATCCGCATACCAACCATACCGAGAGTTGCCCATAGTATCCATATAAAATCGTGACCCTGTTGAATGATTGATGGGTAATGCAATATTGCCCACACCAAGCCTATAGTGATGGCGGTTGTTAGTGCAGACCATCGTTCTTGCAGAGCATCAACGGCATATCCCGACCAGCCGACTTCTTCACCTGTAGCAAGGATGAAGAAGGCAACAGACATTACCGCGTTCTTTAGAAACGGAATTTCCACTCCTATAGGAAGTGGCAGTCTAAACAAGTGCATTACTCCATATATCAATAAATATATTATTGGCATCAATAAAATAACAGGCAAATACCAGATTTTTTGCCTGATTCTTGAAAAATCGAAAACTCTTTTTAACAGACTCTTTATACCAATAGTCCCCTCTTCTTTATAAACAAGGATGCAGGCAGCTATTAACGGTATAAAGGCGGCTATAAAGTCAGTAACAGGAACATCCAGAGGAAGTCCTTTAACTTTGACCATTGTTCCAATTACCCATAATGGAATAGCAAGAGCAAAAACCAGTAGAAAGAACTTTAGCGGTGATTTATTTGATGATGTGCTGGTATACATAATCTTGACTCGTTAAATGTCGTTTTATACTGATTAGTTAGAAAGTGATTTTAGATATAACTATCTCATTATGTACGAATAAACCAGTCAACAGGTCGGCGTAGTGAAACTGACGGCGGATAATTTTTCAAATACCCCGATCGCAAGATAAATTTAATATTTTCGCCGATCGCAATTGATTGATTTAATTGTTGCCGCGTTGATGATTCTTCCAATATCTGTGTCATCGGATGGATGGCGATACCTTTTTCCCGCACTTTCAGGAAAAGTCGTTGCATTCTTCTACCAGTTTCGAGCAGTGCCGCCACCGAGTCCTTGCTGGTAATTAAAATCCAACCCGCCGATTCCGACACTTGCTTTTTAACTTGATCGATGCCGACCTCTCGAAAATCGTTTTTCATCACATTGTCTTTGTCGTAAAAATTCCGCACCACCCAGCCGGAAATTCCTTCTATTTCCATACTTCCCGTTGTCAGCCCGTCGCGATATTTCTCGGCATTCTTAGTAGAGAATCTGATCCAGTCGGCTAATTCTTGCTGCGCTGGGTTACGATAGGCTTGCAGGCGGTTAGCAACGATTGTTTGTTCGTCGATAAATTGACTTTCTTTGCTGGTGTTAGGTAGATAATGAATAAATTCTGGTTCTGAATTGACTAGATATTTGAGGTCTTCTTTCTTCAGCACATCACTTAAAAAGTCGGAACGAACTGTGCGACGATTTTTGATTTTTGCGGTGTCAAAGGGATTATTTGATGTTTGTTTGATCAGTTTTACTTCCATCACGCGATCGTCCTGATTAGTCGTAGCGAGTAAATTCCAATCGCAGAGGTAGCCAAAAGCACCAGCGGCATATTCCAGATTTTGAAGGAAAGTGCCGATCGATAACATCGTTTCTCTCTGAGTCGGGTCAACAGCCGGTAGCCATTTAGTGCGATCGTTGCCGATAATCCAGTGGTAAGGTTCGAGATATTGGACAAACCACGGCTGTGTGTTATGACCGCTGGGCGCAAGGGAGGCGAGAAACAAAATCTCTTTTTCATCCGGCTTGAGAGTTTCGTTGCGATCGCCTGACGGTTTGAGATCCGCCCTTAAAAAATTACTTTTATCACTCAACAAATAAGCTGTTGTCCCGGCTGCAAGTATTGTCCCAACCGCATTGCTGATAAATTTTATTCTGTTCATAATCATCCTTTGACCTCTCTAAAACTTGAGTTGCCCAAATCACAGGAATATGCGCCGCTTCGCAAAGCCCAAAAAATTATTCTTGAAAATAATTTGAAGTGAACCTAGCTACCCATTTGAAGCCACGATCGGGAATCTCTTGAAAATCATTTTTAGAATTTTGGATTGAAATAAGTAGACCCATAACAATACAGAAAGCGGAAATAACCTCCATAATAAAGTGAAAGGGAATGACTATACACTTTAGTAAATCCTCAATAAATTCCATTTCATACTCCGTTTTGTTTACCTTTCCAAGAATGAAATAGCCTTATATTTCCTTGTGACCATAAGTGATCATACTGCTCAATATTTCTAATGCTTTTATAATGTTTTCTCTTTTTCTAATAACAAGTCTTTATCCAGATTGATTCTAACTTTTTGACTAATTTCTCTCAAGTTTCGAGTATAAACTTCAAGTTTTTGAGTATCTGCATTAAGCAAAGCCTCTTCCATGTTCTGAGTAATGGATTCGGCTTTAAGAAGCATATCCATTAGATTATGAGAAATATTTTGCAGTTTAGTAATGCCAATACTATTTAGCTTTCTTCCTACAATTGGGAACATCGTCAACAGGGGAACAATTATTTCTAGTACGCCATTTAACGATTGAATATGACCAATGGTTAATGACTCAAAGATATGAAAAGTTTTTGTTAGTTCAATAGCAGTCTCCTGAGCTAAATCTATGGATTTCTGATTTTTTTGGATTAGTTGAGATATTTCTTTTAATCCTTTTAACTGAGTGTGGACAAAAAATCCGAAACAGGAAATAGTCAACAAAGTGCCAACGCCAAACAACCAATTGCTGACAAAATGGCCAGTTAACATCATGGCAATACCGAAAGACATACAAACTAAACTCAAATTACCAATTCGGTAAATATCGGTTAATGAATTAGTCAAATTGTCAGATAATTTTTTAAACTTTAAGTTTTCGGATTCACAAATCATATTACAATCTCCATCTTAATGTTATTAATTGTGTTTTGAAATTCGTCACCCCAACTGACTAAGCTACTGTAATATTTATCGTTTTTTTGTGCAGCTTGGAGATTTAGTGAAGGCTGAGAGGTGGAATTGTAGGATTTACCAAAGTCAATTAATAACTGATCTACCCTGTCAATATATTGCTCTGCCTGTACTCTGATAGTTTCTAATATGCTATGAGCGGAACACCGTAATGACACTAAGGCTTGCTGCTTAATATCAACTCCAAAAAAGGATTGACCAAGCCAAGCTCCTAAACCAGCCCCTACAATAGTACCGCCTCCTGGTTCAAGCAAAGTACCAATAGTGCCACCAATCCAGCCACCAATACTTGCTGCTGATGAATCTTCAGTAAGGATGATACCAGGGTTGATGATTGATGGATTTAAGTCACAAATGGAAACTTCAATGCTAGTTTGTAGTATGGGAGAGGTAATTCCTTGATAGATACTTTGGCAGTATGAATTAAGGGCTAAATGCAAACAACTGTTGAGTTTTCCTTGCCACTCTGAATCGGAAACTATCAATTTTTCTGCTTTTGTTGTGTAACTGTTAAAAAATGTTTCTCCAAAATGGTCAAGTTGTGTTTTGATACTACTAAGCCGCAGACGATCTCTAATGATCCCGTTTTCTCGTTGCGTTTGCTGATTTGCTGAAGCTTGGGCTTCAGCTTGTGTTAAATTTTTAACGGTGGTTTGTGCTTCAGCCAGTTGATTCTGGAACAATATTTGAGCATTGGACAAATGTCTCTCTAGGATGCCAAGCCGAGAAAGAAATGCGATCTTTTCACCTATTGGTGTACTCAATGCTCCTTCGAGCCACTGCTCGAACTTTAGTAAGCTACTGATACCTGTTGTCTGTACTGCATGATTAGTTTTTTCCTGTAGAGATGTTTTGGCATCAGTAACAAAAATATGAGGTTGCCCAACCAAAGAGTTTCCTAGTCCTTTTAGAGTAGTTTTAGCCCAAGCAAGAACCTCTTCACGTTCCTCTGTATCCACTAAGCCTATACGGTTAATGATGAAAACAATGTTGCCGTTAAGTAACTCGTTTACTCTCCCCGCTGTATCTTTTTCTGTCTCAGATAATAACTTGTCCGCAGACAGCACCATCACGGCAAGGTCGGATTTTTCAATTTCCTGATAAGCGCGTTCAGTTAGAGCCTGGGTGTCCATTGACCCTGGGGTATCTGCTAGGATGCAGTTATGCTGAAGCAATGGTAGTGGAATATGCAGGACAACTTCCTCAACACCTTCTGGTGGTTTTGAGATGCCACTAGAAAGATCAAGGAGAATGTATTCTGCTAAATCATCAAAAGGTATTGGTTTTTTGATAATTTTTCCCTCTGAAGTATGGGAAGTTACGCTCGCCGAAGGCTGGGAAGCGTAACCAATTTTCGTGACTACACCTGTGGCACGATTAACACGCGAGGGTAGCATTTCAGATCCAATGATGGCATTTAGAAGGGTCGATTTTCCTGCTTTAAATGCGCCAAAAAAAGTAATTTGTTTCTCTTTGCACCGAAGGTTATGTTGAAGTTCTAAGATTGGTTGGAGTAAAGTTTTTATTTGATCTGGTGAATCATATTTAGGCGCAGAGGAAAACCATTTCTCTAGAGCAGACAAGTGACTGTCTAGAGGAGATAAGGCGACATGGGAACTCATTTTTTACTTCCTATAAACAATTTATACAGATGTGAAAACTTCTTTATCCTCTTTCTTTACCCGCTAAAAGTTCTCTTAGTTCTTTTACAAATTGAGTGATTTCTTCAGTACGCTTATCGGCAGCGACACCAGCGATGGGAACAAGTTCAATTAATTTGCTGGCAATTGCGTCTAGACGGTTGGTTTCTTGTTCGACATTAAAACCCTCTAGGCTTTTTTGACGAATAATATCTTCTTGTTTAGCTTTCTGTTGGTCTATTTGAGCTTGAAGATTTTTAGTTAAATGCTTGGCACCCTGAGCAAATTGCTGCTGAATTTTTTCACGGACAGTTTTTTCTTGTTTGGAAATTTCTTCTGGTAAGCTAGTAACTATCAAACTACCATTTTGAATGTCTTTTAATTGTTTTTTAGACATTTTAGACATTTTTTGAGGAGTGGAATCAAATAACTGCTCCCCTATCGTTTTGATTAAACGTCCTTTAAATCCCTGCCCTTGAATTATAGTATGAATTATTTCTTGGATCACATAAAGTGTTAGACCTACTACAGGAGTAGCAACAACAGAAATAGTACCGTAAATAATAAAATCTAAAAGAATTCGCCCAATAAAACTACCCCAGTCACCTGATCCCATTAAAGTTCCGGTTAGTCCACTAGGATCAAGCATTAGCACATTTATGGTAGACTGAAAACCTTTTTTGATTCTCCCTTTTTCTGTATCTAACTCATAACTACCTAGTAGTTGTCCAGTAGAAAAGAAGTTACGAATCTGAGTAAGTTCTACATGAAAATCCTCAATCTTAGCTTTAACTATAGCATTCATATTCTCTATATCTTTCTCAGCCAAGGTAGGTACTTTCTCTCCCCATTCTTCTAGCCTTTTTTTTATATATTTCTCAATTTCTCGTTTCATAGTATTTTTAATCTTATCTTGGTTGCCCAAGGATTTCATAATATTAAAAAATCCCAATTCCTCAAGATTCAGTTCTTTTGAGTCCTCTTCCCAAGTCTTGGGTAAGTCGTTAATGTAAGACTTTAAGTTGGCAAATATCTTACCACTAATGATTTCACCAAATCGGATAATTGTTTGTTCTATCTCTACTTTTTGAGCCTCTAATGCAACTAATGCTTTATCGGCTTCAACTTTGTTGCGTTCAAGTTTAGCTAATGGTTCTGTTGCGGTGATTTTTTTGTCTTTTATATCAGCAAGTGCCTTCTTCGCAAAATCATGCAAGAATGTAAAAGGAGTTGTAAGTATAGCTGTGTTTTTTGCCTCACTTGTCAGATAATTTTCTAGTTCTGTCTCTAGTGTTGGTATGCCTGATGTTTCAAGCATTTTATAATCTATTGGATTACTGCTA
>PVWI01000435.1 GCA_003003725.1 filamentous cyanobacterium Phorm 6 | reverse complement strand
AGGGGGATCTCCGGCGCATAAATAGTGTTAAGTAAACCGTATTGGTTTATAGTCGTGGCGATATCCCATCCCGACTTTTTCTATATTTTTAGATGCGTTTGTATCTCTGTCGTGATGCGTTCCGCACTTGAGGCAAATCAACTTCCGATTGAAAAATTGTGGAAACAGACAACAAAAGACCTAAAACGGGGAAATTATTCGAGTTTAGATCAACTAAAAAAACAGGTAAATATAATTATCAAATCTCTCACGAATGAAGAAGTTTTATCTCTCTGTGGTTGCGACTATATCCTTGAAGCTATATATAAGTGCAACTTCATAGTGAATTGGTATGAGTGGGTACCCGAAAACGCTTTCCCAGATTCATCGCTCGGATTTTACGCGCAAATTGCTGGTAAAATATGTTCAGAATAAGCTATTTCCAATGAATCACCACTGATTAGTGGGATCAAGCGAATTGGTATGAGTGAGTACCCGAAAATGCTTTCCCAGAAGCATCGCTGGGATTTTACGCACAAATTGCTGGTAAAATATGTTCACAACAAACCATTTCCAATGAATCACCACTGATTAGTGCGATCATTTGCGATCGCCGGAACGAAACCTGATATTCCAGCACATGACGCACTGGGATACAGATGCAATAAATTGGCGGGTTGACTCGCTCTCACCCGGATGCGTGGAGCCAGCAACCCAGGATTCGAGGACACGCTTACCTGTCGTTTTGACCCCTAAGTTCTGATTGAGGAGAATTACAAAGTGGATTTCTTGTCCGATTTCTTTGTGCGCTTCCTGGCGCAGTTACAGTCCCCGACACTCGGCTTTCTGATTGGTGGTATGATCGTTGCCGCCCTCGGTAGCGAACTGGTAATTCCAGATCCGGTCTATCAGTTCATCGTCTTCATGCTGCTCATGAAAGTCGGCCTGACCGGTGGTCAGGAGATCCGCAATGCCAATCTGGTGGAGATGCTGTTGCCCGCAGCGTTCGCCGTGATATTGGGGATACTTATCGTCTTCATCGGACGCTACACGCTGTGCAAGCTGCCGTACGTCAAAACCGAGGATGGTATTGCGACCGCGGGCTTGTTCGGTGCCGTGAGTGGCTCTACCTTCGCGGCCGCCCTGACACTACTGGAAACGCAAAATATCCCATACGAGGCATGGTCCGCCGCACTCTATCCGTTCATGGACATCCCAGCGCTCGTGACTGCGATCGTCTTGGCCAGCATTCATACCACCAAGCAGGAGGAGCGTCTCAACAAGCAGCGCGCTATCGCAGGCGATTATCCCAGCGAGCAGCGCAGTAGCGAAGACAAACGGGTCAAGATATGGCCCATCGTCAAGGAAAGCCTCCAGGGTTCTGCCCTAACGGCACTGCTGCTCGGCCTCGCTCTAGGTTTGCTAACCCAGCCGGAAAGTGTCTATAAAACCTTCTACGATCCCCTTTTCCGTGGACTGCTTTCGGTACTGATGCTGATCATGGGTATGGAAGCCACGGCAAGGATTGGCGAGCTGCGCAAGGTTGCCCAGTGGTACACCGTATACGCCGTGGTCGCACCGCTGCTGCATGGGCTGCTCGCCTTTGGTCTCGGTATGATTGCCCACTACACCACGGGATTCAGCCTTGGTGGCGTCGTGGTTCTAGCCGTTATGGCTGCCTCCAGTTCAGACATCTCAGGGCCGCCCACTTTACGAGCCGGTATCCCGTCGGCCAATCCCTCTGCCTACATAGGAGCGTCCACAGCCGTCGGCACGCCGGTGGCGATTGCCTTGGGAATACCGCTCTACATCGGACTCGCCCAGGCACTGGGGGGCGGCTAATCCCAGACGGGTCGCGGTTTCCCGGTGCTCCCCTGGCCCGGCGACTAACGCGGCCGCTATAATATCAGAGCGATAGTGCTCGGTGCTGCCGTTTTCCTGAGTTTCTATATAGTTCAATCAATACACACATCTAGAGGTAACCCACATGGCTAAGCCAGCGAGCAAGCTCGTCATTGTCACAGAAAAGGTGCTGCTGAAAAAGATCGCCAAGATCATCGACGAATCCGGGGCGACCGGTTATACGGCGGTGGACGCTGGCGGTCAAGGCAGTCGCAACGTACGATCGACGGGACACCCCTCCGTTTCCGACCACTACTCGAATGTAAAGATCGAGGTGCTCACCGAAAGTCGGGATATGGCCATGAAGATTTCGGATGAGATCGCAACGCAGTTTTTCGACAATTATTCGGGCATCGCCTATATCTGTGAGGCTGAGGTACTGAGCGCGCACAAGTTCTGTGGGCCGGACGGCTGTTGAATCGAGACGAAGCAGACCTTAACACGAGTATATTTCGGGAATACCATCGCCTTCGACTCGTTTCCATGCTGAGCGCGCTTGCTATGCTGAGCGCGCTAGCACCATACGATCGATCTGTCAACAGGAGACCATCAAACAGCTTTCACTCGGGGCGATTCCTCCCAGATGCGAACTAATGCGTGGCAATCGACGGGCTGATAAATTTAAGCCGAGAATACTTGAAAAATCGCGCTTCAACCACAATCCAGCTCCGTAGCATCTGTGTTCTGCATTCAGAGCTCGGAAAGCAAAAGCAAAAAAATACTTTTTACAAAAATGAGATTCTCTCTGCTTATCGCGCAGTCAATTGAGAATTCAGGACTTCTGCAAAAAGTGCTTTTACGCGCGAATTGTAGCCGTAAGGTGCGCCCGGAAACCCTACAAAATAGAGCTTCTGTGTCGAGGATTGAGAATTGCTAAATTAACTGCCTGGAGTACCGAGATCGATCGCCTTTTGCACCAAATCATCGGTAACATTGCCCGGTACACCTGCGGGGTTAATTTCCTTAGCCATCGACAGAAAATCTGCCGGGTTGCCGCTTGCATCGGCTGGCATTGGAATTTCTTGAGGAGCAGGAATTTCAAACTTAGGTGCAGTTGCAGCGGCGGCAGCTTCGGCGCCGGCACTCGTGCGATCGATTTCACTAACACTGAATTCTTTTGAAGCTTCGTAGTCTGCTGATACATCCACCTTTGGCAACTTTTGTTCTCCAGCTTCCACGCTTTCAGTTATCTGAGCAGCGTCAAATGTTTGAGTATTATTTGATTCTGTATTTATTTCAGACATAGCCGACTCCTTGCAATTTTCATTTAACGATTCACTGGATCAATAATCACTTAAAATCCGGGCTTTTTCATCTACCCGCAGATGTATCGTTGGCTTCTATCTCAAGGATGATTTATCTGCAGACGTTGGCTCAGCATTACACCAGTTTACGAGAATAATGCAACCCTCTGCAAGCACGAGACCCATACACAGTAAGTGATTTTCAAATCTCAAATCTCAAATCTCAAATCTCAAATCTTAAATCGCATTACCTCTAGGGGATGGTGACTTGTACTTATAAATCTTGATATTTTTATATACTGAAAGCATTTTTAAGGAACTTATTTATGAACTCACCCGCCGAAACCAATTCTCACGCTCTCTCCAACGACACTCAAAAGATGGTTCAGACAATCAACGGGTTGGGTACAGATGAAAAACTGGCGCTGCTCTACTTTATTTATGAAGAAATGGGAGATTCAATTACACCAGCAGCTCCCGAAGCCGCCGAACCAGAATTAGCTCCCGTGCTGCTAGGTGATTTTTACAACCTTTCTGATGACCAACAACTGAATATAATGCGAGCTATTGTTAACCGCGATGACACGCCTTATTCTCGCGCTTACGGAGCTTTAACTGCTAACAATCAGTTGGTGGTTTGGTATGCTTGGGCTATTGG
>PVWI01000434.1 GCA_003003725.1 filamentous cyanobacterium Phorm 6 | reverse complement strand
GGATTGATGAAGGATTCTTGCCCCCCCCCTTAGCAAGGGGGGGACTGAGGGGGGGTTCTCTGAAATACTCGAAAAACTGCACAGATTCAGTCGATTTGTGTTATCCGGGACGCCTCCGAACGTAGTCTCAAGCTACTCTCAAGCAATGCAGAATTGGGCCGACGAATTAGTAGCAGCAGGCCAATGCGATGCTGTCACCTGCGAACACAGCGTTAACGAGATTTACGTGCGTCCAGAATGGCGACAAAAACTGCTGACAGTGGTCAATATTCACAGTTCGGTTTGGGGAACTTGCAGGGAAATGTTAGCAATCGGCACCTCGGAAAAACCCCTGCGCGATCGACTAAATTTACCGCTACTCGCCCGCTACGAAAGACGATACTGTGCCAAATTCTCCCGCATTGTCGCCACCACATCCACAGACAAGCAGCAACTCCTAGAATTGCTGTCGCAGGCGGGAAGACTCCGAGAAAAACCAGATTTTTTTGTGCCTCCGATTGATGTTATTCCTAATGGTGTGGATTTGACAGAATTTCCGTATCGCGCGATCGATCCGGGAGGACACACCTTAATTTTTGCAGGTGCAATGAACAATTTGCCCAATATTGACGCGGCGCGCTTTCTCAGTTTGCAGATACTGCCCCTTTTGCAGCAGCGGTATCCCGATGTCACCCTTACCCTAGTTGGGGCCTCGCCAGTCCCGGAAGTCCTAGCCTTGGGGAAACTTCCGGGAATTCAAGTAGTAGGCAGGGTGCAAAGGGTGGCAGAATATTTGCATCAGGCTGCTGTTTGCGTGGTGCCGATGCGGATTGGTTTTGGGATTAAAAATAAAACTTTGGAGGCGATGGCTGCGGGAACCCCCGTGGTGGCGAGCGATCGAGGTTTGGAGGGTTTAGCCGTCGATGGTGGCGGCCCACAACCGACAAGGGCCTTGCGGGCAAACAAACTTCAGGAGTATGTTGAGGCGATTACCAGTTTGTTTGAAAATCAGGAGCTAAGACAAGAACTGTCTCTGAACGCGCGAAAGCGAATTGAAACCGAATACACCTGGGATATCATAGGTCGGCAGTACGATCGGCTATTCCAACTTTAAACTCTAAATTCTAAATTCTAAATTCTAAATTCTAAAACTTGGATGATGGAACACAAAATTAACCCCTCAAAAAATCGAGCCAAACTCTCAGAAAATCCCAAAGTTGCTCCTCCTCCAACCAGACGCCGCCGCCAATCCCGACGCCCCAAAAAACTTCAAGAGTCGCAGCTTCCAATGTCTGTTCCTCCAACCGCAGCCAGATATCCCTGGAAAAGAATGGTAGCTAACTTGACAGCCCTCAGCGTCTTGTGTGGCTTTTCCGCTTTGATGGGAGGCGGCGCTTGGCTGAGTTACCAGCTAATTGTCGATCCCAACGGCAACAAGTTAGTCGCTCAGTTTGTGCCAGGATGGTCGCGTCTGCCTACAGGTAGCAGAGATTCAATCCAAACTCTCGATCAAATCAAAGCCAGCGTCCGCAAATTGGGATTTATCACCGGAGAACCCCTGCCGCTGACTGTTGATAAATCTGGCGATAATGCTCGTGCCGACTTGCTACTGCCAGTGCTGGTAGAAAGGACTGTTAATGCTGCTACTGTTTGCAAAAATCCTTGCCGTCAAATTGTCGAACTTCGGGTGTACAAACGAGTGCAACTTCCCGATCGCGATTCCGAAAAAGAACAGTATTTTCAATTAGCAAGCTCTGTAAATGTCGAAGGCCCTGCGGAATCTTTTGTCATTGCTGATTTAGCTGACTCTCAATCTAACGATCGAGCCTCAAATCAGTCGCTACCGCTCACAGAACTACGCCGCTTTGACGGCAAAGCCCCAGCCTCCGGCATCTGGTTTAATGTCAGCGGTCAACTACTCCGGGGCGATAAGAAAATTCCCTACGGACAAGTCGTTCGCTACAACCCCAGCCAAGATCATTTAATCTCGCTGTTGGATTGGACAAGTGCGGCCGGACAACCGCCGAATTGGCAGCAAATTGTGAAGGCGCAAAACCCGCAGTTGGCGATCGACCAAACAGTTGGTTTAGAGCCGAAATTTACTCTTTATCAAATCGGCCCGCGCAAATTTGTCCCCAATCCTGTTCAGTTAACGGCGATTTCTTTAGAAGAATTTGCCTTAAATGACGAGACTTACAAAAATGGGCTGCGACTGGCGAACAGCGGGCTGTGGTCTCCGGGATTAAATGTCATGCGATCGGCTAAAATCAAAGCCGGTCAAAATTGGCCCGCCGTCGCACAAGCTCAACTAGAGACAATCGAATTTCACGCTAAAATTACTCGGGCTCAGGCGATCGCATCTTGGGCCAGTCCCGGCCAACAAGTTCTCGCAGAATTGATTGACGGCCGCTGGAGCGAAGCTTTGCAAGTATTTGAAGCCGATCCGAGCAACAGTCACGAAATTAGCACAACCCTCAAAAATGACGGCGGGCGAATCATGAACCGCGTAGAGGCCGCCTTAAGAGTCAATTCGGCTGACGCCGATATCAAAGCTTGGGGCGCCCTGATTGTAGCCTCTCAAGACGGAACTCGCGAAGCCATGAATTGGCTCTCAAGGCAATCAGATACTGACAGCGAAACTAGAAGTCGAATTCGGAACTTGGTCAATAAACTTGAGGAAGCAGTTTCTCAGGCTCAAACTTTAGAAGACCACAAAAGTCAAATTATGGGTTCTGCCACTTTAATTAACAATATCAATCCCGCTGAGTGGCTAGAACCAGAAGCGAAAAACGAGTTAAAATTGACTGGAGAACAAGTTTGGTATCAAGTGCAAGTAGCCAGTTTTAACGACGGCAGCCGCTGGGTTAATTCCCCCTTTACAGATGTAGAAGTGACCTCTTTTCCTGCTACTCAAGTCAAGTGGCTTTGGGGGCGGCTGGGCTTGCAGGCTGACCCCAAGATTAAGATTGAAGTAGCGACGGCTAACGGTCAACAAAGAGTCGCTGTAGGGACAGTGAAAGCCGTGCAGATTCAAGACGGAAGTCTGCGCTTGCTAGCGGCGGTTGACAAGCGATCGTAATCTGGGACAAACCATTCAGCAGAGGGAACAATCCAGGACACACTCTTGATATCAAATCCGTTGGTATCGGAATTATTAGCCAAAATTAGGACACGGCAGTGCCGTGTCCCTACCGCGATTAATTGTAGGGACACGGCACTGCCTCCTCTATATTATTCCGATGCCACAGGAAACGATATGACACGAAGAAACCGGGTCTTTTTTACCGTTTCTGTCGATCGCAACAGAAGTATTTTCGTAAAAAAACCCGGTTTCATGCCACCGGTGCATTCAAAACTTAAAAACAAGCAAAATACTTTTTCTGCCCCTCGCTCAACTCATCCAGCCACTCAGGGCTGTTCGGTATGCGGTGCAATCCTAAAACCCTTCCTCTCACCCATCAATCTCGAACAACAAGATTATTGTGAATTGAGTTTGGACAACTTGTACGCACAACCGAGAGATATTACACCGCGCCTTTTTTAGACAGTGCTGCAATCATCTGCCGTTTCACCGCTTTAGCCCAAAGCTCAAACTCAGAACTGTTGATATTCTGAATTTTCACTTCCTCAACAGCCTGATGTGGGGCTTCCTTCTGTACTGTAGTCTCCATTCTTTTTTCCTCGTCGAAAAAATGTTAGTAGTCGATCTCAAGCAGTCAGCATCATACCTCTATTTTATCAACTAATTACTGCCATTATTTACACTAAATACATAGAAGTTAACCATAAGATGCAGTAGATACATC
>PVWI01000433.1 GCA_003003725.1 filamentous cyanobacterium Phorm 6 | reverse complement strand
TGCGGGTGTTGCAGTTGCAGGTGTTGCGGATGGAGTCGCGATGGGTGCGGGTGTTGCAGTTGCGGGTGTTGGGGATGGAGTCGCGATGGGTGCGGGTGTTGGAGTTGCGATCGAAATTGGTTCGGGAATTGAGATAATTTGAATGCGATCGGCATCCTGTTTGTGAGTATAAGGATAGGGCTTCTCCGGCAAAATTGTTTGAATCGGATTAGAATTTCCTCGACTAATTGCACCCGTCGTTCCATTTGTCGTAGAATCACCGACAATAAACGGTATCAATCCTGCCCCTCCGTGGCGAATTACGATCTTACCGCCGTTGATATCTCCAGAATTTCCCGCCGTAGAAATGCTAGCATCGATGCCGTTTTTGTCTGTGAACAAATTTAGCGATCGAAAAAATCTCCCCGTCTGAATATCGACATTGCCGCCAGTACCGCTACCGAAACTTTGAGCATTAATTTGACTTACAGTAATATTGCCCGCAGTGCTGCGATTATACGCGGTGACATTCCCCGCATTTCCAGCAGCAGAAGAGTCAATCTTACCAACATTAATACTTCCCGTAGCATCGAGGAAAATGCTGCCACCATTCCCCGCAGCAGAGGTATTGATATCACCCGCAGCAATATTAGTACCAGCATTCAACTCGATATTGCCACCATTTTTCGCAGAAGTCGCATCGAGATTTTTCGTTGTGATTTCTCCCTTGTCACTAAACAAAGAAATTCCGGCGGTTGACGTAATATTTTGGGCAGTAATATTATTCGTAGTAATAATGTTAATTGGGGCGGAACTTTTGGGGATATCATCTTCAATACTGACGCTGTTGAGGCGAGTCGTTTTGCCAACAGCCCCACCAAAATCCACAATTCCCGCCTTGGGTTGAACAGTCAGACTATAAGGTCCGTCAACAGTAGACTTAAAAGTAATATCGCCAGTTTCTAAAATTTTGACCGACAGGTTATTACCTAATGTTACCGGAGCGTTAAAAGTAATGTTATTGCGGTTAGTTTCGACCTTGCCACTAGCAGTAATACTACTTCCTTTTAGGTCAATATTGCCACCACTCACCGCAATGCTGGGAGCGAAAGTGCGGGCATTAATATCCGATGTCGAAGCATTTCCTTGAGCATTGATCGTGACATTTCCGCCCTTACCATTTGCCGCCGCCGTAATAATTGGGCCGGCAGTTGTGTTGACATTACCGCCGCTTTGGATGCGAAGATTGCCGCTATTAGCTTTGAAGCCAGCTAACAATAGAGCGCTACCAATTCCGGCGGTACTGATGTTAGTTGTGGCTTCGAGGGAAATACTGCCGCCGTTGTTGCCGCCGATCGCATTGATGATTCCTGCCGTAGTGTCAATGGAGCCACCGCTCTTAAAAGTAATTGAGCCGCCGTCTTGATTACCACTGGAGCCGATCGCATTGGTAGTAATATTCCCCTGAGCATTGAGATTGACAGTGCCACCTTTGTTAGTTCCAACACCCGCAGATGAACCGTTATAACTTGTAGTGAGCTTACCTGTGGTGATAGTGCCAGTTTTATTAGTAAATTCAAGATTTCCACCCTGTAATTTGCCTCCGACTAAAACATCACCTATATTAACGTCACCCTTGGTAGTAAACAAAGTAACATTGCTGCCATTGCCATTAATAGAAACACCTGTCAGCGTCGATGCTTTGATGCCGCTGTCAGCTTGAAGTGTGACTTTTCCAGCAGCCCGATCGCCCGTAGCATCGATTGTTCCGGTATTTAGGGAACCGGTAGTGCTCGTAAGTGCGATCGGGCCAGCGTTTTGATTCGCCGTTACATTCAGATTGCCAGTCGTAATATTGCGATCGGCATTTAAAGTAATTGAGCCGCCATTTTCCGGCTTGAAAACTATACTGTTTCCTAAACTTTGAGAGCTTGTTGCAGTTAATTCTCCTGTAGTAATGCTGCCATTTCTGCTAGTAAAATTAATACTTCCACCTTGCAATTTTCCAAAGTTTAATGCGTTACCTATTTTAATGTTTTCAATGGTAGAGAGAGTAATATTGCCGCCATTTCCCACGGCTGAAGAATTATTGATGTCGCCAAGCTCGATATTACCATTTACACTTTTAATATTGATATTTGCACCATCAGATTTTGAACTACCATAACTTAATGCTGATATCCTACCTAAAGTAATATTCCCTCTTGCTTGTACATTGACAGAGCCAGGAATCCCGACAGAAGCGCTATTACTCGTATCTATAGACAGGGGAGTCTGGAAAATAATAGAACCCTGTTCGCTGATGATACTAACATTACCACTATTTCCATTAGCCTTGATGACACCATTATCCCTACTAACAGTTTCTAAACAAGACCAGTAAGTAGAACAGCTTATAGAGATATCATTTTTTGCTTTAATGATAATATTACCCCCTCCATTAGGTGCGAAAGTATTTATATTTTCCGCACCCGGTGTATTTCCTGCTATAAAAGTAAAGCTGCCACCTGCATTCACAGTAATATTACCGCCAATACCATTACCAGAAATATTATTAGCAAGAAGTCCTTCTGTTGAAATATTTCCCCCAGCACTCAAAGATATATAACCAGCATCACCAGCCATATTATAGACTGAAATAATTCCCGCTTGAATATTGCCTGTAGCTTGCATAATTATAGGGCCTACGTTATTAGGCTGATTGTTATAATTGTAAAGTCCTACTACTTGAATATTGCCTCCAGAGCGCAAAATTATCGATCGCGAAGTAGCCAAAATAAATTCATCTGTACCAGGAGAAGCATTCGCAAAAGCTGCATCTAGACTTGTGATTGAAATACCACCGTTAAAAGTAATATTTCCTTTCCCCGAAGTTGTATCTACCTTGATAGATGCACCCGTATATCCCCCAGAGATATAGTCATTAGGCTGCGTAAATATTGGATCATATAAACTGATGAAATTAGCAGGTCTACCCGACAAATCGAGAATTGACATATTATTCCCACTTCTAAAATGAGCATCTGTAGATATGATGCCATCACTCACTAAAGTCAGATTTCCACCGCTTACAAATGGCGTTTGCGAAAGATGATTCAGCGCCAAAAGATCGATACTTTGATTTCCGCGAATATACAGATTACCGCCAGCATTTGCCACAAACGGATTTGCCACACTATCGCGCACCCGCACTGTATCGTTAGCCAGTAAATTTAAATCCCCAGTTGTGCGTAACTGACTTTCAACTAATGTCAAATTGCGATTAGCTGACAGCGTTGCATTCTGGGCACTTATTTCTGTAGCAATCACATCTCCATTCTCTACCGGCAAACCAGAACCCGTTAATTCTATTTGCCCTCCAGCATTGACTGTCACCCCCGTTGCACTTCCCCCGCCACCAGTCAACAACTGCGGCAAAGATGCAACTGGCAACACCCAATTTTGAGGCAAACTCCCCGCTACAGATTGCGGCTGAATCTCCAAACTCAACAGATTTCCAGGTTGGCTAATTCTGACTAAATTCTCGCCCGGAACCGCCGCAATAGTAATGTTTCCACCTGGTGCAGAAAGTTGTCCCGTACTCAAAACCGTGCCGCCCAATAAACTTAGATTTTGTCCCTGCTTCACTGCCAAATCCCCTAAATTGACAATGCCTCCCGGTTGTGTATTTGTAAAAGCAAAAGTATTAGGATTTCCGACTAATTGTGCGTAATTATTCGTGCCAACTGTACTAAACCAGTTATTGCCAAAACCGATGCCTGTCGCAGTAGTCGCGGTGAAAGCAGCAGGCACATTCAAACTGGCATTTGTCCCGAAAACAATCCCCGCTGGATTCATTAAAAATAAATTGGAATT
>PVWI01000432.1 GCA_003003725.1 filamentous cyanobacterium Phorm 6 | reverse complement strand
CTCCCGAGTCAAATGGCTGCGGGCAGAGGCCGTAGTGCTGGCTACAGGCGGCGGCGGACAGGTTTTTGCTCAAACCACAAACCCGTCGGTAAGTACCGGGGACGGGGTAGCAATTGCGTGGCGCGCCGGGGCGCTGCTGCGAGATTTAGAATTTGTGCAGTTTCACCCGACGGCGCTCAGCAAAGCAGGCGCGCCGAGGTTTCTGATCAGCGAAGCGGTACGGGGAGAAGGTGCTCATTTGGTGGACAGCAAGGGATATCGCTTTGCTTTTGACTATCACCCCAGTGGGGAACTCGCCCCTCGCGATGTCGTTAGCCGCGCTATTTTCAGCCACTTGCAGAAGACTGGGGAACCTCATGTTTGGCTAGATTTGCGCCCGATTGCGGTCGATCGACTGCGCTACAGATTTCCGAATATTATTCAAGTGTGCGCTGATTGGGGAGTTGATATTTTTTCCGAACCGATACCCGTCACGCCCGCCGCCCATTACTGGATGGGAGGGATTGTGGCTGACACGTTCAACCAAACTTCGATTCCGGGTTTGTACGCGGTGGGAGAAACTGCGAGCACTGGAGTACATGGTGCTAACCGCTTGGCGAGCAATTCGCTGCTGGAATGTCTGGTTTTTGGGGCGCAGATGGGACTTTTCGATGTAGAAGGTGGAAAGTCGAAGGCATTGCCAGATGAGTTCGATGCAGGGGAAGTCTGGCAAAGATCGATTTCACAACAGGAGATTGAGACGATCGACAAGTTGCGCGTCGAATTGCCGAATTTGGTCTGGCAAAGTGCCGGAATTTGCCGGGGAAAAAGCGATCTGGAAAGTGCGATCGTCCAAGTTGAGATGTGGCGGCAAGAATTTGCCTCTTTGGCTTTGAGTCAAACTTTGCTTAATTTGCAGCCAGGACAAATGATTGATTTTTCCCCAGATGATGCCCAAAACAGCTCGGTTTTGCGAAATTGGGGGGAAGTTGGCAATTTATTGGATATTGGCTACTTAATTCTCAAAAGTGCTGCGTTTCGCACGGAAAGCCGCGGCGGTCACTACCGGGTAGACTATCCACTTACCGATCGCGATTGGTGCAACCACACTTTAGTTCACCAATCGAATTGGTACCAATCGGGGCGAATAGAAGATTGAAAAATTGGGTTTAGCGCGTCCCCGTACCGTCACTTTTGGGGTTCCCGTTGGGGTCTGGTTCATATTTTGGGTAATTTCCAGGCATAGAGGTTTCGGCGACTGTCAAAAATGTGGAGGTCGATCGGGCCGATCTTGGATTGGTTCGTAGTGCGGACTTTAGTCCGCTCACTTGTTGCGGACTAAAGTCCGCACTACGAACTGTTTTTGTTATGGTAGTGCCATTTGTGATGCCGATCGTACTCACTTGCAAGCAGGCCGCCAGAGTTGCGGTTGTTGTGAGCTGAATCAAAGTACGCATAGTGTTCATAGTTTTGTCCAAAAATCACTGAAGTAGATGCACGTCTGTACAACCTATCATATATGTCAACTTCCGTAATTCCACTGATATCTTTACATTTTCTTTAATTAACTTTCGTAAATATACGTAAACCATTCAACTCAAGGCTTTTTGGTCATTTGAATCTGTTTTATGGTTTCAGTTTATGAGTTTTTTAATATTTTTTAACATTTACATTTTTGGACGCAGAACCTCTAACTTATGCATCTAGATTGTCTATGGTATCAGAGGGGGAGAGGGGAAGAGCCAGAGAGGGAGAGAGCGATCGAAGCAAAATGTACAATTTAAAATTCACAATAGCTGAGCAGGTTAAAGGCTGCAAGTAATTAGTAATATCGTTTTTTAGCTTTAGTCCTGATGCAAATTAGGACTAAAAATTGCTGTAATCAGTTTTATATTCAGGAATTACAAAAAAAAATGGTTAAAATGCTACGAGTATTTAATGGTAAAGTGCGCCATCAGCACCTTACAAGTAAATTCTGAGTGTAAGTCCTAATATTTTTTCAAAGTCTATCTAATGACAGATGACCGATTAATAAAATTGATATTGATTTTTTCCAAATTCTTTGGCACGATACATTGCAGCATCGGCATTCTTGACTAAAATATCTGACTCTTGACCGTCAATTGGATACAAACTAATGCCAATACTTGTAGTTACAGAAACTGTATGTTCTTCAAAAATAAAAGGCTGCATGATGGCCTCGCAAATTTTTTCAGCTACTTTCGCAGCTTCCTCCCTACCTGGAATAGCGGGTAAAATGACTGTGAATTCGTCGCCGCCCAACCGCGAGATAGTATCGCTGCCGCGCAAGCATTTTTTGAGCCGGCTAGCAACTGCTTGTAAGAGCAAATCGCCCACATTGTGTCCGAGAGTGTCGTTGATTAACTTAAATCCATCTAAATCTAAAAACAGTAAAGCTACCAATTCCTGATTGCTGGAGGCTCTTTCTAGAGAGGAATGCAAGCATTCATAAAACATTTTGCGGTTGGACAAGCCCGTGAGAGCATCGTGATAAGCTTGGTGGCTGAGTTCAGCATTTTTTTGTTCTAAGGCATCTTCCCGGAGCTTGCGATCGGTAATATCTCTGATCGCTCCGACTAAAAATAGGTTCCCCGCAGCATCTTTGTGGAGGGATCTTTTAGTCGAAATCAAATGTGTAATTCCGTGAGCGTCGGTAAAACATTCTTCATTTTCTAGCGGTTGGTAAGTTTGTAATACTAATTCGTCGTGCTGCCAAAATATATCGGCTTCGGCTTGGGGAAATAAATCGTAGTCTGTGCGACTGGTTAAAACTTCTAAAGGATAGCCGATAAACCTACAATATGCCTGATTCAAAACCACCCAGCGGTGATTTCGATCTTTGACAAAAATTGGGTCGGGAATTGTATCGATTAGCGATTGTAAAAATTCTTTAGATCGTTTTAATTCTTCTTGCAACTGAGCTAGATAACCGACAACTGCGCAGCCAGAACCCAAAAGACTCAGGATTGGAGGAATTAACGGCAGCCACAAACCGGCTAAAAAGGCTAAGTATAAAGTGGCACTCAGTCCGAGACAGATACTTAACAAACAGCAAGCCGATCGCCCGATCGATCGCACGTTCCAACTGACACTCGCTCCCGCCCAAGACCACAGTAAAATCCACAGCCACTCCGCAGCTTCGGGCCACACTTTGATACCTGGGCGCCCGTCCAGTGCAGCACTCAAAATTTGGCTCAAAAAATGAGCTTGAAGCTCAACTCCCGGTATTAGCTGGGGAGGAGCAAACAAACCCGAACTGTAAGAATTTTGGTTAAAGTCTTTGAGGCTGGGGGCAGTAGAGCCGATCAACACAGCGCGCGATCGCACAAAATCAGCCGGTACTTTGCCAGAAAGCACGTCGCTCATCGATACAGTGCGGAAACTGCCGATCGGGCCGCGCAGATTAGTGAGAATTTGATAGCCACGGCTGTCCGATCGCACGTAAGCACCATCATTCGGTTCAAAAGGCTGAAAAACCCCCTTGCCTAACTGCAAGTATTTAGGATTGACTGTGGCTGGTTCTGGGGAAATCCCTTCGCGCTCCAGGTAAAGCAAAGCCAGTTTGAGCGCGAAACTTTCATGAGTTTTGCCATCTCCGGGCCAAGCGTAGAGCAAAGCTCGGCGCACCTTACCGTCAGCGTCAATGACAACGTTGTTGAAACCGATGCGCGAGAGCGTGTCAAGTACCGGAGGCGGGCGAACTCCGATCCTGGTTTCATGTGGCATCAACTCAATGCCAATTAAGTTGGGAATAGTTTTAAAAGTTTTGAGCAATTCGGCATTACCCGGTTGAGTTGGCAAATCTCGGTAAATGTCAAGCCCGATCGCCCGCGGCT
>PVWI01000431.1 GCA_003003725.1 filamentous cyanobacterium Phorm 6 | reverse complement strand
TCCGAATACTACCGTTGATTTGACTTTCAGCACCGGCCCGCTGAACGATTTGTACTTCGGCACTCCCCAAGCTGATGCGCTGAACGGTTTAACTGGAAATGACTCGATTTTCGGTTTGGACGGCAACGACAACATCGGTGGCGATGACGGTAACGATTCGCTATTGGGCAATGCTGGCAATGACTTTATCGATGGTGGAAATGGCGATGATGTTGTTTACGCAGGTAAAGGCAACGATGGCATTTTAGGCGCAAACGGCAATGATTCGCTGTACGGCAATAAAGGCTTTGATGTTGTTTTGGGAGGCGACGGTAACGATCTAATCTTTGGCGGTAAGGGTGACGATTCTCTCGGCGGCGATGCTGGAGATGACAGCATTTTCGGTCAGTTGGGCAATGATTATTTGCTCGGTGGCAGCGGTAATGATGCCGTCAGCGGTGGTGAAGGAGATGATACTGTTGTGGGTATCGATCCGGGTGCTACTAATCCGGGTGTTGGTGAGTTTGATACTTTGACTGGTGGTGCTGGTAATGACCGTTTCTTGTTGGGTGATAGCGATAAAATCTACTACTCCGGTGACGGTAATGCTGCGATTAGTGACTTTAATTCTGGGGAAGATGCGATCGTCCTTTCGGGAGTCAAGGCTAATTATTCGCTGTCTGTTTCGGGGAATGTGACTAGCATTTTCCTGAAAAAAACTGGTCAATCGGACGATCTAATTGCGACTGTGCAAGGCGTGACTGACTTAAATCTCGATCGACCTTATTTCACTTTCATTTAGCAGCGGATTTTTTTAACCGCAGATGCACGCAGATTAACGCGGATAAATTTTACCAATTTGCGTTAATCTGCGGTTATTTAGCCGATCGCCTCCACCAACGTTTTCAAATCCGGCACTTCAAAATCTGGCTTGCCATTTGCCGGCATTGTCGCCCCAAATCCTGCTTTTCCCTGTCTCCGATTTACCCAAACAGTCGATATTCCCATCGAGGAGGCTGGTACAATGTCATGATACACACTTTGAGCAACGTGCAAGAGTTTTTCCGGTGGTATTCCCATTGTTTCTAGGGCGATTTCAAAGTTGCGAGTTGACGGTTTGTACGATCGTACTTGTTGCGCAGTAATCAACCAATCGAATTCAACCTTTAAATGTTTGGCAGTACCCGCAAACAAATCGTCATCAATATTGGAAATTACCGCTAGTTTATATTTTTGCTTAAGCGCTGACAAGGCTGCAACTGTATCGGGGAATGGCTGCCAATTATTGACGGAATCAGCCAAAGTTTTGACTTCTGTTTCTGTCGGTTCAAAATTTAATTTTTGATCGAATTTTTTCACTATTTCTTGCAAAATTTTCCGGTATTCGATATAATCGCTTTTATCCTTTTCTAGTTCGGATTCAAATTCCGCAAAAAGCTCTAAAGTTCCGTCATCGCTCAAATCTATCTCGCGGCTTGATAGCAATTGTTTTAAAACTGGCAATATCCCCCTTTCCCAATCTATGAGAGTGCCGTAACAGTCAAAACTTACAACTTCAAATTGATTGAAATCTAACACTTGTCATCGCTCCTTTTCTACGGTTGATATTCAGCAATAATTTCAATTTTTCCGACAATATTGCGATTGAATTCTGCCAACTCTTCTGCCGGAATCCAATATTCTTGGTGAATCGAACTACCGACAGTTTGGACGGGATATTTTTTCAAGAAGTCAGCCAAAACTCGAAACTTGGTTACATAGCCAAAATATCCAGATGCTGCATCTTTTGTATTCCAATCTCGCGCAATTTGGATAGCATAAGCTTTTTGAAGTACAGGATAAAAGATAGGCTGAAAAGATAGACGCGGCGGAAATGCGATGAAATCGCTTTCTTGAATTAACTCCATTTCTTTTTTGCCGACAGCTCGAAAAAGTGTTACTGTCTCTCTATCTGATACAGTGATATTTTTAAACCAATCTTTCCAACCATCCCAATTGTGAACTATTCTAGCCAATTCCGCATAACCAGCGGCACGGGGGTGAGTATCGTCATTTTGATCAAGTTCTTGCAGCCAAATTTCTGACTTTTGTAACGGGGTATAAACATCTAAATAAGGCACGTTTAACTGGGTACAGACTTCGGAAAAATGTTTCGATAAGTTGGCAATTCTCACATTTCGACTGACATCAATAACTGGTGGAGGCCCGATCATTAAAACTGGGGCTATTTCTTTGGCAGCATTCAGAATTTCTCTGGTATTTGCAATGGAGCTTTCAACTTCTACTAGACTTTTTGCGTTTTCTAAGTGAGTATCATTGAGGCCAAAGGAAAATACTATTCTGCTGTCGCAGTAGTGAGGTAAGCGGTCAAAAACTTCGCTGAACCAGCGAGATTGTATATCGGCACTGGTTGCTCCCCGTACTCCTAAATTGTAGTAGGTGATATCGTGTCCTTGCTTGCAAACGGCTGCGCAAATTCGCCCTGTCCAACCTAGGCATTTTGGATCGGAAGTACCGTTTACGAAAGAATCACCAATAAAACAAATACGCATATTATGTTTGGGAATTGGGAATTGGGAATTGGTGACTGTTAACTGTTAACTGATGATTGATGACTGTTAACTGTTAACTGTTAACTGATGATTGATGACTGTTAACTGTTAACTGTTGACTAATGACTAATGACTAATGACTAATGACTAATGACTTCTTTAATTCTTGCCGATGACAGACAATCCCTCTACAATTACAGATGGTGTGTGACAAGAACCGTTCCACTCGGAGTCTCCTCCTAATTCTACCAATTGTTTGAGGACGCTGTAAACGTTGCCGGCTACCATTGTGTCTTTGATTCTACCGACTATTTGACCTTTTTTGACTCGGTAGCCGAGATCGACGTTAATTGAAAAATCGCCGGAAATTCCGGCACTACCGCCGAGCATTTGATCGACTACAATTCCGTCGTCTAGTTGAGCGATTAAATCGATTAACGATCGCGCTCCTGGTTTAATTAAAACATTGAATAAACTCGGTGTGGGATAGCTACCCAAACCGGGGCGAAATCCGTTGCCGGTGGTGCCGCTACCCAAGGCTCGTCCGGTGGTGCGATCGGTATAAAATAGCTGCAACACTCCATTTTTGATAAAGACGATCGCCCGAGTGGGAGTGCCTTCGTCATCAAAAGGACAGCTATAAGGCCCAGTATCCGGTTCTTGAGAGAGAGTAACTAGCGGTGAGGTGACTTGTTGGCCCAATCGATCGCTCCAAGGCGAAGCGCCTTCGAGTACCTGTTTGCCATTCAATGCCGCACAGACAGTCCCCCACAGCAAATCGGCGGCTTTGGCTGTAAACAGCACTGGCACGCGCCCAGTGGCGGGGGCTACATTCTCTTTCGCCCATTCCAATCGCTGCAAAACCCGCTGGGCGCTAGTGTTTAAGTCGAGGGTTCCCCGTTCGGTTTCGCCTTCCCAAATATTCAGAAAATCTTCGCCCCGCACTAATTCTGCTGACAAGTAACCGCTGAGGGTGGTGTCGGTGTGGCTGCAATCCAAGCCTAATGTGTTCAGCAAGCGGGTGCTTTCGATTTCGCAGTCGAGTTCGGCGGTGCAGAGGCTTTCGGGATAGGCTTGGCGGACGATCGCGATCGCCTCTTTTCCCCAGTTTACTAGCTGTTCGGCTGGCACTGACACTCCGCGATCGGGATAAACTACTTTCTCACCGGTGCCGAGTTCGATGGTTTCTGGTTCGTTTAGTTGCGAAAGCGCGATCGCCCGATCGACCAAAATCTGCGGTTCCACGGGCCCGTAAGCCACCGCCAAACCAGGCCGCCCGTCCCGCCACAGCCGGAAAGCACTACCTTCTGCT
>PVWI01000430.1 GCA_003003725.1 filamentous cyanobacterium Phorm 6 | reverse complement strand
TATTACCCCCCCAACCCCCCCGCGAGTTCGGGGTGGCTCAGAATTCATCTATAGCATATCTTTAGAAAAATGGTATAACTTTCAGCGTTTTGATTCTGAACCCAAGGAATATCGGACACTTGAAACCGCCGTCTTATCTGGTTTCGGACTAAATATCTGGCCACACTCATTAACCGGTGCGCAATGCGCACCCTACAAACTAATCTTTGTCTTTTTTGATTGGTTTGTGTTGAGAAAAAACTCGACAATTATTGAGATCAATAAATAACTGTTCTTCTTGATATTTTTCTGACATATTTACTAAATTATATTGGACATTTTCTGCATAAATAGTTATAGCAATCTGGCAAACTTCTAAAAAATCAATCAGCCACTGACAATCAGCAGCAGATTGATCTTGATAATATTGAATTAATCGAGCAAAACAAAGTTCTAAGTAAGTTTGAGAATACGGCGAAATCAGAATTATTTTGAGAATTAAAAGTGCCAGTGTTAAAGGATTTAGTTTATTTACGCACATTACGAATAAGGGTGTTGGTTTCCCAGTATTTTCCACAGTCAAGGATTTGATGAGATAATTACAAGTTCTAAGATGCAGGCTATTATTCAATATTTTTTGGTCATTATTTGGATAAAAGCTACCTAATATATTGGTTATTTTTTCTTGATAAATATCATTGTTATCAAATTTTTTATCGTAATAAAATAAATACTTGATCAGATATTTTTTAAACTGGCTGTAGGCAATTTTTTGACTCTGATTGATAAAAATATTGGCTAAACTGCGATAGTTCAAGGAGCCTCGATTTATCAAAATAGTTTTGATCAAACGCAGGGCTTCATCTCCTAGAAGTGTAGGGTTATCATGTTTTTCAGATTTGAATGCGGCAGACTGAGAACGAGATGTGTACATTGCTAGATCAAATTTGTATTTGTCTTTTAGCTGCTGCGACATTATTCTAGCAGTTTGTCGTTCTTCGGGGGTGTTTTTGGCATCTAGATATTGAGCGACTAGCAAATAAGGCTGATAGTGAGAAGTCCAGTGAATTTCTACCGGATGGTAGTCGTCGTACTTGGATACAGATAACTTTAAGTCTTCATAGTCTTTGCTATTAACAAAATTTCTCAGCCACACTCTCAATATTTTCAGACAATTGTCGGGGTGAGGTTGGCTGATGGCTCTCTCGCTAATAATTTTAATTAAGTCCCGAGCAAGTTCGTATTTTCTGTGGATAATCCAGTTATTTAATAAGATGTAACAGCAGCGTTTAAATAAGTTGTTGAATTCTCGTTGACTGTCAAACTCAATTATTGTCTGTATGGCTTGAGTTATTTTTGGGTTGACTGGAGTAATCAGTTGTATGAATATTTTTTTAAATTGCTGCAAAACTAATTCGGAGGCGGAGTCGTTGATATGATGTATAAAAAATTTGTAAATAATATCTTGCGCTGCTGAAACTGTCAGCTCTGAATTTGTGAATTTAGCTGTCGGTTGAGGTGGGTTCTGCTGGGGCAGTATATTGTTTGTGAGAGCAGGAAGAACTTTTGACTCTTTTGTTTCGGATTTAGAGGAAAAGTCCTGGGATGGCATAGCGTCCTCGCTCACATGATCAATACACTATTATAGTTATCATCTTTGATTTTGCAGCTAATAATTTAGTGTTTGATTTCTGTGAATATATAGTTAACCCCCCCGATCGCCCTTTTGGTAAATTGCGATCGAGGGGGTCAACTGTTATTTGTCAAGTATCTGAGGGTATTAAGCAGGATTAGCTTCGGCTCGTCTTTGTAGCAGGCGGGCGATTTCCGCTTTTTCTACAAGCCCGACGAGGACACCGTTTTCACGAATGACGGGGAGCTCTTGTACTTTGAGTGTTTCTAGAAGGGTGACGACTTCGAGGAGGGACAATTCTGGTTTGACGGTGGTGGAAAATTCGATCGGCTTCACGAGTTCTTTAACCAAAACTTGGGGCCAGGTACCGGTGGGGATGGTTTTGATGTCGTCAAGGTCGATCGCACCTACCAATTGTCCCGCATCATCGGTAACTAGAAACCGGCGCCAGGTATGAGTGCTACCAATCACGTAGTTGTTGGCAAATTCTCTGAGCGATAAGTTTTCTGGAACGATCGGGCTTTCGGTAGTCAAAGCATCTGCGGCTGTCAGCCCTGCGAGTTCATTTTGGACTGTGGCATATTGTGCAGATTGACCAGCATTTTGCAGCAAGAACCAACCGATTACTAAATTCCAAATATTGCCGAAGATGCCTGTTGCGATCGCGATCCAACCAATTATTTGACCGACGCGGCTAGCAAAAATTACGCCTTTGTAAGGGTTGCCGGTAATTTTCCAGACGATCGCTTTGAGGATGTTGCCGCCATCGAGGGGCAAGCCCGGAATTAAGTTAAATAAGGCTAAAACTAAGTTGATGGAAGCTAAAAGTTGGACGATGGCTGCTGCGGGGCCTGTGAGGGCTGCACCGATGCCGATCGCAGTTAACAAACCGGATAACAATAAGCTGACTAATGGGCCTGCAATGGCGACCCAAAAGGCTTCGGCTGGGGTTTTCGATTCTCTTTCCAAATTAGCCAGTCCGCCAAACAGAAATAGCGAAATCGATTTCACGCCAATTCCCTGTTTGATAGCTACCCAACTGTGTCCTAATTCGTGGGCTAAGACGGAAGCAAATAATAGTAAGGCTGAGAATAATCCTAGCAGCCAGGGCGCTACAGGGCCTAATGTGGGAAACAGACCAGCTAGTGCGCCGCCGTATTGCCAGGTTACTAAACCGAGAACTAAAAACCAAGAAGCGTTGACATAAAAGGGAATTCCAAACAGGTTGCCGACGCGAAATGTACTATTCATAATGACGACCTCTGATATTATGGGTGAGAGGTTTTTCTCTCTGTTTCCTTATAGTAACGAAATGTAACTAAGATGTTAATGTTTCAATTAGGGTGTTATCCGTCTGTAGAGGTTCGGTTTGCTGAATAATCACCGCCGGCTGCGGTTGGAGCGGGGCTGTCAGGGGTTGAAAATCCCTGTCGGGAGAGCGGAAGTCATCTCTCTGAGGACTGAACATTATATTTATTTGAGTTTTAAGTATAAGTTTTCAGTCGGTTTTAACCGACTTTACCTTTGAGACGGGGAATTAATTCCCCGGCGGACTATTGCACCTGTGGCTAGATATCAGTTTCAAGCAATTTTAGCTATAATTACTTACCATAAGAATAGTTGTGGTGCTAATAATTATGTCAGAATCCTTTTTGCTCGGTCGCCTGCTGCTGCAATTTAACACCGAAGCGAGTGATATTATTACAGACTTATCGGCTGTGGCTTTCACTCCCGACGGTCATTTGTGGCTGGGTTCCGATGAAACGACTTCGCTGGAATGTTTGTCGCCTGTCGCGCCTCATGTTTTTGGAGAACATCAAAAATTTGCGATCGGGGATTTTATCAATTTATTGGGAGACGACGAAATCGATATTGAAGGAATTGATTTTAGCAGCAATTACCTTTGGTTGGTCGGTTCTCACAGCACAAAACGCAAAAAACCTAAAGGTAAAGATTCCGCAGACGATCTCGAAAGATTAGCAACAATTGAGACAGATGTCAACCGCTATTTCCTAGCAAAAATTCCTGTGAAAGACGGGATTTTGTACAAGTCAATTTCCCATCCTGAAAATCCCCAAATTCAATTGACAGCGGGATGCCTTCAGCGGACAGAAACAGGCAATCTTCTCACAGATGCGCTCCAAGATGACCGCCATCTCGGCTTGTATTTTTCTGTGCCAATTCCGAGCAAAGAAAATGGCTTCGATATTGAGGGATTGGCGGTGCGGGGGGGGAGCATTTTT
>PVWI01000011.1 GCA_003003725.1 filamentous cyanobacterium Phorm 6 | reverse complement strand
AATAGGGCTTGCTGAAAAAGCCCACAAATCGAATCTAGGTGCCAAACAGCTTGAAAAATGGGAGATTCGGAGATGGGTTCCCAAATTTACTCCACAATTTTCCACCGAAATCCAAGGATTTTGAGCCTACAAACGTCATAACAAAAGCACTTTTTTGTGTTTAAAAATCTTGAAATCATTGGCAGTCATAGCTTCTAGTTATCTTCAGCAAGCCCTATCTACTTTACTAAAGTCCAAAACATAATTATTAAAACTTAATAAAATTAGAGGCTAATTTTTTTTATTTTTCCTATAAAATAGTTAAAAAAATCACAAGTGTTTCTAGTTTAGGCAGGAGAATTTCGATAAATTTTTAGAAACAAAGCGCCGTACAATAAGCAAAATAGAGAGGGAAAAACATAATTTTTGGGCTAAGTCACATAAAAAAGGAATTGTAGCATTTCAAAAAAATCTTTATCCAAACATAAAGTGTGGGTTTCGTTGCCAAACCAAACAACCCATTGCTACGAATTAAAACAAATTATTATATTTATTTGTCGCAGGTTAGAATAGTATAAGTTTGCTTTTAAAAAAGGAACACGGAGATGTCTACAAAACAGGATTTCTCTTGGTCGTTAGAGAAAATTCTAGAAAAACTTTCAGAAATTGCAATTCAAATCAACGAGTTCGGGGATCTGGAGAGCATTTTGCAATGTGCGGTAGCAGAAACTAGGGTGCTGCTGCAAACCGATCGCGTAATTATTTATCGCTTCCTACCGCATGGAGATAGTGCAGTATTGGCTGAATCCGTTGGTGGCGAGTGGCAGCGAATCCTGGGAAAACAGATTTATGACCCTTGCTTTGAAAAAACCTGGGTAAAGCATTACAGCCAGGGACAAACCAGCAGCATTGCTGATATTAACAGCGATCATATTCCAGCTTGTGATGTCGAATTGCTCGATCGCCTCCAAGTACAGGCAAATTTAGTTGTACCAATTTTGCTAGATGGCAAACAGCAGCAATCTCCGAAGCTGTGGGGACTGTTGATTGCTCATCAATGCCGAAGTCCGCGTCAGTGGGAACCTCTCGACATTCAGATCCTGCAACACGTTGCAGTGCAGCTCAGCTTGAGGATGCGGCAACTGGAATCTCACCACCCGGTGCTGCCAAATCAACCGCCACAACTCGAAACAGCACCGGATCAAACTGTCACCAATATAGAAAAAGTCAACCATCAAAATAGCCTGGAACCAGACAGTGCCAGTTCCCTGAGCGGCGATATTATCCACCTCAGAGCCTTTGACTTGTTGCAAAACCCGATCTGGATATTTGATATTGAGCATTGGCAAATGTGGTGGGCAAACCAAGCATCCTTGTACCTGTGGAATGCTGCGACGCGGCAAGAACTCACGAGCCGCAACTTTAGCGATGTGTCAGAGTCTACTCGGATTCGCTTGCAGAGCTATCTGCAGCAGTTTGAGCAAGGCCAAACCTTGTCCGAGCGGTCGACGTTTTACCCGGCCGGTGAGCCTGTTTCTGTCGGCTGTCGGTGCTCTGGCATCAGGATTGACGGCGGCCGTTTGGCAATGCTGGTGCAGGGTACGATCGAAACCGTCGATCGAATTGAGCCGGAAACTCTGCGATCGATCGAAGCACTCCGCCACACCACGCTGATGGTTTCCCTGTACAGCCTAGAAGGCTTGCTGCTGCTGCAAAACCCGGCGGCCTTGCGCTGTTATGGAAACACAGACAATGCTTTTGTGAGCCGCTTTGTTGACGATCGGGTAGGAGAGCGAGCAATGGCAGTTCTCAAGTCCGGTGAGGTCTTTAGTGCTGAGACTCAAGTGATTACTCTGGCGGGAATTCGGTGGCACGAGATGGACGTGCGATGTAGCAACGACCCGGTAACAGGCAACCCGATGTTGCTCGTAAACGAAAAGGACATTACCGACCGCCAGCAGACGGAAACAGCCCTGCAACAGAGTGAAGCCCGGTTGTCAGAAGCCCAGCGGGTTGCCCACATCGGTAACTGGGAATGGGACGTAATTACGAGTAAAATTACCTGGTCTCCCCAACTATTCGAGATTGTGGGACGCAACAGGGCTCTGGGCGAACCTACCTATGAAGAAAACCTGCAGCTTTACCATCCCGAAAGTGCCAAACAGCTACACCTGGTAGTTCAACGAGCGCTCACTCACGGGCAGCCTTATCTATTGCGCCTCAGAATCGTGCGCCCGAATGGTTCTATCCGCCATACCGAAGCCCGAGGACAGGCCGAACTCAATGGAGAGGGACAAGTCATTCGCTTGTTTGGTACATCCCAAGACATTACGGATCTTGTCAAGGCGGAAACAGAACTCAGAGAAATGAGTACAGCTCTTGCTAATGCCGTGGAAGGGATCTCGCGGCTGGATGTTTTCGGACGCTACATCACCGTTAATCAAGCCTACGCGAATATAGCGGGTTATCAGCCTGAAGAAATGGTTGGTATGAATTGGCAGAAAACGGTTGTTCCCGACGACTGCGACAGGATGATGGCGGCTTATCAAAAAATGCTAGCCGAGGGCCGCGTGGAGGTTGAGGCCCGTGGTATTAGGAAAGATGGTTCGATTTTTTACAAGCAATGGGTGATGTTGGCAGCCTACGACTCGCAGGAGCGATTCATCGGGCATCACTGCTTTATGAAGGATATCACCGATCGCAAGCAAGCAGAAGAATCATTACAGCAAGAGTTCCAGCGTCTGGCTGTGGTGATTGCCACCCAACAGGAAATCGCCATCCGCAATCCTAACCTGGATGCAGTGATGGCGGTGATTAACGATCGAACTCAAAAATTGATCGGTGCCGATGGGGCCGTGATTGAAATGCTTGAAGGGGATGAGTTGGTGTATCGATCGGCGAGCGGTATCGCCAGCGACTATGTGGGATTACGGATGAAAGTAGGGACAAGTTTATCGGGAAAATGTATTGCGACCGGCCAAATCATGCTTTGCGATGATTCAGAAACCGATGCACGGGTGGATCAGTCTGCCTGTCAGCGCATTGGTATCCGGTCACTGGTGGTTGTTCCCTTGTTCTATCAGGACGATCGGGTTGGCGTGTTAAAAGTCCTTTCAGCTACACCCTTTGCCTTTACAGAGTCAGATATCCAAACTTTACAACTAATGGCGGGGTTTATGGCCGGGAGCCTGCATCTGGCTTCAGAGTTTGATGCGAAAAACAGTCTCCTGAGTCAATTGCAGGAAAGCGAGGAAAGGTATCGTTCTGTGATTACTACCATGACCGAAGGTGTCGTACTTCAGCTAGCAGACGGACAAATTACTGCCTGTAATGCGAGTGCCGAGAAGATTATCGGGCTAACCCCAGACCAAATGATGGGGCTGAAATCCATAGATTTAGACTGGCGCACCATTCGGGAGGATGGCGAACCGTTTCCGGGGGAACAGCATCCGGCAATGATCACCCTACGCACGGGAGAAGCGCGATCGAATGTGGTGATGGGCATTCACAAATCGGATCAAACCCTGACTTGGATTTCGATTAATTCTCAACCGCTGTTCCATCTCAATCAATCTCAACCCTATGGAGTAGTGACGACTTTCGCTGATATTACAGAACGCAAGCAAGCCGAGGAGATTCTGAAAAACCGGGCGGAACAAGAAAGATTAATGGCTATGACAGATGGGTTAACCCAAGTAGCAAACCGCCGCTGTTTTGATGAGCGATTGGAGTCGGAATGGCACCGACTGATGGATGGCAAACAACAGTTGTCATTGATTATGTTGGATGTGGATTATTTTAAGCGATATAACGATTGCTACGGACATCAAGCTGGGGATATTTGTTTGGTGGAAGTGGCGAAAGCTGCGGCGGCTGCGGTTAGACGTTCGACGGATTTGTTTGTGCGCTATGGGGGCGAAGAATTTGCTGCTATTCTGCCAAATACGGATGCTGCTGGGGCGATCGCAGTTGCTGAGTCGATGCGAGATGCGATCGGAGATTTGGCCATCCCTCACGAGCAATCTGATGTCAGTGCGATCCTGACTGTGAGTATGGGAATTGCTAGCATGGTTCCCAGCACGGGAAAATCGCCGGATGAATTGATCGCCACAGCCGATCGAGCATTGTATGATGCGAAACGACAAGGGCGCGATCGCTACGTGGCGCATACCAGATGACGGCGCCAGATTTCAATCTAGTTGTAGAATAGGAAAAAGATGTCGATCGCGCCAAACTTCATCCCTAAGTGCGTGTAAGCCGGGGCGTAGCCATCGCACAATTATCACAAGGACAGCCACAGTGCATCTCTACCTAGTCCGTCACGGTATCGCAGCGGAATCCGAAGAATACGATACAGACTCGGAAAGGCCCCTGACTAAACAGGGCGATCGTAAAACCCACAAAATTGCCCAGCGACTGTACGATCTCGAAATTCAGTTTGATCTGATTCTCACCAGTCCTCTACTGCGCGCCACGCAAACCGCGCAAATCCTGCAAACAGTCGGTTTGAGTTCCAAAATAGAAGAATCCGCAGCCCTCGCACCCTCGGGAGATATCGGGCACTGGCTGAAGTGGTACAAGCAGTGGCAGGAAATAGGCAGTCGCAGCTTAACCCTAGTGGGCCACCAACCGGATTTGGGCAACTGGGCAGAAACTTTGCTTTGGGGGCGATCGCAAGATGCTCTCATTCTCAAAAAAGCAGGCATCATCGGCTTAATCCTCCCCGAAACAGGCTCCCCAGTCGGCCGCAGCCAAATGTTCTGGCTAACTGGGCCCAAGTTTTTGCTCTGCTAGAAACCGCGAAGCACCCTCTATTTCCCGCTTTCTCGGACGCAAAAACTGGGTTTGAGGGGCGACAATATCTAGGGGTGCGATCGGCAAATCCGTGACAAAACCCGGTTTTTGAGCATCCTTGCGCCTGACTCGCGAATTAAATGATTATTTGTCAAGACTGTGACACTCTCTTGGTTTCTGGTAATGTACTCTCAGTAAGATTCAACTCACACAACACGGTGTCGCAATGGTCGTCGGCGAATTCAAACCAGGTTTAGAAGGTGTTCCCGCCACCTTGTCCAGTATTAGTTACGTCGATGGACAAAAAGGGGTGCTAGAATATCGCGGGATTAGCATCGAGGAACTAGCACTAAAAAGTTCCTTTGTGGAAACTTCATATTTATTAATCTGGGGCGTACTTCCAACAAAGGAAGAACTCGAAGCTTTCGAGCATGAAATTCGCTATCACCGCCGGATCAAATATCGCATCCGGGACATGATGAAATGCTTTCCTGAAAGAGGACATCCAATGGACGCGCTGCAAGCTTCAGCAGCGGCCTTGGGTTTGTTCTACTCGCGCCGAGCTCTGGCCAACCCAGCATACATTCGAGAAGCTGTAGTGCGGCTGCTAGCCAAAATTCCGACAATGGTAGCAGCGTTTCAACAAATGCGGCGGGGAAATGATCCGGTGCGGCCAAGGGATGATTTGAACTACTCGGCTAACTTTCTTTATATGCTAAACGAGCGAGAACCAGATCCGCTGTTGGCTAACATTTTTGACGTTTGTCTGACTCTGCACGCCGAACATACAATCAATGCTTCTACATTTTCGGCAATGGTAACAGCTTCGACTCTGACAGATCCTTACGGGGTGATTGCTTCAGCAGTTGGCACTTTGGCGGGGCCTCTGCACGGGGGAGCGAATGAAGAAGTGATTGAGATGTTGGAGCAAATTGGTTCGGTAGAAAATGTGCGGCCTTTTGTGGAGAAGTGCGTTGCAAATAAGGACAAAATCATGGGATTCGGACACCGAGTTTATAAGGTGAAAGATCCGAGAGCAACTATTCTCCAAGGGTTAGCGGAACAGTTGTTTGAAAACTTCGGACACGACGATTATTACGACATTGCTGTCAAGTTGGAAGAAGTGGTTGAGGAGAAATTGGGGCAGAAAGGAATTTATGCTAATGTAGATTTTTATTCGGGTCTGGTTTACCGGAAAATGGGAATTCCGATCGATTTGTTTACGCCGGTTTTTGCGATCGCCCGGGTTGCCGGTTGGCTAGCTCACTGGAAGGAACAGCTAGAGACAAACCGCATTTATCGCCCGACTCAAATCTATACGGGTACTCATGGTGAGCCTTATATTGCGATCGAGGATAGGCTCCCATCCTAACCTCAAAGCTGTAGCCGTAGGGTGCGTCGCCTTGCAAAAATCTGTCAATAAAAATCGACTTTTCGAGTAGCGACGCACCTTATCAAAATGTTGGTTTTTTTCCTCATCTCTGGAAAAGAGCAGGTGCGTCGCCATGAGATTGTCGCTGTTGATGAAGGGTTGTCGATGGCGACACACCCTAGGGCTTAAATGCGATATAATAATCATCAATAGTCCGGACAGTTTTTATATGGCCCAATGGCTTATGCTCGCTTGACTTTGAGCCACTGTGGATAATTAAATCAATGTCAGCTCTACCCCTGACTTACATTTAATTCGACTTTTTTATGCTCCTTGCCCTGTAAAGCTTGTAGTATCGTTCCAAAAACTGTCCGGAGTATTGAATCATAGGCTGGGTTTACAAAACGAAGGAAGTGCAAATGTCTACACAAGAAGAGATAAAAAATGCAATAACAAGACTCACGTTTTTACAACGTCATATTGAAAATTTTGTGAAGCAGTCTTTTGGTGACCTGTCATTTCAAATTGAGGTAGTTGTGAAGGACTTACTCAATGTTCTGGAAAATGCAGACTACGTGAACGTGAACACAATTAAGCATAACCATCCAGCGATTGATTTATTAGATCAAAAACAAGGTATTGCAATACAGGTAACCACTGATGCTAGTATGACTAAAGTGAAGCATACACTCAAAATGTACGAAAAACATAGTATGGCTTACAAAAAACTCATTATCTTGGGGTTCATCAAGAAAACAAATGCTAAATCTCCTTGTCCTTTGGCTAAAATTGTTGGGATCGAATATCTACTGGACAAAATAAAGAGTTCTAACTATGAAACACTTCAAAAAGTAAATGATATATTGCAGAGAGAGATTCCTTTGCATCTCTTGAATCCTATTGATGACAATACGTGTCTCGGAATTGTGCTAGGAGTAATTGATAGAAGTGCTGTCCGAGATTTGACTCGCAGTGAGGGGAACTATAGCGATATGGTAGTTGGACTGAAAGAGATTAAGGAGGTCATCCATAATGGAAAAATTTATGGGAAGTCAATAAGAGCTAAATCTCTATCGGAGTATCAACCTGATATCAGGGAAGAGTTGGAGCAAATTGAATTCTCAATATCGAAAATAATCCAAATATATAATATAGCGAAGAATCAAGCGAAGAATCAGTCCAGTAGTCCCACTTTTATTTGTCTGGATTCCATAGAACGGCAAGCCATTGATGATTATAAGCAAGAAATAGCAGCCCTTGCAAATCAGTTAGCAAAAGATAAAGGCATAAAGAGGGAGATCAAAGTCGGGTGAAACCTAACATATAGATCAACCTGATGCTTTAAATACGTTGAGTGCGATCGCCCCTTACAAACTAGAAAAGATGATTGTTAAGGCGATCGCTGTATTCAACAGTCAAAAAGGCTTAATGGAAGAAGTTTTAATCTAATTTATCAACACACTTGATACATCATTCAAAAAACTGCAAGAAGGCGCAAGCGTATCACAGCTAACTATTAGCCAATTTCAGTACATTGATGCAATTCATCAACTCCAACAACCGACCATTACCGAAGTAGCAGAAAAGCTGACAATTACCAAAGCTTCAGTTAATGTAGGGTGCGTCAGGTAAGATTATTTCCGATGCAAATCAACAATCTCAAAACTGACGCACCTCGCCAAACGGTGCGTCAGAAATATGCTTTCCGTACAACTTGAAAATCTCAAATCTGACGCACCCTACTAGACATCGCAAGAATTGCCTGTCTTGAACAGGCAGGATGCCTGTTCCACAATAATTATGGGAGATGTCTACTAGCTAAATCTAAACAGATTGAGTTACATGATGGCGGCTAGTCAACTTATCCAATTGATTAACCAACAAACTCAGGAACAATCCCACATCAGTGACAACTCCCGTAGATTCGATCGACCCCCGATCGCTCAATTTAGTCACCACAGCCGGATTAATGTCCACACAGACCATCTTCACACCCGCCGGAGTCATATTTCCCACACCGATCGAGTGCAGCATAGACGACAGCATTAACACCATATCCGCGCCCCGTAACAGCTCAGTATACTCTTCTTGAGCCTTAACCATATCCATTTGCGTGTCGGGAAGCGGCCCGTCATCGCGGATCGAACCTGCTAGCGAAAACGGTATATTGTGCTTCACACATTCGTACATCACACCGCTGGTAATCACGCCTGCTTCAACGACTTTAGCAATACTTCCATAACGCCGCGTGGTGTTAATCATTTTCAAGTGGTGGCGGTGTCCGCCGCGTACAGCAACGCCGCGTTTCATGTCAACTCCCAAAGAAGTTCCCATGCTCGATTGTTCCATGTCGTGAACTGCGATCGCATTTCCACCTAACAATGCTTGCACATAACCTTCGCGAATCAAATGCGCTAAATGTTCGCCGCCGCCGGTGTGGATTACCACAGGCCCCGCCGTCACTACAACTTTACCACCCCGATCGCGAATTTGGCGCAATTCCCACGCTACTTGTTCCACTACCAACTCTACCCGGCGCTCACTAGAAACGCTACCAGACATAAAGCTGAATTCTTGAGCATTACGCTGTTCTCGCGATTCTGTTTTGCGAATCGTGCGAATACCGACAACATCCACAACGACTTTTTCACCTATTTTTAAATCGCGCAATAATTTGCACGTAGCCACCGGGCCTTCTGCGGTTTCAGTAATCGCAACTGCACCGTCCATCCGCTGATTTCGCGCCTTCACCCACTGGCCACTTACCCGCACTTCCGTGGGATAAATCGTACTAACATAAAAGTCATCCGGGCCGACTCCATCCTGCACTACATCTTCTAAAATAGCGTCGCAAATATCTTCCGGTGGTGGAACTGCACCCAAATCAATCAGCAATCCCATGATTTCTTCCATCACATCGTGGGAAGGTGCCGAAACTTTAACATCCGCAGATGATGTGCTTTGGCGCTGCTCTCCTAAATTGAAATTCAGCACTTGGAAACTGCCGCCGTTTTCGATGATTAAGTCTAAAGCGCGACTGATTAAACCCGCATCGAGCAAGTGGCCGGCCATGCGGATTGTGCGGCTTTCTACCATCACGTTTGCCGATCGATCTTCTTGCACCGGTTCATTCACCCGCAGCGTCAAACACTTACAGGCGCCGCCCGCTTTCAGAAATTCGCTCATCGGCGTTTCAATGACTTTGAAGCCGGCTTGAGTGATGCGCGTTTTCAAGCCTTCGCTGACCTTGTTCATTACCACAACTTGGTCAATATTGACAGCATTGCAAGCAAAATTTGCGGCATCTGCTTCTTCAATGGCAATGCGTTTTTCCGGCGCAACTCGCATTTCAATTAGGCGGTTTGAATAGGAGTCAAATGCTGCTGGATAGTAGAGCAAATAGCCACCTGTGAGCGGACAAAAACAGGTGTCTAAGTGATAGAAACGTTCGTCTACTAAACGCAGCGATAGCACTTCTATGTTCAGCCATGTTGCTAGTAATGGGTGCGAGTCGAGTTCGGAACGGAAGCCGTATCCGGCCCACAACCAGCGTCCTTCGCGATCGAGCAAAGCATCACCAGCACCTTCAAAGGGCAAGTCTTCGGGCAGTTCGTGCACGGTGAAACCTTTGCTTTCAAACCATGCTTTGAAATAGGGTTCTTCGCCTTGGCGTTCTTTGTGATAGAAACGGCTGAGGACGAAAGTATTGCCCAAAAGCAAACCTGCGTTGGCGGTGAACACCATATCCGGCCAGCCTTTTTCGGGCGGTACGAGGTCTACAACGGCGTTGTCTTTGAGGACGTGGTAGAGTTTTTCCCACTGTTCGACAGCGCGATCGCGCGATGATTTGTGGACGTTACCCTCCATCCAAGGGTTAATCACGTAATCGACATCGTAGTGGTCGGGAGCGCACATCAGGAAGCGAATTGAGTCAGTCATAATTCAGTTAAAATGTAGTAGATGCTACAGACTTAAGTTGACAGAGTTTGCTAGAGAAAAACTGTAATATTGGCTTGTCACAGACAGAGTGCAACATCTGGCCGCGAAAAAAGTGACTTTTAATCATATCACATTAAGGCGTATATGGAGTCAAAAAAGCCTGTTAGCGGGAAGTAATCAAATCTTGACAAGGCGATCTGCCGCGCACCTAAAACAATCAGGTATATAATTAAATTAATACAAACGATATTGTTGCGATTAATTTCATCAACAAACAAATAGCCATGACAATCACAGCCACTGAATATAAATATGTGCAACTAGATGATCGCAATATCCCCATCATTGAAGGGACATCGATGAAAATCGTAGAGTTGCTTACCTCTGTGAAAGCTTACGGTTGGACTCCTGAAGAATTGCTACAAAGTTACCCTCACCTTACCCTGAGCAAAATTTACTCAGCATTAGCTTACTACTTGGACAATCAACAAGAAATAGATGCAGATATTGAACGGCGAGAGAAATATGTAAAACACTTAGAACAAGAAGCTGGCGAATCTCCTTTTGCTGCTAGAATGCGCGATCAAGGGCTATTGAAATGAGTCTATCCCTTTATATGGACGAGAACATCCCCATACAAATTACAGAAGGATTGCGTTTGCGGGATGTAGATGTTTTGACAGTGCAAGAAGATGGACTTGCTAGTTTTCCAGATCCCGCTGTATTCGATCGCGCCATTGAACTTCAGCGACTTGTATTTTCAGAAGATCAAGACTTTCTAGCGGAAGCAAAACGGCGTCAGGGTGAAGGGATCAACTTTCCGGGTGTTATCTATGCCCGTCAAAGGCGAGTCTCGATTGGAGATTGCGTGCGCGACTTGGAAATAATCGCTAAAGTTGGGCATCCAAAAGATTTTGCTAATCGCGTGCAATACTTGCCTTTATAATTAGTGATTAAACTTCTCAATCTAACGTTAATATCCTTTAACAGTTGACGGTTGACAGTTGACAGTTGACAGTTGACTTCGGAGTGCGAAATTTTTAGGCAGGGGATTTAAGCCCCAGCCTAAAAACAATCCACCTAAAGGTGGGGGCTTAAATCCCCTGTGATGCAGGTTAACTTTTAACTTTTACCTTCTGCGAAATCGGCAGTTCGATCGCAAATTCTGTTCCCCGCCCAACCTCTGAATGACACTGCAACTTACCGCCGTGGCTATCTTTCACAATTTGGTAACTAATCGACAATCCCAAACCAGTGCCACTGCCGATCGGCTTTGTAGTGAAAAACGGGTCAAACATCCTTGACTGCACCTCTGCAGGGATACCGGGCCCGCTGTCAGTAATCCGCACAACAACTTGATTGTCCCTATTTATTTCAGTGCTAATGCGAATCTGAGGATTTTGCTCAAACATTTGTCCAGCATTATTTGTAACTGTTGAAATCTTGTTTGCTAATGACGAATGACTGATGACTAACGACTCTTCCACAGCATCGATCGCGTTCAACAGCAAATTCATAAATACCTGGTTTAATTGCGCCGGATAACACTCGATTTTTGGCAGTTCGCCGTAATTTTTAACAACTTCAATTTCCCGACCTTTTGAATGTGACTGCAATCGGTGCTGTAAAATCACCAACGTGCTCTCTAGTCCTTCATGAATATCTGTTAATTTGATATCTTTTTCATCGAGTCTCGAAAAATTTCTTAAAGAAACCACAATCTGCTTAATTCGGTTAGCACCTCCCTGCATTGAAGCCATAATTCTCGGAAAATCTTCAGCAATAAAATCTACATCTACTTCTGCCAATTCTGCCGCAATTTCGGGAACTGGTTCAGGATAGTGCTGCTGGTATATCTCGATCAACTTTACCAAATCGCGGGCGTACTGTCGGGCCGGAATAATATTGCCGTAAATGAAGCTGATCGGGTTATTAATTTCGTGGGCAACTCCCGCTACCATTTGTCCTATACTTGACATTTTTTCCGCTTGAATGAGATGGGATTGAGCATTTTTTAAGTGTTCCAGAGTTTGTGCTAACTGTTGAGCTTTTTCTCGTTCTCGCTGTTCGCTAAATTGCAAATCTACTTCGGCTTGTTTGCGATCGCTAATATCGATATGGGTGCCAGTCATCCGCAAAGGATTTTCCCCTGCATCCCGTTCCATCACCTTTCCTTGAGCCAAAATCCACTTCCAATCGCCGGATTTTGTCAACATCCGCAATTCCACTTCGTACATCGAACTTTTGCATTGAAAGTGAGTTTCTAGTGCTGCTTGAGCCTGGGGCAAATCCTCTGGATGTAACAGTTGCTCCCAAGATGTGAACTTATTTTCTATCTCGTCTGCTTCATATCCCAACATCGTCTTCCAGCGCGAATTAAAATAGACTTCTCCCGTCACAAGATTCCAATCCCACAACCCCATCGCACTGCCTTCAAATGCCAGATAAAAACGTTCTTCGCTAAGTTGCAAGGCTGCTTCTGCTTGTTTGCGATCGGTGATATCCATGACTGTTCCCAACAGTTTGATTACTTCTCCGGTTTCGGTAAAAACAGATGTTCCCCTTGCTTCCACGTATCTGATTTGACCGCTAGAATGCAAAATCCGCAATTCTTTTTTGTAGGAACTTCCTTGCGAAATAGCGAGGCTGACAGTTTCTTTGAAGGAGTCTCTGTCGTCGGGATGATACATCCGTAAAAGTTGGATGTATGTCGGTTCAGACGCGGTTGAGTCAAGACCAAAAATGCGGAATACTTCTTCTGACCAAGTAATCTTATTTGCTATAATATCAAATTCCCAACTGCCGATACGGGCAATTTTCTGGGCTGCTGCTAGACTAGCTTCGCTTTGTTGCAGTTTCAGTCGCTGCTGTTCGTCTTGTTCGAGAAGATTGGCTTGGGCGATCGCAATTCCCATTTGTGCTGCCACAGTTTTCAATAATCCGATCTCGTCTTGTGTCCAGTTGCGGCGGTTGTACTGGTGCAAGCACATCATTCCGTTGGGTTTTCCCTGGTAGGAAGTCCGCACGGCTATCATCGACTTCAAACCTATTTTTCCGCATAAATCTCTGACATTTTCTAGTAGCGGTTCGGCACAAATATCGTCAGTAACTACAACTTTGTCTTGGGACAATACAAACTGAGCGTGAGGATTGTCCTGCACGGGAATTTCTACATCTAAAAGCGATTTTGATTCAGATTTTATGTACTGAGTCACATTAGAAATGCGGGGATTTGGGTCTTCTGTGTAGGTGTGAATCAAGCAGCTATCGGCATTAAAGACTCGACCGATTTGGGCCGCTGCTGTTTTAAAAACTTGATCCTGCTTTAAGCTGTAACGAATTTCCAGAGTAATTGTTTCTAGCAGAAATCTTTGCTTAATTTGCCGTTCCAAAGCAGCTAAAGCCGTTTTCAGTTCGAGTTCTGCTTGTTTGCGATCGCTAATTTCAGTAGCACTTCCCAGAATTTTCCAAGGTTTACCCTCCGCTGTTCTGGTAAACACGGTATCCATGCTAAAAAACCAGCGATATTCACCGTTTTGGTGCTGAATTCGGTACTCAATCTCAAAGCTTTCACCGTCTTGTGCTGTCTCAATCCGGCTGATATGTTCTGAGAACGCCGGCAAATCGTCAGGGTGGATCAAGTTAGGAAGAAATGCTGCTGGCATTTGCTGTATTTCTGGCAGCGAGTAGCCAAGATCGGTATACAGTTCGCGATTCAGATATAAAATCCGCTGTTCTAGCATATCGTAAACATACAAAACATTAGGATTCATTTTAATTATTACCGACAGCCAGTGCTGACTTTCTCGCAGTTCTGCTTCCACCCGCTGGCGTTCTTCTATTTCTGCTTGCAGGCGCGCATTTTGTGCTACAATTTGCTGGGAAAGTCGGCTGAGCAGCAGTTGATTTTCGACGCGAGCCGCCACTTCTTCTATTTCAAACGGTTTAGTAATGTAGTCTACTGCCCCCAGTCCGAAAGCTTTGACTTTATCAATTACTTCATTTAAAGAGCTGATAAAAATTACAGGAATATCTTTGGTTTCGGGACAAGCTTTTAGCTGTTCGCAAACTTGATAGCCATTCATACCGGGCATTATGATGTCCAGCAAAATCAAATCCGGTGGAGTCGAACGAGCAAAGTTGAGAGCCAATTTGCCATCCCGTGTCGGTCGCACTTTGTATCCCCGCTGAGACAAAAACTGGGATAAAAGGCGCAAGCTTTCTGGATGGTCATCAACTATTAAAATATTTTGTTTTAAGCTGCAAATTTCTGGTGCCAGTGTTTGTATTTTTGCGTATTTCTTGCCAGATTCTTTCATAACATATCCCTTCAAATTATTGAAAAACCGAGTTTAAAAGTTGGAAAATTTCCTGATTTTGAAAAAATAAAACCATTAGCTTGCCGGAGAAAGACTATTTGGTAGATGTTGCTTTATGGCGCGGATTTGAGCAATGCAAGTTTCGTTCGGCTCCCCCTCTTGTTTTGGTAGCGTTGGCAGTCATTCGATTTTAGATTTTAGATTTTAGATTTACTTGTGGCAGATGAATCTGGGAGATTTAACAGGAGTTTAAAAAATTGGGCGGCTGGCGACAGGAGTCGGGAGCTTGTATCCGTTTTTGGGCAGGGTCAATCAGCGACTGTATACTATGCTTTTATTAGCTTATATCAGCACAAATCAGACTCTCAGACTTTTTTTGCGATTGAGGCGGTGGAACTGTCCGATCGCCAAAATAGCGCACCCACGATCTTTGTAGTAATTGTATCAAAAATGTTTAATTTTTTAAACCTTTTGCGGACAAAGTTATCTGAGGCGATCGACTTTCACAGCCGATAATCCTCAAATCACTGACGCAGCACGCAACTTTATATTAAACCTAAAACTTTGACACTAGACGAATCCTAAAAAGCTTGTAAAGAGCAGGAGGGCTGCGAAACGAGAATTATTCGAGATTTCTAGTGTTTAAAGCTTTGTTTTGCCTGTATTTATCGGGTTGTTCGGACTTGTTTTTTCGGTAGATTTACTTACTCTAAACAGCAACTACACAAGCCCTGACAAGCTCTGACAGTATCTTATATTTTGTTTGGGCGATCTCGTCGGCTAATTTATGGCATCTCGGTATTAGCCTGCAACTCACCGTAAGCAGAATACACGGCTTTCACATTATACCAATTCAGAAAAATTCGAGCAATTTCCAAAGCTAACTGCGGCTTGCCTCGGTCAATTAGCCACTGCAAAAAAGGAGTCATCGTCCGCTCGTTCAGCATCCCGCCCAAAGACAAAAATCCCCACAGTATTTGGTGCAGCCAAGTCATTTGAATCATCAGTCGCACGTTCCAACTCGGGTGTTTTTGATAAAACAAAACTCCCATTCTCCCGCGCTGAATTTCTCGGTCAATCATCCCGGGTATTTGGTCTAACTTAAAAGCTGGATGCCAGTGATAGCCTACAGCCTGCGGACATTTAATCAGTTTTAAACCTAATTTTTTCAACCTGACACCCAATTCTAAATCTTCCCATCCATACAGTTGAAAGCGATTGTCAAACAGTCCAGCTTCCAGCAGCCAGTGGCGGGCGATGGCCACATTTCCGGTAGCAAAATAAGCCGCCGAAAAATCCGTTATTTTGTAAGGTTCCGCAGTAGGATTGTCGAAATTGCAAGTATTAATCACGCTGCCGTAAGTAAAAACCGCATCAGTATCTTTGTAGCCTTGTATCAAAGCATCTGTGTGTGCTTGCAGAAAATGCTCCGTTACGACCAAATCGCTGTCAATAAAAATAATCGTGTCGCCCTGAGCATTTTCAACGCCCAAATTCCGGGCGGCGGCTGGGCCTTGGTGAGATTGGGCGATCGATCGCACGTGCGGCAAAAACTCGGCATCGGTGCTCAACCACTCGATCGTCCCATCCGTCGAGCCGTCATCGACTACAATCACCTCATAATCTGTGACACTACTACCAAACTGCTGATTTTCCAGAGCCAGTAGACATTTTTCCAAAATCGGTTTACGATTGTACGTCGGAATCACAACACTAAAAAACACAACTTTTCCCCATCGCCACAGTTACCGTATCCCACGGTAGCAGATTTTTCGCAGCAACTAAGCCGGGAAATCGCCAACCTTAGCAAAAAAAGAATATCTAAATCTGTACGATTGCTGACAAGAATCGATCTCAATTAGGTGCATAATACAAAGTTGGTTAAATTCCAATACGGTTGGGTTAACACTGTTTATGGCCCGGAGATCCCCCTCGCATCCCCCGAAAGCAAGGGGGACTTTGATAACCCCCCTAGCCCCCCTTAAAAAGGGGGGCTAGGGGCTCGGGCTCGGGCCCAACCGTATTAAGTTAAATTCAGGATGTAAATACAAATGAGTCGCGCTAAAAAAGTTGTGCTAGCATATTCCGGCGGAGTCGATACCTCCGTCTGCATTCCTTACCTAATGAAGGAGTGGGGAGTCGAAGAGGTAATTACTCTAGCGGCGGATTTGGGACAGGGAGACGAATTAGAACCAATCCGCAAGAAAGCTTTGGCATCTGGTGCTTCGGAATCGTTGGTAATCGATGCTACCGAGGAATTTGTCAAAGATTATGCGTTTCCAGCAATTCAAGCTAACGCGCTTTACGAAAATCGGTATCCGCTTTCTACGGCGTTAGCCCGCCCGCTGATTGCTAAATTGTTGGTAGAAGCTGCGGAAAAATACGGTGCAGATGCGATCGCCCACGGTTGTACAGGTAAGGGAAATGACCAAGTACGGTTTGATGTGTCGATCGGCGCGCTGAATCCTAAGATTAAGATTTTAGCACCCGCGCGGGAGTGGAAAATGAGTCGCGAGGAAACGATCGCCTACGGTGAGAGGTGCGGTATTCCGTCGCCGGTGAAGAAGTCTTCGCCTTATAGTATCGATCGCAATTTGTTAGGAATGGCGATCGAAGCTGGAATCCTCGAAGATCCTTGGGCGGAACCGCCGGAAGAGGTGTTTTTGATGACAAAGGCGATCGAGCAAACTCCCAACACACCCGAATACATAGAAATCGGTTTCGAGTGCGGAAAGCCTGTCAGTTTGAACGGCAAAGAATTAGCACCAGTCGCCTTAATTACCCAACTCAACGCAATAGCTGGAAATCACGGAGTCGGGCGGATCGACATGATTGAAAACCGCCTAGTCGGGATTAAATCGCGGGAGATTTACGAAACACCAGCGATTTTAGTATTAATGCACGCGCACCGAGACTTAGAAAGTTTGACCTTGACAGCAGATGTCACGCGATACAAGCGCGGCATTGAAGAAACCTACAGCGAAATGATTTACAATGGTCTTTGGTACAACCCTTTAAAAACAGCTTTAGACGCCTTTATTCAGGATACGCAAAAGCGAGTAACTGGAACCGTGCGCCTAAAAATGTTCAAAGGAAATGCCACAATTGTCGGCCGCAAATCCGAGTATTCGCTGTACAGTTTCGACTTAGCAACCTACGGCGCTGAGGATGAATTCGATCACAAAGCTGCTGAAGGATTTGTCTACGTTTGGGGACTTCCAACGCGCATTTGGTCTGAGAAAAATAGAGGCTAGGATGTGTTAACAGGACTTGTGGAAAGAAACCGGGTTTCTATCAAAAGCCTTTGCTTTCTCAACCAGAGATAGGAAGAAACCCGGTTTCTGACCTCGACTTGCATCTAGGAATGTGAGACTAAGAGTTAAGGTGGGCATTGCCCACCTTATTTGTTAAAGTAGGGATAAAATAGTTGAAAATCTTATAAACTGCCATGACAGCCTCAATTGCGACAGTTATCGAAACGAATATTACAGCAACTTCATCCCAAGGGACAACCGCGACTTGGGAAGACTACCTGGCTGTTCGCGACGATCGCGAAAATGATAATATCGGATTGTTCTTTAATTGCGATCGGCTTTTAGTCATTGATATGGGAAAAGAAGGAATCAATCACGCCAGCATCAATAACTTGTTCACAGTTTTGTTTTATATCTGGTTTAGTCAAGTACCAGAACAGATATACACTTCACTGGGCGGCTGCTTGCTAGAAAAACCGAAAAAGCAAGCTGCATCGCCAGATTTAATGGTTTACGTGGGTAGCGAATACCCAACTTGGCAAACAGGAGAACGGCGTTATATCAATTTAGAACAGTGGCGAGTTCCTAATTTAGTTGGCGAAATTGCTGACACAACTTTAACAATAGATTTAGATGAGAAAAAATATCTCTATGCCGATTTAGGAATTCCTGAATATTGGGTAGTTGACGTTAAAGGTTTGCGAGTTTTTGCCTTTCAATTGCAGTCAAACGGCAAGTATCAGGAATGCGAGACTTCTCTAGCACTATCAGGATTGCCAATTTGTTTGTTGAATCAAACATTGGAACGTCTGAATGCAGAAACAAATGGCAGTGCAGCTATGTGGTTTGCTCAACAAATTGCTAGCTTAAAAACAGAGTGATTGTGGTATAATATAATTGCGGATACTAGAATCATAAAAAACTTAATTCTGGAAAAGCAATGCTTGCCAATAAAAGCCCAAATTACATCTCCCCAGAAGAATATCTGAAATTAGAGGAACTCAGCCCTTTCAAGAATGAGTATATTCGGGGCGAAGTCTACGCAATGGCGGGTGCAAGCGATGCTCATGTGACTGCGGCCGGAAACTTATTTGCACTGTTGAGAAATCATGTTCGGGGTAGTGGCTGTCGCGTCTATATGTCAGATATGAAAGCCCGAATTGATGCAGCTAATATTTATTACTATCCTGACGTGATGGTAAGTTGCGATGAACGGGACAAAGCATTTCAATCTTATAAAAGATATCCTTGTTTAATTATTGAGATTTTGTCTGATGGAACTGAAGGATTCGATCGCGGAGATAAGTTTGCTGATTATCAGGAATTAGAAACGCTTCAGGAGTACGTATTAATTAGTCAAAAGCGGCAGCGAGTGGAGTGCTTTCGCCGCAATGCTGAGGGGTTGTGGGTTTTGCAGTCTTACACGCAAGGAAGCGAAGTTTGCTTAGCTAGTGTTCATTTTCGCACGAGTATGGATGCTATATATGAGGATGTAGTGTTTGCTGGGAATGATTCGGAAATCGAGAATTGAACGAGTTGCTAGCTTAAAAACAGGGCGAGTGCGGTATAATAAAAATGGTGAAGTTTTCGAGCAAAAAAACCGAACTGCAAATATGCCAAAATACCTGATAATTACAGAAGCGCAACAACAACTACCCAAGTAGCCCGATGACTTAGTAGCAGAGCCAGCGATTATCACTAAGGATGGGAAACCGGCAATAATTGCCTTCAGTTTTAAACGATTTGAATCTCTGTTAGAAACGATAGAAATTCTCTCCGCTCGCGAATTTATGGCTCATTTGCGATCGAGCATTGAACAAGCCCAGAGGGGAGAAACAATAGACTTACAACAGTTGAAAGCAGAATTAAACCTTTGACATCACTTAAAAATGGAGCCTGTAGAATATCAAGTTATTTTGACTGCACAAGCAGGGCAACTCTTTATGAAAAATTCCTAACTTAACATATTGATAATTTCACCGCGACGAACCTGTGCCATCGTGAGCTTCTAACGTTTCTTGTCTAACAAAGCTTTGTAAAAATGGTAAATTACTATGACTCCCCCTCAAAAAAGACCTAAAATTTCACCTTTAAAAAAAAAAATTTATTAGTCCAGGATGGATAGTAGTATTAGCCATAGCTTGCTTTGCATTCTGGAGGGCACGAAATCCTGAAACTTCTTCAAATTCAACTTTTGTGGCTAATGGTAATCAGTCTGTTCCCAAACAATTGATAGGTGAATGGCAAACACAAACTCCAGGTAATTCTGTAAGATTAATTTTTACTAATGAAGGGACGTTATTTGTTTGGAATACGCCTACTATTGCTAAACAAATGGAATATCAGACTGATGTAAATCATCAACCCAAAAATTTGGATATATTAACACGAGGTGAAGTTACGGGCAGGACAATTTTTGAGTTTACGGCTGATGGTAAGTTGCGTTTAATTTTAAATAATATTCGAGCATCTCGACCTACTTCTTTTGATTCTAATGCCAGGATTTTTCAGAAAGTATCTGAAAAAACGACATTGCCTGATAATGTGAAAGTAATTAATTTTAAAGAGCCCAACCAAGCTAGACAGTCGGAAGGAAAACAATATGTTGCATCTATAAATAGAGGACAACAAGCTTTTTATGCTGAAAATGGACGTTTTACGTCTATTTTGCAAGAATTGGGATTAGGTATAAAATCAGAGACGGCAGGTTATTCATATAGTATTGTTTTGAGCAACGATGGGCGTTTTGTGCAATCAATTGGTTTGGCAAAGAGAGATGGATTGAAAAACTATACAGGAATAGTTTTTTGGGTTAACAAGGCTGACAGTAAGTCTACATCTTCTCTATTTTGTGAAAGCTATCAACCTTCAAAAGAGCTTCCTGGATTACCGGTTGTTACCAACTCTAAAGATGGGCTACAATGTCCTCTTGGTTATTCGCCGATAGTGCGTTGAAAATCTGGACTAGATTAATAGCATATCTGAAATTACTTGAGTGCATTCAAAAGCCCATTCCTCACACCTCAGACTCAAAATCCACACGATCGTACATTTCGCCCAAAGACATCTCAAAAGACACCGAACTCAACACCAGAACCGCATCAGCACCATCATACTCAGACAAAACCCACTTATTGTCATCCCTCTTGCAAAACTGTTCGACGTGCATCTCGTACCGATCGATCAAAACATACTCTCGAAAACTAGGAATAGAACGAAAAAGTTTAAACTTGCCACCCCGATCGCAATCCGCCGTCGATTTCGATAAAACCTCAGCCACCATCACCGCATTAGTAATCGTATCTTTTCTACCCTCAAAAAACTCCAACTTACCCGCCACCAGCATCACATCAGGATAAGTATAAACCCGCTTCGACGGCATCCACAAACGCAAATCGTTCATGAATACATCATAGGGTTGCCCCTTCAAAGCAAAATTAAGAGCCCCACCAAAATTAAGGGCTATACGATTGTGATTCGGTGTTCCGCCTGTCATAGGAATTATCTTGCCATCGTGGTATTCACTTCTAAATTCTGCCGCTTCTTCCAGCTTTAAATACTCTTCAGGAGAGTAATAAGGCTGTGCTTTACTCTCAACTACTTCTTCGCGAATTTCTGTTGATGCCGTCATACTACATCCTTTTGCGATTGTACTCACAATTATAACCGGATTATCCGCAATCAAAACAACCGCTCACTCCATCATATCTGTCATTTTAATTACCTTCCCCTCAAACTCAAAACCCCGTTCCATACCATCAAAATATTTGTCAATATTAGGCTTAACCCACAGCGCCGCTTCCCCGTGTCCCAACTCCACAGCCCGATCGACTAATTCATACCAACCAGTCAGAGGAACTCCCGTCGCTTCCACCGCTTGCAAACAATCCCAAACCACCTTTGGCACAGATACCGGCGACACCGCATACCTCAACAATTCCTGCGCGCCCTCCGGCAAAATAATCACATTATTCTCAACCCAAATCATACCCACATCTTCCTCCCTTTCCCCTTGCCAATTCACCTCGCCTCTCAAAACATAACCCCAAGGTTCGATAAAATTGTTGATAAGATACTGCAACCATTCCACATAATCATAAAACTTTTCCGTGCCACTCCACTGAATCCCCCCGCCGTCAGCAGTCGGAATCCACTGACACCACAATCCCGGCTGAGTCTTCGGCGGGTGGTTGTAATCTACGATCGACAATTCCGAATCTTCATCCCACTTTTCATTGACAAAATAGCAGCCTTCTTCGCCCACAGGCAAACCCACCGCTGTTCTCGCCGCATCGGGAACATCTTGCAAAATCGCAGGATTTCGCTTCATCCGTCTAGTCCGAGAAAACTCTAATAAGTAAAGAGTTTCACTGTCAAATAACCGCTTGTTTAAATGAAATATTCCGTCAAAAATTGTAGTGTATCCCATGATTTTTATTTTTTATAAATGTAGATGTGTAGAAGTCCGCCTCAGTAAAAAGTTTATTGTTTGTGGAACGGGCCGGAGAGCCCGTTGCTGATATTGGTACAAAATGTAAGTTTCATCTGTTCAACTACTCTTGTAAACGGGTTCTCCGGCCCGTTCCACAAGAAGATTGAGTTTCATCTGTTCCACTATTCTTATGAACGGGCTCTCCGGCCCGTTCCACAAGAAGATTGAGTTTTTTTGGGGAATCGCTTCCAATCTTACTTAGTCTTGTCCAAAGTCCGCGACTCTAACCACATAGGAATTACAATCCAAGCAACTGCTAACAGCAAAGCAAATACAGCAAATTGAGCCGCCCAAGCTACCAACTTCTCTAAAGACACAACTTGTCCTAGGAAATATGACAAACTTACCATGACAGATGCCCAGCTTGCTGCACCTAGAATGTTGAATAGCGAAAATTTCCAAAAAGGCATTTCTGCGATGCCCGCTAGAGGGCTAGCAAAAATTCGCAGCAGTGCGATGAAACGGCCCAAAAATACCGCTTTAGCTGCATTTTCGCTAAACTTTTCTTTTAAGTCAAACAGTTGTTCTTCCCGAAAGCGGAAAAATTGTCCTAGCTTCAGCAGTAGTGGCCAGCCGCCGTATCTGCCGATCGCATAACCCAAATTTCCGCCCACAGTCGCACCGCCGATCGCGCTTCCGAGCACAAACCAGTAATTCAGTTCCCCACTACCAGCCAAAAACCCGCCAGCAATCGTAATCGTCTCACCTGGGAGAGGAATTCCCAGATTTTCCAGTAAAATTCCCAGAAATATTGCCCAATAACCGTAATCATGGGCAAATTGCTGAATAGTCTCTAACGATAAAAACTCAAAAGACATTGGATGCTGCCTTCGTAAACTTTTGCAAAGCTGAATACTTTTATATATTGGCTTGATTCAGCCAATAGTGCAATCTTTCGCAGTGATGAAGAACACAGCAGAGTCGCGATCGCGCGCGTAAGCAAAAATTAGCTGTAGTGAGATAATCAGTCAATCAAGAATTCTAGCGGTTGTATCCTGCTCGATCGCCAGCCAGTCATCTTACTTAATCTATCACACTTTCCCGATCGCCTCCTGAAACTTTAGCTAAAATTATGCTGTCTCTCAACGGCATCAGCAACTAAATTTACTTATTCATACTTAACAATCAAGCGGGTAACAGTTATGGCAGATCCCAACTTCCAGCAACACATCATCCTCCAACCTCACAACTGCCTCGACTCCCAAGCAGGGAGTCTCCTCCAACAACAGTTAGCAGAAATTTTGCCCGATCGCCACCAACTCTGGGTAATAGACATGGGAGACGTAGATTTTGTCGACAGTTCCGGGATCTGCGCCTTAGTCGGCGGGCTCAACGCCGCCCGCCATCGTGGATGTCGCCTCGTCATCTGCAACCTCTCAGCCACAGTCAGGCTAATTTTTGAAATTACTCAACTCGACCAACTGTTTGAAATTTTTGATAGTTTTGAGCAAATTGTCCCCGCTGAAACTCCCGCTTTAGTTGCTTGATCGAGAGACGACGACAATCCTCACTAGAAAGATCAAGAAGTAATTTGCATATCATAAATCGGCTTATTTGTCAAGCAACACCAATGACATAGGAATAAATCCGGCACTTGAACGCAGACAGAAGCGATCGCAGGTGCGGCTGGAAAAGGCCAAAGTCGATCGAAACAAATCCTTTCCCCTACGAACCCGAACTGCATCAAATAAGTCGCCGGTGGTGCATTTAAAAGATCCAGCAAGCGGTAAGCCAACTCGTATAACTGCTGTCGCCAAACATCCGACAAATGCACCGGTTGAGAGTAAATCAACTCGCCAGACAACCGATCGGGTTGGACACCGATCGCCTCAGCATACAGCGGCCCCTTCGCCGTCAACACCACAGGTAGCCAAAAACTGCCGTCGCCCACAGGTACTTGCAAATCCTGAGCCACTCGATCGCGCGCCGCCGACACATTGCCGCAAAATTCATACACATCCCGACCCGGAAAAACCAGATCCGATGGCAGATCCAGCGTCAAAGGACAAAATATCGTCTCATCATCTGCAAGCGCACCAGAATAGAATTCAGAAACCTTACAGATATCGACTTCAGTTAAAGGATGAGATTGAGCGATCGCCGCAGAAAGACTTGCGGCCAAGTCCGGCTCGTCCCCCGCCAAAATCAACACCCTAGACATTGCCAAAGCTCGGCATTTGAATACCCCGATCGTCATCAGGATCGACGCTCGGCAGATCCAGCCCCTTAGCCTTGCGATTCCGCACCGCCAGACGGTAAGTCACGCTCTGCAATTCTGTGTGTAACTGGCGATTTTCCTTTTGCAGTTGATCCAACTTGTCCTTAATTGGCTCGATCCGTTCAGCAAACTTCTGGCGGTAAACCCCAGGCAATTCCTGAACCACCTGTTCCAGCATCCGAGAGCGATCGGTCAATTCTTGCACCGACTGTCGCAGTTGATAAACCTCTGTATCCCGCTCCGCGATTTGTTCCTGATAAAAACCCACCTGTTCTTCCACAGCTTGCAGTTGTTCGCGCATCGCCTGCATTTGAGCAAGGTGGCGATCGGAAACTTCCGGCGCCGGCACAAAACTCGAATTTCCCTTGACCAGTCTGAAAAGTTCTTGAGATAACTGCTGCACCAATTGGTCGCGCATTTGCAGCTCTTCGGTGAGACGAGATACCTCTGATTGCAATTCTTTTGAGCTTACAAGTTTAGTTGGATTCACAATGACCCTCAGCTTTTACGATTGAATATAGTATGTATCTGCTATTTAGAATATCTTTCCATTACCACAGAGGCAAGAGGCACCTGGAAATCTTTGAGCTGTTGCCAGAGTTTGATGTTCGATCCTTGCACCAAGCAACTCAGGCGATCGCTAAGTGAACTCAACGCTCAAACCCAATCTAATTCATCGCAGCCGAAAGCACAGTCCCTGCTTCGTCCAAGCTGCTGCCAAAACAGATAATTCCGTCTTCGTGACCGGCCATCGCCAGAATTTGACGATCGGCCAAATTCTCCTCCTCAAAAAGTCTAAACATTTCTAAGGCCATTTGAGGAGTGCCGTAAGGTATTTCTTTTCTAGTAGTAGGAATCTTAAACAGCAGTTGCTGCCATAGTTTCGGGTTATGGACGTGAATTATTGCGTCCACATCATCTCTGTGAAGGTATAGAGCAGCATGAGTTAAGGACTCCGACGAAGCTGGTACGGGGCCCCGGCAGCCGATAAAATTTTGTTCTAAGTTAAATTCGGTAACAGTACAATATGATTCCGGCCCCAGAGACCGCAAGTGTGCAGTCTGGGTGCCGGAAATCACGAATTGGCAAGAATTGCCGATCCTGACGCTGACGTTCCCAAATCCGATGCCATTTTCGTAGACGCTAATCAGTCCCCAAGAGTGAAGCCGATCGCGCCAGTCCATCAAATCTGCTATATTCGCCGCAGGTACAGGGTCTGCCTCTTGCCAGTCACAGCGGTACTTAACGACTCCTTCATCCATTCATTTTCTGTTTCGATTGCGTACACCACAGACACGTCTCAGGCCCAGAATCTACCGAAGTTGTCAAAGCTTTTTTGCCTGCTGCCTTCTGTAGAGAGTGGGTGAGTGCCTTAAATAGTCTACATTCCAGTATCGCCGTAATTGGCGATCGACATTAGTAAAAAGTAAACTACGAAAGAAGAACCAATTATGCCTAATATCATGATTTAACCTCAACAGGTGATTGCAAAATTTGAATATGAAGACTCACGCTTTCAGGCTGGGAGTTGAATTCTAGGCTCTTGCCCGATTTAGTTTCCTATGTGAAACTACCCAACATCTCTCAACAAATTATCGATCGATGATACAGCAGTTATACAGAAGTTATACTGAGGTGAGTCACCCCCTAATAGATTTTTAACTAAAAAATAGTTTCTTATCCAGGGGCTTCGGTAAAAGCAACCGTAAATTTACTGATATTTTACAATTATAGCTAGCCGAACACAAAAATAAAATATTTTTTAGCCAATTATCCAAAAAGCAAGCCGATCGAACTTTTTTAAAGTTCGATCGGCTAAATTTTTCGGCTAAATTTTCGAGTGTAGCGCTATCGCCAGCAGCCCTTTAAATGTGGAAGTGATACAAGATGCTGCCGTCGTCTTTAATTTCGCAATTGGCATTAAAGACTTCAGCTTGTTGGTTCAAAAAACGCTGAGCGACATCCGGCGACAGTCGCGTCTCCATCGCAAACCGCACCAGAGTGATTTCGCCGCTGCCTTCTTTGATCAGTCGGTACAAAGCACTTTGAAGCCGATCGCTCTCTTCTCGCTGAAAAGCTGATTTGTGCTGCCAATCCGCCACCGAAGGAATCAAACCGCGGCTGACCAAAATCGCCAACAGCAGCCCAACTCCCAAAATCAGAGGCACTGTCGGATCGCTTGTGGGCGTCGCCACAATTTGCGGCGCTGTAGCAGCGGCAAAACTGCTCACCATTTCTTTTTCCGACGCTTGCGTATCCGCCATTGCCAGTTGAGTTTTGTTGTAAAAGTCTTGCTGAAGCTTCATTTGCTGCAACAGGCGAACACGCTCTCTTTCGTATTGGTCTAGTTTTTGCTGAGCTTGTTTCAGGTCTTGAGTGACTTGCGCCAAGCGTTGGTTGAGCGACTGATTGACTGATTGCCACCGATATCTATTAATCAGGCGGCTTTTTTCCACCATGCCCTTCATCAACATATCCGCCGTTTGCACTGCTTGATCCCGATCGAGCGATCGATACCCAACAGCAATCTCTAGTGGTTGTTCCGGCTTAGAAATCTTGACGCTAGCATTTTGTCGAACTTGTTGAGGCGTCAGCTTAACTGCATCTGCCACTGCTTTGACAACATTATCTGCCAGCAAAACATCGGGAGTCAGTTGTTCTCCCTGCTTGAGAATTGTCGTCCCCGTACTCGAAAATTTGACTGGTGGACTATTAGAATTGAGAGTGCCTTGAGCCAAAAATCCCGGTGGCGGAGCTAGGCGGTAGGCAAGGGCCCCTGAAATACCCATAATTACAGCGAAACTGCCTAGGGCAATCCATCTGTATCGATTTGCTGAAGGTCTAAAACGTAAATTTCCCATTTTGATAGTCAAGTCATAACATTCGCTTTGCGTGCAGCTACTCCCAAACCAAAGAGCGATCGTTTCTTTCTTTAGAGTGAAATTGACTGCTGAAAAATCACTCAGATTGTAGAGAAAAGCTTTCAGATCTGCTTTTCAGATTTGCCAATATTCATGTTCCAAAAAAAGCATCGTACTTGTGTTTTTTCGTAACTGTAACCTCAAATTTTTTCTTTAGGAATTCTCTCAAATCCGGTTTCACCCGAATGATTTTTGACTGTCAACAGTTAACTGTTAACTGTTGACTGTTAACTGTTAACTGTTAACTGTTAACTGTTAGTCGAAAAACTGACTGGGTGGTTGAGTGTTGGCGGTACGACTCGATTTTACAATTCCGATGAAGCACGGATTTGATATTACTCAAAGAATTAAGGAGGCGAGCCGGATTCAGTAAGTCTGCTTCCACCTGCGGAGCAGGAGTGCAAGAGTGAAATCTTGGCGTTGCTCACGGGGTGTTTGTTGACTCTTAAAACTTTTACCTTTTCGCCTGCGACAATCCTCCAATTATTTTACTTCTTGCTGTGCGTTTTGCGGAAGCAATCTGGCAGATAATATCAATTCCGGCTGCGCCGTCAGGTGATCAGCGAGGAGACTCAAGATGCCGTTTCTGGCGCGTCAGATTAATTGTAAGGACAAAGGCACTCGCCGTCTCCTGATTTTGGGTAATATTAATTCCGATGCAACCAGAATTGATATAAGTGGTTACTTGATAACAGATAAGAGGACATCGCACTAAAATTTCAGTTTGATTTAGTGGTGGGTACGATACTTCGCTTTTTCTGAGACGTTGCCTGCGCTAGATACTGCTTGTATAGCGGTATATTTTCAGGCGTCACAGTCACAGAAAACCAAGAGATCGCACTTACAAATTTTATCCGATCGACTTCCGCTCTGAATAGAAAACTGTTAGTTTTGCCCGATATTCTCAAAGAATCGCGGGTAAAACAATCAAAATAACCTTAAATATTTTTCCTAAAAAGTTACTAGCCAAGAATTATACCACGCACGTATCGTGTTTGCTACAGATAAAAAGAGTTGTGGAGCAGGTCGCGAGACTTGCTCCACATCAAATGATAGTTTGACAAAGGTACGGATCGACTGTACCGACGAAAGTTCAGAAGCCGATCGGCAAAATAAGACCTTCGCGAGCCATAACAGCCTTCGGAAAAGCGATTTGCACATCTTCGGCGATACGATCGAGAAAATCGTCAGTATGAGCCGGATCGTGGTGAAAAATCACCACCCGTTTCACCCGGGCCTCCTTAGCTATTTTCACCGCTTCCTGCCAAGTCGAGTGTCCCCAACCCACCTTCGGAGACTTGGGGTTGTGATATTCCTCGTCGGTGTACATCGCATCGTAGATCAGCACATCAGCATCGAGGGCTAGATTATAAATATTCTCATCTAGTCGATCGGGAAAATGTTCAGTATCCGAACAGTAAACAACAGATCGGTCTTGCCAAGTCACCCGATATCCCATAGCAGTATTCGGGTGATTCAGAGAACCAGTCCTAATCTCAATATCATCCAGCATCATCGTCTGGTTGTGATTGATCTCGTGAAAATTCAAATCTGCCGGCAAACCCATCAGCGGCACCGGCGAATTCGAGTGCAGAACCCGTTCGACGAAGTGCCGTTTCAGGCAATCTCCATCCGGGGGAATAGCCCCGTAAATATCAAACCTATTGCCACGGATGAAAGCTGGGGCGAACATCGGGAACCCTTGAATGTGATCCCAGTGATAGTGAGTAAAAAACATATAAGCTTGCACGGGCATTTCTTGCACCAACTGGTCTCCCAGCATCCGCAAGCCAGTTCCGCCGTCAAAAATCAAGCGTTTTCCACCGACTCGCATTTCCAAACAAGAAGTGTTTCCGCCGTAGCGAACAGTTTCCGATCCTGGTGTCGGAACACTACCCCGCACGCCCCAGAACTGTACTACAAAATCATCTATACCGTTCATTGCTTCGGAGGGTTGAGGGCAATCAAGGGGATTTGCCACTACAGAGGACAAGCTGATTTCCATTTTAAAATTCAGACTTTAAGGTTCCACATTGTCCGTGATGGCGCAGCAGATGGTCGCACAACACTAAAGCTACCATCGCCTCCACCATTGGCACAGCTCTTGGCAAAACGCAAGGATCGTGCCGTCCTTTGGCCGCTAGCAGTGTTGCTTCACCCTCTCGGGTAACTGTGCGCTGGGTCGATCGAATTGTTGCAGTTGGCTTGAAAGCCGCCCGCAAAATGATATTTTCACCGTTAGCAATGCCACCCTGAATTCCACCGGAGCGATTCGTGACTGTACGAATTACTCCCTGTTCATCAGTATAGTATTCATCATTGTGTTCGCTGCCGAGTAGTAGAGTCCCGGCAAAGCCCGAACCAATTTCAAAGCCTTTGCTGGCTGGTAAGGACATGATGGCTTTGGCCAAATCGGCTTCGAGTTTGTCGAATACGGGCATTCCCAGGCCTTTGGGTACGTTGCGGGCGACGCATTCGACTACACCGCCGATCGAATCTCCACTATCACGAATTTTTTCGATTAGTTCAATCATTCTTTCGGCGCATTCGGGATCGGGACAGCGGACGATGTTGCTTTCTACTTGTTCTAAGGTAACAGTATCGGGGTCTACAACACCTTCTAAGTCTTTGATGCGTTTGACATAGCCGACTATTTCGACTCCTGCTGCTTGGAAGAGAATTTTTTTGGCGATCGCGCCTGCTGCTACTCTACCAATTGTTTCTCTTGCGGACGATCGACCTCCGCCTTGCCAGTTACGAATTCCGTACTTAGCATCGTAGGTAGCGTCGGCGTGGGAAGGGCGGTAAGTTGTCGCCATTTCGCCGTAATCTTGAGGGCGAGTGTCTTGATTGCGGACTAAGATGGCGATCGGAGTTCCCAGAGTTTTGCCTTCAAACACACCCGACAGAATTTCGCAGGTATCTGCTTCTTTGCGGGGTGTAGTAATTTTGCTTTGTCCGGGGCGGCGGCGATCGAGTTCCGCTTGAATTTCCGATGCGTCGATCGACACCAGGGGAGGACAACCATCAATTACTACTCCGACACCGCCGCCGTGAGATTCCCCAAATGTCGAAATCCGAAATAAATGCCCAAAGGTATTGCCCATTATGCTTTTGCGTGAAAATTGATAATTTTTACTTTAACTGCAAGATAGATTTTTCAAATATAGATTTAGCGTATTTCTGAAGAATATAGCATTGACTGGGGGCGATCGGTCGATCGCAGCACAGAAGTTCGATCGCTACGGGGAGGGGGAGAATTGGGAGAGGGGGAGAATTGGGAAAATTTTCCTTCTTCCTTCTTCCCTCTTCCTTCTTCCTTCTTCCTTCTTCCTTCTTCCTTCTCTAATCTTCGTGTTCTTCAAAAGGATCTCTCAATTCCTTAGCGGGAGGGCCAAAAGCCGTGTAAATCGAGAAGCCGGTCATTGCCACAAGACACAGACCGAGAGAAATGCCGAGAACTGCTGCTGGTTCCATATTTGCGATCGATTATGAGTGATCCCTTCTATAATATTACAAAAAATAACAATCCGTCTAAAAGTGTAGTGATTTTAGGCGCGGTACGGTAGGGCAGCCGAGCCCACTCCCGCTGTTCTCAGTCCCCCTGCCGCATTTCTGAGAAATTGCGATCGCCATTAGGGGTGAAAATATGTCAAACTTTTCTGTAGAGATTCATTGCAGGTTATTTATGGCACAACGGACTTGGTTAGGAGATATACTCAAACCCCTTAACTCAGAATACGGCAAGGTAGCCCCAGGTTGGGGAACCACCCTATTGATGAGCGCGTTCATCGGACTGTTTTTCGTGTTCTTGTTGATTATTTTGCAAATCTACAACTCTTCTCTGATTCTAGAGAATGTGGATGTCGATTGGTCGAGTCTCGGCCGCTAAATTTTGAGCAGCGAAATTTAAGACTAACAGTAAAAGCTGAGGGTAGAGGAGAAATGGTAAAAGCTAAGTTTTCCCATTTTCCCTTGCCCTTTCCGGTTACGGGCTTGTAATTAAATGCTAAATAACTAAACAAAATACCGGAGAAAAAAATGAATATTTTTGGAATTGGTTTGCCGGAAATGGCAGTAATTTTTACCATCGCCCTGTTGGTATTCGGCCCGAAAAAATTACCGGAAATCGGTCGGAGTTTCGGAAAAGCACTGCGGGGATTTCAAGACGCTTCGCGGGATTTTGAGTCGGAGTTTACGCGGGAAGCCAAGCAGTTAGAAGAAGCAGTCGCAACTACCAAAAAGCCGGAACCCGAAAAACTCGCGGCAGCCAAGGAAGATAGCACAGACAGTTAGATGAACAAGATTCAGAAGTCGGAAATACCCACAGAGTTAGTCATTCCTCAGTTAATCGTTGGCTTGGGAAATCCCGAACCAAAGTACGATCGCACGCGACACAATATCGGCTTTAATGCAGTGGATACCTTGGCTAAATCTTGGCAAATTTCCCTGTCAGAAAACCGCAAATTTCAAGGCATATTTGGCGAGGGAAATCGGCCGCGGGGACAGAAAATCCGCTTGCTGAAACCGTTGACGTACATGAACCTGTCCGGCCAAGCGATTCGGGCGGCCACAGATTGGTACAAAATACCTCCAGAGTCCGTATTAGTAGTATACGACGATATGGATTTGCCGATCGGCAAACTCAGAATGCGGCTAGCAGGTTCAGCCGGCGGCCACAACGGCATGAAATCAACAATTTCTCATTTAGGTACAGACAAATTTCCCCGCCTGCGGATTGGCATCGGCAAACCTCAAAACGATCCTGCTAAAAATGACAAAGATACGATTTCCTTCGTATTAGGAAAATTTTCCTCAGAGGAAAGTCAATTAGTAGAGAAAGTGCTTAAATTAGTTGTAGAAGCTGTGGAACTTAGCCTCCACCAAGGAGTAGAAAAAGCCATGAGTCTTTACAACAATCGTACCATTGCAGAAACAAGCGCGGAAACAAAAAGGTGAGTTCGAGACGTTTGCCGGAAACTACAGCCCATGTCCGAGTTACGGGTCAATCTTGGCTAAAAGGCACCATTGAGGGTGAAGTAAGTGCCGGCCATTTTGAGTGGCAGTTTCAATGGCGTTTTCGGGAAGAAAAAACACTGATTCTGGAGCCTTCTCAGGGTAGGGCATTGATTCAGGAACCGCTGCACCGTTTTCTGGAAAAATGGGATTATCAGCTTGAACCAGGCGGGGATTATTCCTTTACCGTTCGGGCTCAGTTTTGATGTTGATATTTATTGGGCAATAACTCTTGACATTTTATGCTAAATCTAGCATAATAGAAGTGTAGCTATAAACAACAGGAAGTGGTGAAGCATGAGAAAATTCTTAATAAAATACTGTAAAAATGATACAAATATCACTCAAAACTATATAAAATTCTTAATAAAATACTATAAAAATGACACAAATATCACTCAAAACTATTGTATGGATCGGAAGTTCTCTGAACGATCTTAAAGAATTTCCTGAAGATGTACATGACATCATGGGCTATGCTCTGTATCTAGCACAAACAGGAGGAAAACACCAATATGCTAAACCTCTCAAAGGGTTTGGAAGTGCAAAAGTTTTAGAAATTACCGATGACTGTGATGGGGATACCTATCGAGCAGTTTACACGGTAAAGTTTGGAGATACAGTATATGTTTTGCACGCTTTTCAGAAAAAGTCTAAAAAAGGAATTGCTACACCACAACAGGATATTAAGTTAATCCAAGAAAGGCTAAAACGAGCTCAAGAACATTACGAAGAGTTCAAGAGTAAGTAAGACTGAAATCAGTAGTGATAAGATGTGCTTATATTTCTAAAAAAGCTGGAATAGACGGCTTCTTATCACTACTTTTTCAGGAATAACTAAGACCATATAAGGGGGAAATCATGAGTAAAGAAATCGATATTCAAGTTAGTAGTGGCAATGTATTTGCTGATTTGGGTATGCCTAATTCTGATGAAATGCTGATGAAGGCTGAACTGGTGCGCCAGATAAATCAGATAATTACTCAAAGGAAACTGAATCAACTTCAATCAGCAGAAATATTAGGAATTGACCAGCCCAAAGTTTCAGCCTTGAGGAGAGGAAAGCTAACAGGTTTTTCTACAGAAAGGTTGTTTCGGTTTTTAAATGCTTTAGGGTGCGATGTGCAAATTGTGGTGAAGCCAAAGTTAAAATCACCTGCGATTCCTGGAATTAGTGTTGTCAGTATCTGATGTCGGAAACACAGGCGCAGTTGCTTCTCGGTAAGCGCCGCAATAATACATCGTCAAAACTGCTTTGTAAGCCCAGTGATTTGATGGCACATCCGTAAAAGGATTTGGCAAAGTTTCAGCCTGATTCTGCACGCAAGCATTGAGAATTTGTTCTCGCGCGGGCTGCACTTGAACTAAAGAGTTATTTTGCTTGATTTGTGCATAATTTTGTGCTTGTGCGGGAGATGAACAACAGGCACTAACTAGCAGTATAATTGTGGCAACGATTCTGATTTTAAGCATCTCATTACTTTTTGTGCGACAATATATCCTAACTTCCACTGCATTCCCTGAAAACTATGCTGGGTTGTACCCTCCGCAATCATTATCAAATTATCGAATTCTTGGGACAAGGCGCTTTTGGCGACACCTACCTTGGCAAAGATTTAGACTTACCCGGACATCCCCAGTGCGTTGTCAAACATCTTAAACCGAAAAGCCTAAAACCCGCCGACTTACTAATTGCCAAAGGCTTCTTCGACAAAGAAGCCGAAACCCTGTATAAATTGGGTAAGCTACACGACCAAATCCCCAGCCTTTCCGCCCACTTTGAGGAAAATGGCGAATTTTATTTGGTGCAAGATTTTATCGAAGGACATGACCTTACCAAAGAACTGATTCTCGGTAAAAAATCAAGCGAATCCCATACTATTAAATTATTGCACGAGATATTAGAAGTTTTAGCCATTGTTCATCAGCAAAATGTGATTCATCGCGACTTAAAACCTGCTAATTTAATGCGCCGCCAAGATGGTAAAATTATCTTGATTGATTTCGGAGCGGTCAAGGAAATTAGCACAATGATTGTTAATGCTCAAGGACAAACTAGCTTCACCGTTGGCATTGGTACTTCGGGTTATATGCCCAGCGAACAAGCGAACGGCAAACCTAAACCGTGTAGCGATATTTATGCAGTGGGGATGATTGGGATTCAAGCATTGACTGGTCAAGCTCCTTATACCTTACCAGAAGATCCGCAGACGGGAGAAGTTATTTGGCGAAATCAAGCGCAAGTTAGTAATAATTTAGCAAATGTGCTAGATAAAATGGTGCGCGACCATTTCAGTCAGCGCTATCAAAATGCAGAGCAAGCATTGCAAGCAATTTTATCTTTGTCGCCGCCTCCTACACCACCACCACCGACACCACCACCAACACCAACTGTGTATCAAAGTTTGGGGAACAAATCGCCTCAACCTGTAAAAATATCGTCAAATTCCCTAAAAACAGTTCAATTTGAAACGGTGACAGTGAATTCAAAGGGGCAAATCATCAAGCGCAGCCAAAGTCAAGCACAGGTTTTTACAGAAACTATCGTCAAGGACATTACTTTAGAAATGGTTTCTATCCCCAAAGGCAGCTTCACAATGGGTGCACCTGCAAGTGAAGCAAAAAGCTATTACTTTGAAAGACCTCAACATCAGGTGACAATCAAACCGTTTCTGCTGGGGAAATACCCGATTAATCAAGCACAGTGGGCAGCAGTAGCTAAATTGCCCAAAATTCAGTATGACCTTAAACCCGACCCTTCTCACTTCAAGGGTAAAAACCTTCCTATAGAAAACGTTTCTTGGAATGATGCTGTTGAATTTTGTGTGAGATTGTCTCAGAAGACGGGTAGAAGCTATCGCCTTCCTAGTGAGGCGGAATGGGAATATGCTTGTCGGGCTGGGACAACTACTCCATTTCATTTTGGGGACACAGTTACCCCGGATTTAGTTAATTATAACGGCAATTATCCCTACGGTACTGCACCGAAGGGAATCTATCGTGAAACAACAACTGCTGTGGGTAGTTTTCCGCCCAATAGCTTTGGACTTTATGATATGCACGGGAATGTCTGGGAATGGTGTCAAGATATTTACCACGATAATTATAACGGTGCGCCGATTGACGGAAGTGCCTGGGAAAGTGGTGGAGATAGTAAAAACCGGGTGCAGCGTGGTGGTTCCTGGGTCAACAATGCGGTCTATTGCCGCAGTGCCGATCGTCTCTACGTCTCGGCGGTCATCAGGTGGTGGGGCAGGGGTTTTCGCGTAGCGGTGGCTTCGGTTTCTTCCTCGTCCTAGTTTTCCCGGCGAGGACTCTTCTTTGCTATTTTGCCCTTTTGCTCTTTACTCTTTTTTCTTTTTCACTTTTTTGGTCGCCAGAGGTGACTCGATTTGTTTTTGGCACTCCTGGATGCACTCCCGACAAAGAAACCGGGTTTTTTACTTAATCTGTGGAGTACAGCAAAGGATATCGCAAAAAACCCGGTTTCTGGCCACCTGTGCGTAAGTTCTGTTTTGGAAAATCACTGTCATTGTGTCAATGCTTTCTGTATAGACAAGTCTGCTGAAATAGTCTGGTTTATTTACGGAGGAGTTGGTGCTGATTTAGGATGGGTTCCAGCGTAGTAAACTATTTTTTTTTCAGATTCACCGCCGAACAGATTATAATTAGAAATATTGATTTTTATCACGAATAGTCCCATAGGAGATTTATAAAATGAATAACCTATTAGCAGAAACTTTTGCCACCGTCTCTCAACTACCAGAAGCCGAACAAAATGCCATAGCATCCTTAATTTTACAAAAAATATCAGCACCAAGTGTCGCGCCTTTCCTCATTTCCCAATCAGACATCGAAACCATAGAAAAAGCATACATTTTCCGAGACAAAACAGAAGTTATTGAATTTATTAACAAATATCCGTTTTTACTTCCCGTTGTGCTAGAAGCACCCGTTCAAATTAGCAATTATTTCCCCGAACAAAGACTATTACTTCAAGTCATCAATGACCCCGAAATTCCTAACTATGTTCATCTGGTTCTCTCAATCATCTTAACAGACCTCGCTCCCGATGAAGCAATGGATAGAGAAGACGAATTGCGTAGAAATTGGTCTAGGGGATTATCCCATGAAATTCGGGAGCATTTTTATACGATTTTGGAATATACTGATGAGTTTTGATTGGTCGCAATACCTAAATTTAGCAAAAGAACTTGCTGGTCAAGCAACTATTCCTGCAGAACAGGAGGCGCGATTGAGGGATGCTATTAGTCGTTCCTATTATGCTGCTTTTATCTTATCGCGGAACTATTTGCGAGATAAACAAGGCCATTCCTTGCCAAAAACAAGCGATGTTCACCGCTATGTTTGGCAAGAATTTGATATTAATCCTGACTCAAGATATCAATTAATCGCCGATAATTTAGCAGTGTTGCGCCGATATCGAAATCAAGCAGACTATGACGATAATTTTCCCTTATTATCTGCGATTGCTACTATTGCGATCAAGCGTTCTCAAGAAATAATTTATAACCTAAATAATCTCTAAATATCAATTGAATCTGATAATGCCTTTGCTAAAACAGCAGTAGTTGTAGTTGTAGGGTGTGTCGCCTGCGATAAATTCCTAACTAAATACCAACAATCTCATAGCGACGCACCTGATGGATATATTACAAACCTTTGGACTGTTGGGACATCTGCCGCATTCCTACAGCCAAGACGCTCAAAAACAAAAGCCCGATCGCCCCAGCCAACGGATTGCCGTTAATTCCAGTAACCCAATCGGGAACAGAGCCAGAATATCGTACTAACTCCCCGATGTTAATTATATAGTATCCCCAGACTAAACCTGCATGAAGCCCGATCGACAAACCCAGCCGATTTTGACAGTTGCGCTTTGCCAAAACCAGTATCAAACCCAACAACAACAAGCCCGGAAACTGAGGCCAACTCCGCAGCATTGCCTGCACGGGTTTGATAAAATGAGATAGGGCAAATATCAGGCTATTCGCCCGCACAGAAATTTGATTGTTGTAATCCCGCTGCAATTCGTCCAGCAACCAACCACGGAATACCAACTCCTCCGCAAAACCCACTCCCAGGGCGCTTAATAGCCCTTCTGCAATGATTCGAGGCAAATTATCAGAATTTTGCCATGCGACAAAGCCGAACAGTCCTTGCACTAAAAATAGGGTGAAAGCGATCGAAATGCCGATCGCCAATCCAGTCAAAAGCTCAAAACCGTTTTGTCGCGTATTGACTAAACCGTAACTTTTGAGCAATTGCGTTTGTCCGTAAACCTGTTTTCCCCAGCGCCGCACTAGGAACAGAAACTCGACAAACAACAATCCCATTGTCAGAATAGTTGCGAGGTTGCTATCTTTAACTAACAGATAAATTGGTGCGGCGACGGGCAGCCAGATTGCTGCTAAAATTAATAGAAAAATTATTACTCGTAATAAAAATGGATAATTTGCTATTTTTTGGGCGTTAATCATTGGTGGTAAATTAAATAGATTTTACATGATATTTGTAGGGACATAGCATTGCTCGCTGGTGTCAAGTTAATGTCAAATTTATTCATATACTTCTGTTGGCTGCCGAGGCCAGATCCCCCCTAGCCCCCCTTAAAAAGGGGGGGACAAGATTCTGATCAAAGTCCCCCTTCTTAAGGGGGATTTAGGGGGAGCTGTCCTCGGCTATTAACGAACTTAAGAAGGGGGGACAAGATTCTGATCAAAGTCCCCCTTCTTAAGGGGGATTTAGGGGGATCTGGCCTCGGCTATAAACGAGAGATACAAAGGTGGTCAGGTTTAAGTTGACACTCACGAGCATTATGTCATCCCCAATGTACAAAGCCCGCAGAAAAAGCTAGAATAGCATCATATCGGTTAAAACTTTAAGTAAAGCAAAGCTATAACATCAGGTAACAATGACTGAAGTATCGGATTTCTCAAATGTCGATCGCGAATTAGACGACACAATATTAAGTTTCGCAGACATTCAAGCAGAACTCAACCTGCGCCGCGCTAAAGATGCTCTGCGAGATATAGTAGAAAATCTCGACTTGACACCACAAGAGCGAACTGGACTGGAACCGGAAATTGGCGGCTTGGAAACAATGCTGGACAAGCTAGAGCGCGCTTGCGTGCAAATTGCTGTGTTTGGGATGGTAGGAAGGGGAAAATCTTCGGTTTTAAACGCGCTACTCGGTCAAAATGTGTTTGAAACTGGCCCGACTCACGGCGTGACTCGCACCACAACTATTGGCCAGTGGGATGTAGGAGATGGTGTTGATGACGGTTTACCCGATAGACTTTCGCCTGTTATTTACCGTTTATCGCAAGTAGAATTAATCGATACTCCGGGAATAGATGAAGTTGACGGCGAAACTCGCGAACTTTTAGCCCGCCGCGTCGCCAAACAAGCCGATTTGATATTGTTTGTAGTTGCTGGCGATATTACGAAAGTGGAATATCAAGCACTTTCGCAGTTGCGGGAAGCCGGAAAACCGATGTTATTAGTTTTCAATAAAATTGACCAGTATCCCGATGCAGATAGACTGGCAATTTATCACAAAATTCGGGACGATCGCGTGAGAGAATTGTTATCTCCCGATGAAATTGTGATGTCTGCGGCTTCACCTTTGACAGCGCAGGCGGTGCGCCGTCCCGATGGAAGTATGGGAGTCAAAATGACGCGCAGTTTGCCACAAGTGCAAGATTTAAAATTAAAGATTTTGGAGATTTTAGACCGGGAAGGCAAATCTTTGGTGGCGCTGAATACGATGCTCTGTGCGGGAGATATTAATGAGCAGTTGGTGCAGCGAAAAATGGAAATTCGAGATAATGCTGCTAATCGCATTATCTGGAATGGGGTAATGACTAAAGCTGTGGCGATCGCCCTGAATCCAATTACTGTAGTTGATATTCTTAGCGGTGCGGTAATTGATGTGGTGATGATATTAACACTCTCTAAAGTTTACGGCATTGCGATGACGGAAGCGGGGGCGGTGGAATTGCTGCAAAAAATTGCGATTAGTATGGGCGGAATTACTGCGGGGGAATTGTTGGCTAATTTGGGTTTAAGTTCTTTGAAAGGATTGTTGGGTTTAGCGACACCGGCGACGGGAGGTTTGGCTTTGGGGCCTTATTTTTCTGTGGCTGTGACTCAAGCTGCAATTGCTGGGGTTTCTTGCTACGGAATCGGTCAAGTTACTAAGGCTTATTTGGCTAATGGTGCGTCTTGGGGAGATGATGGGCCGAAGGCTGTTGTGAGCAAGATTTTGTCTTCTTTGGATGAGGATTCTATTTTAAATCGGATTAAGGATGAGTTGCGGGCTAAGTTGAATTTGGGGAGTGGGGAAAAACAGCAATCTCATTGATGATTTTGGGAAAAACATCAAAAAAGGTTTGTAGTGAGGACTTTAGTCCGCATCCATCCGAGGACTAAATTCCTCACCCAAAAAGGTTCGTAGTCAAGACTTTAGTTTTCATAAAGAAGGACTGAAGTCCTCACTACGAACCTTCTGGTAAACTTTATTTGTAATCTAAAGATCGATGTTATTAACCATCTCCACAACTCGCGTCCCAGCTACAGATTTAGGTTATTTGCTGCACAAACATCCCGATCGCCTTCAATGCTTTCCGATGACTTTCGGACAAGCCAGCGTGTTTTATCCCGAAGCAAATGCAGAAAGGTGCACGGCGGCTTTGCTGTTAGATGTCGATCCGGTTGCTTTGGTGCGCGGCAAGTCGAAATCGGGCGATCGCCCGCTCGAACAATACGTCAACGATCGCCCCTACGTTGCCTCATCCTTTCTCAGTGTCGCCCTCGCCCAGGTCTTCCGTACCGCCCTATCCGGGCGCTGCAAAGACCGCCCACAACTCGCAGAAACCCCAATTCCTCTAACAGTTAATCTCTCCGTTTTGCCCTGTCGCGGTGGCGAAAAGTTTCTGCGCGAAATGTTTGAGCCACTGGGCTATCAAGTGACAGCAAAACCGCTGATTCTTGACGCGCAATTTCCAGAATGGGGCGCGAGTCCTTACTTTGCTGTGGAACTGCAAAATACAATTCGTTTGGCGGATTTGTTGAGCCATCTCTACGTGCTAATTCCGGTGTTGGATGACGACAAACATTACTGGGTTGGCGATGATGAAATTGATAAGTTATTGCATCACGGTGAAGGTTGGTTGAACGCGCATCCCGCCCGTGAACAAATTGCCGATCGCTATTTGAAACGCCAGCGCCGCTTGACGCGCCTTGCTGTGGCACAATTAGCAGAAGCAGATAATACTGACCTGGAAAAACTAGAAGTTTCTCACCAGCAAGAAGAGGAAGTTTTAGAACAGCGAATTAGCCTCAACGAACAGCGTTTAGAAGCTGTGGTGGAGGTTTTAAAAGCCTGCGGCGCTCAGCGAGTGGTAGATTTGGGCTGCGGCGAGGGAAAACTGCTGCGATTGCTTTTAGCTGAAAGTGCGATCGCCCAAATTACCGGAGTCGATGTTTCTTTTCGGGCTTTGGAAATTGCTAAGGAAAGGTTGCAAGTCGATCACTTTTCTCCCGCACAGCAATCTCGCTTACAATTGATCCAAAGTTCGCTGATTTATCGGGACAGCCGCTTGACGGATTTTGACGCAGCAGCGGTGATTGAAGTGATCGAACACCTTGATTTAGAACGGTTGGCTGCTTTTGAACGGGTTTTGTTTGAGTTTGTGCGGCCGAAAATTGCGATCGTTACAACTCCAAATATTGAATATAACGTTAAGTTTGAAAACTTGCCAGCGGGCAAATTTCGCCACCGCGATCACCGTTTTGAATGGACGCGCGGGGAGTTTCAGGCTTGGGCGCATGGGGTGGCTGAACGGTTTGGTTTTGGGGTGGAGTTTCGATCCGTTGGCTCGGAGGATTTAGAAGTAGGTTCGCCTACGCAAATGGCAATATTTGCCATTCGTACAGCGCTAAAACCGCGGGCCGGTTGGGATGAAGCGTTCGCAAAAATGGCAGAGGAACATGATGATGTTCTGCTTGATTAATAGACAAGATTGCCTAAATGTTTGATTGATACAAAAACCGCAGATTTAAGGCAGATAAACACAGATGAACGCAGATAAATGAGTAAAAAAAATTACAATTATTAAACTATGAAAATTACGATTCCTGAACTATCTTTAGTCATACTCATCGGTGCATCCGGTTCCGGCAAATCCACCTTTGCGCGCCAGCATTTCCAACCGACAGAAATCATTTCATCGGATTACTGCCGCGGCCTGGTTTCCGATGACGAAAACAATCAAGCTGCAACCGCAGATGCTTTTGAATTACTGCACTTTATCGTTGCTAAACGGCTAGCAGCCGGCCGATTAACTGTTATAGACG